>JAFDYG010000064.1 GCA_018267545.1 Bacteroidota bacterium
GACGACGGGCAGGCTTATCTGTATTGGGGCAATCCACATTTGTACTATATCAGGCTCAATGAGGATATGGTGTCGTATGACCAGGGTTTGGGTGTGGTGAAGGTTCCGTTGACGGAGGAGGCGTTCGGGCTCAGGATTGCGGGGGCGAAAAATACGTTTTCCTGGGCGGAGTCGATCGATGGATTGGCTTCGCACAGTATCAGGGGTGGTTCGGGTAAGTATTACTGGTATGTGAGTGCGATCGACAGGAGTACGCATAAGAAAGTGATCGGCGTCGGGGTGGGGCGGAGGGCGAACGGTCCCTTCAGCGATGTGTTGGGAAAGCCGCTGGTTACGGAGGGCTGCGATGGAGGCAATATCAATCCTACGGTTATTTACGACGAGGCGAAGCAGCCCTGGCTGACCTGGGGAAGTCCGGACTTGTGGTATGCGAAGCTGGGCGGGGATATGATTTCTTTCGACCGGGCGGCGCCTGTTCCAGCGGAAAAGAAGGAATGGTTCGGCAGGAAGATCGGGGCAACGGTGAACAGTACGGAAAAGCGGTGTACCACGTATGAGGAGGGGCCGTGGTTGTATAAGAGGTCGGGGTTGTATTATTTGTTTTATCCGGCGGGCGGGGTGCCGGAGCACCTGGCGTATAGTACGGCGGCAACGGCGGTGGGGCCGTGGAAATATGGGGATACTGTGATGGAAGTAATCGGGAAAGGCGGAGCGTTCACGAATCATCCCGGTGTGGCGGACTACAAGGGAAAGACTTATCTGTTCTATCACAATGGGGCGTTACCGGGCGGGGGTGGATTCGATCGTTCGGTGTGTGTGGATGAGCTGAGTTTTCGGGCGGATGGTTCGGTACGGCGGGTTGTTCCTTCGGCGGGAATCCGGGATGGGGCGGGGAGTGTAAATCCTTATGAGAAGGTGGAGGCGGAGACGATTGCGTGGGAGAGCGGCGTGGAGACGGCGGCGGATAGCCTGAACGGGGTTTACGTTACGGAGATCGAAGAGGGAGACTATATAAAAGTGCGAAATGTGGATTTTCGAGAGGGCGCCCGTTCATTCGGTGCATGGGTTGCCGCGGCGGGTCCGGGGGGTGAGATAGAGATACGTGTGGATAGTGTAGGTGGGGCGAAGATCGGAATCTGCCGGGTGAAGGGGACGGGAGGGAAGTGGGAGATGGTATCGTGTAAGGTGAAAAGGGTTGTCGGGATGCACGACGTATTTTTTGTTTTTGCGGGGGAAGGGAGCGGGCTTTTTACGTTCGACTGGTGGAAATTCAAGTTATGAAAAATAGAATCATTGCAGCGATTGTTTCGTTGTTGCCGGCTGCCTACGCAGGTGCGCAGAATCCGATCATTCAAACGAAGTTTACGGCGGACCCAGCGCCGATGGTGTATCACGATACCGTGTACCTGTATACGAGTCATGACGAGGACAATGCTCCTGTGGGATATGGCGGTTTCCGGATGAAGGACTGGCTTTGTTATACGTCTACGGATATGGTCAACTGGACGGATCATGGCGCTATCGCTTCGCTTCACAATTTCAGGTGGGCGGACAAGGCGGTTTCGGGCTGGGGCGGTTTCGACAATGGGGCCTGGGCGCCGCAGGTGATCGAGCGGGACGGAAAGTTCTATTTATATTGTCCGTTGCAGGGGAGGGGGATCGGGGTGCTGGTAGCGGACAACCCGTTGGGGCCTTTCGTGGACCCGTTGGGCAGGCCTTTGATCGACGGCGACCATGACAGCATCGACCCGACCGTATTTATCGACGGGGACGGGCAGGCTTATCTGTACTGGGGCAATCCCAATCTTTGGTATGTAAGGTTAAACAAGGATATGATTTCCTATTCGGGGGAGATGATCAAGGACTCGTCGATCGCGAAGGTCAAGGGGCAGAAGGATCCTTTTCATTACCAGGAGGGGCCCTGGGCTTATAAGCGGAATGGTCATTATTACATGGCGTATGCTTCGACCTGCTGTCCGGAGGGTATCGGTTATGCTATTAGCGAAAGTCCTGCCGGGCCATGGGAGTTCAGGGGATATATCATGAAGCCCAATGGTCAATCGAGCGGCAATCATCCGGGTATTATCGATTATAAGGGCCGGTCGTATGTTTTCGGTTTCAATTACCAATTGAATTATAAGTTGACGAGTGAGCACCATGAGCGGCGCTCGGTATGTGTGGCGGAGTTTCAGTATAACCCTGACGGGACTATTCCGGAATTGCCCTGGTGGGGAGAAGAAGGAGTCAGGCCGGCAGGGAGGCTGGACGCTTTTGTTACGGTGCAGGCCGAGACGATGGCGTGGGGTTGGGGGGTTAGGACTGTAAGGGACAGTATGACTGGGGGTATGTATGTTACGGGCATCGATAATGGGGACTATATAAAATTACGGGGAGCCGATTTCGGGAGTGGGGCAGGGTATTTCGGGGCGAGGGTGGCGGCGTTGTCGGGCGGGGTGATCGAGGTGCGGATGGACAGTGTTTCAGGACGGTTGGCCGGGACCTGCCGGGTAAAAAAGGGAAGAAAGCGGGAATGGGCGATGGCCGGGGCAGGATTGACCTCTGTGATGGGAGTGCACGATTTATTTTTGGTATTCAGGGGTAAGGCAGGTGATTTGTTCGATTTCGACTGGTGGAAGATGGAAAGGGCCGGAAAGGTCCGTTGAGAACAATCAGGAAGCATTCTTTCTGAATGCTGTGGGGGTGAGGCGGAAATGTTTCTGGAAAGATTTGCCGAAGGCGCTGCGGGAGTGGAAGCCGGCGAGGCCGGCGATTTCGGAGATGGCGTGGCCGGTGGTGGAGAGGAGCCGGGCTGCTTTTTCGAGGCGGGCGGTGTTGATCATTTCATTGGGAGGAATGGTGGAGGTGGAGTTGACTTTACGATAGAAGGTGGGGCGGCTCATGTTCATCAGGCGGGCGAGGAGGTTGACGTCGAGGGAGGGGTTGGAGAGGTTTTTCGCGATGAGGTCTTCGAGCTTTTTTGTAAAGGAGCAGTCTGGCTGAGGTGTTGTTGCGGGTTGGGAGGAGGCGAAGAAGTCTTTTATGCGAATGCGGTTGGCGACGAGGTTGGCGGCCTGGGCTTTGAGGCAGGTTTGGGAGAAGGGTTTTTCCAGCAGGGCGTCAGCGCCTGATTTCAGATATTTGATCCGGAAGCGGGCGCTGCCGGGGGACATCAGGAGGAGGATGGGGATGTGACCGTAGTCGGGGGATGTTTTGAGCTCGGTGCAGAGCTGGAGGTCTTCGGAGGGGTGGGGGCCGATATCGATTATGACGAGCTGGATGGGGTGGGACTGGAGGGTTTTGATCATGTCCCGGCCGTTGCGGGCGGGGAGGACGGAGAAGATGTTGTTGAGGTAGGCGGTCAGGCGGTTTTGTTCGTTGGTTTCGCGGGCGATGAGCAGGACCTGGGTTGGGCAAGGGGTGGTTGCGGCGGCGGGATTCGCGGCGGCGGCGGATGAGCCGGAGGTTATTATTCGGGTGAGTGGGCTTGCAATCATTTACTGGCTGGGATGAACAGGTGTTGAACGATCTGTGCAAATGTATCTGGGTCAGCAGGTTAAGTGGGCACAAAATCATAATATTTCTAGCACAAATGTTCAATTCGGGTATTTTTCGATTAAATTGTCCTTCTTAGATGCGCTCCATGTGGAGAAAGTTATTCATATCATTGTTGCTTGCAGCGGGACTGGTCCTGACGGGGTCGGGGCAGTCGGTCCCTGTAAAATTTACTTCTCTGGGTACCAGGGATGGTCTTCTTTCCAACTCAATCAGTGCAATTTTAAAAGACCGGTATGGCTGGATGTGGTTTGCCACCAATGACGGGCTGAACAAGTACGACGGGAGCAATTTCACCGTGTACCGGCATAAGGCGGGGGACGCGACGAGTCTGAGGGCAAACGAAATACTGGCACTTCATGAGGATAAGGCTGGGAATCTCTGGGTGGGTACGAGCGGCGGGGCGGTGAGTCTATATGACAGGAGGAAGGATGTTTTTATCAATTATCCTTTGGGGGATAGTGGAGTGTTATCACCGAGTGCGCTGGTAAGGAGTATTTGCAGCGATGGGGAGGGGAAGATCTGGCTGGCGCAGTTCGAGGCGCCGTATGTGCTGGATCCGGCGACCGGCAGGATCGAGCGGCTGGATTTATTGCCATATGCATCCAATCCTTTCGACAAGATAACGCTGAATTGTGTTTTTGGGGACAGCCGGGGCAGGGTTTGGGTTGGGACGGACAAGGGGCTTTTTCTTTATGAGGCGGCGGTGCGACGTTTCAGGCAGTTCAGGCATCTTTCATCGGATGCGGGCAGCCTGCCGGACGATGACGTGCGGGTCCTGGCGGAGGACAGGATTGGCAATCTTTGGATTGGGACGGGGAAGGGGCTGAGCCGTATAAAGGGGGACCTGAGCGGAATCGTGTCATACGGGCAGGAGAGCGGGACGGACAGAGTGCTGGCGGGTGAGCCTATCAACGCGATTGCGGCGGACAAGGACGGGGTGCTTTGGGTTGGGACGGGTGAAGGGCTGCGGGTGTACGATCCGGGGACTGGCCGGGCAGCGGCTTATCTGCCGGAAAAGGGAGATCCGCATAGTCTGACGAGCGGCGCTATCCGGTGTATCGATATCGATAATCAGGGTATTTATTGGATAGGGACTTTTAGGGGCGGGGTCAATAAGTACGATAAGAATCTGAATCTTTTCGACGGCAAGCTGACCGGGGTTTTTCACGAGGGTGGGGTAGAGAGCACGGTGGTTACATCTTTCGAGGAAAGGCCGGACGGGAATATCTGGATCGGGACCGATGGAGGCGGCCTTTACGATTTCGACAGGAAGGAGGGGAAGCTGCGGCGTATTCCACTCAGCGTGGGGGGAAAGGAAATGAGTCTGCTTTCAGTGCTGGCGTTGATGAAGAGGGGCGGCGAGCTGTACATCGGGACGTGGGGGGAGGGGCTGTTGATACAGGATATTGCTACGGGCAGGACGCGGCAGCTGAAAAAGGGGATGGGGACCGGTGATTTGAATGCGAATGAAGTCTATTGTATTTCGGAGGATAGAGATGGGGAGGTATGGCTGGGAACGAATGGTTCGGGGGTCAATATATTAAAAAACGGCAGGGTGGTCAGGCGGCTTACGCCGCATCCGTCGATGGCTGGAGACGTGCTGTTCCAGATGAATGGATATGTCCGGGCGATCCAGGAGGATCGGGATGGTAAAATGTGGATCGGGACTCACGGAGGGGGGATTGCGGTTTATGACGGGAAGGCGGGGCGGTTCGAAGTCTTCAGTCAGGAGCGGGGAGAGCTGCCGAGCGATAAGATCCAGTCCATGCTGCTGGATAGTAAGGGGCGATTGTGGGTAGGCACGTATGGCGGAGGACTTTTGCGGTATGACAGGGTCGAGAGGCGATGGGTCGTTTATAACGAAAAGGATGGGCTTCAGAATGCGAATGTCTACCAGATAGTAGAAGATGCGGCGGGGCTGATCTGGGTGGCGACCAATACGGGCATCAGCAGTCTGGATCCGAAGGATGGTGTCTTTAGAAATTTCACCGCGCTTAATGGTCTTCAGAATAATAATTTCCTGCATAATTCGGGGATCCGTACTTCGGACGGGGAGCTGTTCTTTGGCGGACAGCAGGGCTTCAATTACTTCTATCCTGCTTCGCTTACGACGAACCGGAATGTTCCGAAGGTTGTGCTGACGGATCTGAAGGTTGCGAACCGGTCGGTGGTGCCGGGTGAGGGGGCTCCGATCAGGGAACAGATCTCGGTTGCGCGGGAGGTCCGTCTCAATTACGGGCAGAATGTCGCTATTAGTTATGTCGCGTTGAACTATACGCTTCCCAGGCAGAATATGTATGCTTATAAGCTGGATGGGCTGGATAAGGACTGGAACTATGCGGGAACGCAGAATACGGCTTATTATACCAATCTCGATCCGGGGGAATATGTGTTCCGGGTAAAGGCCAGCAATAATGACGGCGTGTGGAGTACTGCCGACAGCTCGATACGTGTATATGTAAAGCCGCCTTTCTGGCGGACGGGCTATGCGTATGTGTTTTATTTTTTGCTGGCGGGTGGTCTTTTGCTGTATAGCCGGCATCGGGGACTGGCGAGGGTGAAGAAGCGGTTTGCGCTGGAGCAGGAAAGGCAGGAGGTTCGGCGGCGGGAGGAGATGGATCAGCTCAAGCTTAAGTTTTTGACGAATCTGAGTCATGAGTTCAGGACGCCGATATCGTTGATCATGGGGCCGGTGGAGCAGCTGATTTCGCAGCGGGGTGAGGAGGGGGCCGGCAGCGGAGATGGGGGAAGGGATAAGCTGCAGCTGATCCGGCGTAACGGCCGGCGGCTGTTGAACCTGGTCAACCAGCTGCTGGATTTTCGGAAGATGGAGGAGCATGAGTTGAGGTTGCAGCTGTCGGAGGGGGAGTTAGTAGGTTTTGTGAAGGAAGTGTGTCAGTCTTTTGCGGATTTGTCGGAGAGGAAGCAAATTGGATTTGATGTGGAGACGAAAATCGAAAGGCTGTATGTGCGGTTCGATAAGGATAAGGTGGAGCGTATACTTTTCAATCTTTTGTCGAATGCGTTCAAGTTTACGCTTGAGGGGGGGAGAATAAGGCTTTTGCTCGGGGAGGAAGGAGAGGAGGGCGGGGGTATTCGATGGGTATCGTTGAAGGTGATGGATACGGGTATCGGGATTCCGGCGGATAAGAAGGAGATGATATTCGAGCGGTTTTTTCAGAATAGCCCGCCGGGTTCTATTTTGAATCCGGGGACGGGGATCGGGCTTTCGATTACGAGGGAATTTGTCCGGCTGCATGGGGGGACGATCGGGGTGGAGAGTGAGGTGGACAGGGGGACGGTGTTTACGATACGGCTTCCGCTGGAGGAGGCGATGGGGATGGGGGGTGCGGTTTTGGAGACCGTGCCGGCGGAGGTGGGCGGGGAGGAGCAGGGTGCGGCGGCAGGAAAGCCGACTTTGCTGCTGGTGGAGGATAATGAGGACTTTCGGTTTTATCTGAAGGATAATTTAAAGAGCAGGTATTTTATCGTCGAGGCGTCCAATGGAAAGGAGGGCTGGCAGAAGGCGCTGGCGAGTCATCCGTCGCTGATCGTGAGCGATGTGAGCATGCCTTATGTGGATGGGATTACGTTTACGAGGCGGCTGAAGGGAGACAGGCGGACGGCTCATATTCCGGTTATCCTGCTGACGGCGCTGACCGAGCAGGGGACGCTGCTGCAGGGATTGGATACGGGGGCCAACGATTATATTACCAAGCCGTTCGATTTCGAGATACTGCATGCGAAGATCAGGAGTCTGCTGGGGTTGAGCGATTCATTGAAGTCGACGTATATGAAAAGAATCGATGTGTCGGCGGCGGTGGAGACGGAGGGGGAGTCTGCCGATGAGAAGCTGATGCGGCAGGTGGCGGCTTGTATTGAGGCGAATCTGGACGACCCGCAGCTGTCGGTCGATTTTTTGACCAGGGAGCTGGGTATGAGCAGGACTTCGTTGTATAATAAGATGCTGGAACTGACGGGGCAGAAGCCTGTGGAGTATATCCGGGGCTATAAGCTGGAGAAGGCGATGGTTCTTTTGCAGAGGAAGGAC
>JAFDYG010000065.1 GCA_018267545.1 Bacteroidota bacterium
CACGACGTTGCTGCCGGGGTCGAAGTCGACATTCCAGACTTTGTCCAGAATTTGTGTCCGGGTGACGATCTGGTTGGCGCGGGTCATGAGCAGCTCCAGGATGGAGAATTCGCGGTTGCCGAGGACGATGGCCTGGCCGGCGCGTGAGACTTCGCGGGAAAGGACGTCTATTTGAAGGTCGTCGATGCGAAGGAGGGGTGAAAACTGATCGAGCCGGCGTCTTTGAACGGTGCGTACACGGGCGAGCAGCTCGTTGAGGTCGAAGGGTTTCCTGATGTAGTCTACTGCTCCCAGGTCCAGCCCTTCGATGATATGGCCGGTGTCGCTGAGGGCGCTGAGGATGATGACCGGTGTTATGTTACGGAAGCTGCGCATGTTGCGGAGGATTTCGAAGCCGTCGAGAGAGGGGAGCATGAGGTCCAGGATGATGAGGTCGTATTCGCCGATCATGGCTGCTTCGAGTCCCTGTGCTCCGTTGGCGAAGTGATCGCAGAGGTGTCCTGCCTGTTTCAGAGCGGAGCTTACGAAGCCGGCCAGCTTTATTTCATCCTCGATGAGCAGTATTTTCATCTGACTAAGAAAGTTTTGTGTTCGATGGTAACGCTGAGTACTATGTACACCGTGTCGTGGTCGATATTGACGAAGCCGAAGTCTTCGCTGCGACGGACTGCGCCGAGCGTGATCGTTTTGGCAGATTTGATGAGGCCGGCGATGTCGTCGACGAGGCCGGGTTTAAAATGAAAAAGGAGCTTGTCGCTCCGGATGGCGTCGAGGCCGCCGTATGGGTCGGTGAGCAGCCGGGGATTGTGCAGGGTGAAGTCTTCGGCCGTGTAGTTCATGGGGACGTCTGGCGGGGGCGGAAGTGCGTCGAGGTCGGCCTGCCGGTGGGTATGGAGGTTTTCGATCCGGTGCAGCTGGTAAACGATATACTCGTCGTTGGGACGGGAGCCGGTTACGACTTCGATGGAGTCACCGATGGGTGCGAGGTTCATAATGGTCCTGGCGGTATGCGGCCGGAAGTCGATGGTTATGGCGCCTTCATCGGGTGTTTTCAGCCGGATGGCGTTGACGTCGAGGTGGGCGTTGTTTTGGTAGCCGAGGACCAGGCCCCTGCGGGTTTTGAGATTTTCCGGTGTGCCGGGATGGGGTGGGTGCGGGCCGTCGTCCGGGGGTGCGGGTAATCCGGCTGCCGGCGGGCGTATTCCGGTTCCCGGTGACAGCGGGGGCGCCGGGGGGTGGCGGAGCAGGAGCAAGCCTACGATCGCCAGCAGCAGTATGATAATGACGAGCAGAAGATTCTTTACCATTTCTTAAAGATAACAAAGACTGCCAGTACGATCAGTCCGAAGCCTGCCAGGTGGTTCCAGCG
>JAFDYG010000066.1 GCA_018267545.1 Bacteroidota bacterium
ATCAAGAGCGAAGGCGATATCGATCTCAAGACTCCTTTATATGAAATGGGCGTGCAGGGTGTGTTTACGCGCAGCCTGGATATTGCGTTGTTGAATCACAAGATCGACCTGGCGGTGCATTCGATGAAGGATGTGCCGACACAGCTGCCAGAGGGTATCCGGCAGGCGGCGGTTTTGAAGCGTGGGCCGGTTCGGGACCTTTTGGTTTATAAAGAGGGGCTGGATTTTTTAAAGCAGCCCGATGCGGTTGTGGCGACCAGTAGTATCCGTCGTAAAGCTCAATGGCTTCATAAGTATCCCACCCATCAATTACCTAATCTTCGCGGGAATGTCAATACGCGGCTCCGGAAACTTTCTGAGGAAGCTTGGGACGCGGCTATATTTGCCCAGGCGGGTCTCGAGCGGATCAACGTTCGTCCCGAGAAGAGCATCGTTTTGGACTGGATGCTGCCTGCTCCGGCACAGGGCGCTATCCTTGTGGCTTGCCGTGAGGAAGATTCTGTTAGCTTTCAATACTGTCAGCCCTTTAATGATGTGGAGACGGCGCTTTGTACGAAAACGGAGCGTGACTTTCTGCGGACTTTACTTGGCGGGTGTTCTACGCCGATCAGCGCTTTGGCTGAAATAGAAGAAGACGACCTGTATTTCGAGGGGGAATTGCTCTCGCTGGACGGTAAGCAACGGGTTTGTATCGAGAAGATACTGCCTATGGACCGGGCGGAAGGTATTGGTAAGATTGCTGCGGAGGAACTGCTGGAGAACGGGGGAAGGGCTATTATCGAGAGTATCAAGGCGGCGGAAGGTAAATCACCAAATGTCTGATTCAACTATACGTGTATTGTCGACGAGGCCGTTGCATGCGGCGCTGGTTGCCAGTGCGGCATTGGAAGGTGTGTCGATCGAGGTCGTGCCGTTTATCGAGACGGCTGCGATAGAGGATGCCGATTTGTTTCGGCGGCTTGAGGAGCTGGGGCAGCGGCGGCTGACGGCCGTGTTTACGAGTTCTACTGCTGTGGAAGCGGTGGGTTCACGGGTGGCAGGGGCTGAGTGGAGTGTATTCTGCATCGGCGGTGCGACGAGCCAGGCGGCGGTGCGTTATTTTGGCGAGGATGCAATATTTGATACGGCGGGGTCGGCGCGTGAATTGGCGGAGAGAATTATAGAGACGGGAGTTTCGGGAGAAGTGTTCTTTTTTTGCGGGGACTTACGAAGGGAGGAACTACCCTCTTTGCTTACAGAGGCGGGAATTGCACTTCAGGAAGTTGTGGTCTACCGGACCGTGGCGACGCCAAAGCCCGTGAGTGAAGGATATGCGGGTATACTTTTTTTTAGCCCGAGTGCGGTAGAGAGTTTTTTTGGAGCGAATGAGGTTTGGGACGATGTGGTGCTTTTTGCGATCGGTCAGACGACCGGAGCTTCTCTCCAGGCGGCTTCTCCGCGGAATCCTATCGTTATTTCTCCGGCGCCCGAGGCTGGGGTTTTGATTCAACAAGTAATTGATCACTTTAAGATATGACAACACTCAAGAACGATTTATTATTAAGAACATTGAGAGGGGAAAAGACAGAACGTCCGCCGGTGTGGATGATGCGTCAGGCGGGGCGTTACTTGCCGGATTATATGAAATTGAGAGACAAGTATTCTTTCTTCGAGCGTTGTCAGACTCCCGAATTGGCGGCAGAGATTACGATACAGCCGATCGAGCAGGTTGGTGTGGATGCGGCGATTATCTTCTCCGATATCCTGGTAGTTCCGCAGGCGATGGGAATGGAGGTGCAGATGGTAGAATCGAAGGGACCGCTTTTGCCTGAGCCTATAAAGGTTGCCCGCGATTTGGATCGGCTGGTGCTGCCGGACGTGGAAGAGAAGCTGGGGTATGTCTTCGATGCGCTGCGATTGACGAAGCAGCGACTTGACGGACGGGTACCGTTGATTGGATTTGCCGGAAGTCCCTGGACGCTGCTGTGCTATATGGTACAGGGCAAGGGTTCCAAGACCTTTGACGAGGCCAAGGTCTTTTGTTATTCTCAGCCGGAAGTCGCGCATCGTCTGCTGCAGATGATTACGGATACGACTATTGCGTATCTTAAGGGACAGGTCAAGGCTGGAGCCGATGTGATACAGGTCTTCGATAGCTGGGGCGGGTTGCTGAGTCCGGAAGATTTCGAGAATTTGTCTTTACGATACATGCGGCAGATCATCGCTGCTTTGAAAGATGAGGTGCTGACGATTCTTTTTGCCAAGGGTGCGTTTCAGTCGCTGGATGGCATGGCGGCTACGGGCGCTCATGGATTGGGGATCGACTGGTGTATCAAGCCTTCGCTGGCGCGTCAGCTGGCGGGTCCGGGGGTAGCGCTGCAGGGGAATTATGACCCGGCTAAGCTGCTCTCGCCTATTCCTGTTATTCAAAAAGAAGTCCGCGCGATGCTGGATGCGTTTTCAGGGCATCCGCATATCGCCAATCTGGGTCATGGGATCCTGCCTAATGTGCCGGTAGATCATGCCCGGGCTTTTGTCAATACCGTAAAAGAATACCGATACAATGGATGAGCTTCCCTTTCGTGAACGGTGGATCGAGTATATCCATGGCTTGCAGGATAGCATCTGTGCGGCTTTGGAAGGTGCTGACGGCAAGGCGCGGTTTGTCCTGGACGAGTGGGTGCGCGAAGGCGGAGGCGGGGGAAGGACGAAGGTGATTGCGGGCGGTGATGTATTCGAGAAAGGCGGAGTCAATACTTCGGTGGTTTGGGGAAAGGTGACGGATATGATGCGGGCGCAGCTGAAGATCGAAGGCGAGAATTGGTTTGCCTGCGGCCTTTCGCTGGTGATACATCCGGTCAATCCGTATGTTCCTACGACTCATGCGAATTGGCGTTATTTCGAGATGACCGATAACGAGGGAAATGTTACCGATCGGTGGTTTGGGGGAGGGTCGGATCTCACGCCGTACTATCTTTTCGAAGAGGATGCGCGGCATTTTCATGGTACGCTGCGGGATGCGATGGAGCCTTTTGGGTCGGATTGTTATGTGCGGTACAAGAAGTGGTGCGACGAATATTTTGTCAATAAGCACCGTGGAGACGAGATGCGGGGGATTGGAGGAGTGTTTTACGATCATCTTCGGCCGGGTTCTGCTTTGGGCTCTGCCTCGGGTTTGGATTCTGCCTCGGATTCTGCGGATTTGGAGCGGCTGTTTGCGTTTCAGCAGGCTAATGGGAATGCGTTCCTGCCGGCTTATGTGCCGATCGTTTTGCGGAGGAAGGATGTTTCTTATGGTGAGCGGGAGGTCGAATGGCAGGAGATACGGCGCGGGCGTTATGTGGAGTTCAACCTGATCCATGACCGGGGGACGCTTTTTGGGCTGAAGACGAATGGCCGTACCGAAAGTATTTTGATGAGTCTTCCGCCTCGGGCTCGCTGGGGGTATAATTATCAGCCTGCTCCGGGGAGTCCCGAAGCGCAGTTATTGGATGCCTGTCTGCATCCCAAAAATTGGTTATAAAAATTATAGATATGTTCTTACAACGTCGTAATCGAATTTTGAGGCAGTCACCTGCTATCCGGAGTATGGTAGCGGAGACGATTCTTACTCCGAATGATTTTATCGTTCCATTGTTTATAGACGAGGGGCAGGGCGTGGAGCAGGAGATTCCATCGATGCCGGGTTATTTCCGGCGCAGTCTCGACGGGACGGTCAAGGAAGTCAAGGAGCTTTGGAGCCTGGGTATCCGGAGCATATTGCTCTTTGTAAAAAGCAAGGACGAGCTGAAAGACAATACGGGTAAGGAAGCCTGGAATCCGGATGGGCTTATGCAGCGAAGCATCAAGGCTATCAAGAATGCGGTTCCTGAAATCGTGGTGATGACCGATGTCGCGCTAGATCCCTACTCTTCTTATGGGCACGACGGCATCGTCGAGAATGGGGAAATCGTCAACGACCCTACGGTGGAGGCTTTGGTGAAGATGAGTCTGAGCCATGCTGCGGCTGGAGCCGACCTGGTTGCGCCGAGCGATATGATGGATGGGCGTATCGGCGCTATCCGGCAGGGTCTGGAAGAAAATGGTTATACCAAGACAGGGATCATGGCTTATAGTGCAAAATATGCGTCCTGTTTTTATGGTCCTTTCCGGGATGCGCTGGATTCGGCGCCGGGATTCGGCGATAAGAAGACCTATCAGATGGACCCGGCGAACCGGTTGGAAGCCATCAAGGAGGCGTTGATGGATGTGGAGGAAGGGGCGGACATCGTAATGGTAAAGCCGGGGCTGCCCTATCTGGACATCGTCCGCGAGGTCAAGGACTCGGTGCATGTCCCGGTGAGCGTGTACAATATCAGCGGGGAATATGCCATGATCAAGGCGGCGGCTAAAATGGGCTGGATCAATGAGGAGCGGGCCATTATCGAAACGCTGACTTCGATGAAAAGGGCAGGTGCGGATTTAATTGCTACGTACTTTGCGAAAGATGCTGTAAAATTGCTGAATCGCTAATCTTAAAACTGTGCGCGATTCTCAGCGCAATCTACTATGTATACCAGGAGCAAAGAACTTTTTGAAAGGGCCCAGCAGAGTATTCCGGGCGGTGTAAACTCACCGGTACGGGCGTTTAAAAGCGTAGGCGGTACGCCGTTGTTTATCAAGAAGGCTGCGGGTCCTTACTTATACGACGTCGACGGAAACCGGTACATCGACTATATCGCTTCCTGGGGGCCGATGATCCTGGGACATGCCTGGGAGCCAAGTGTAAAGGCGATCCAGGAGTATGCCGCCTATTCTACTTCCTATGGGGCTCCGACCGAGCTGGAGATCGAAATGGCCGAGTTGATCCTGAGCATGGTTCCGAATGTGGAGCTGATACGGATGGTAAGCAGCGGAACGGAGGCATGTATGAGTGCTATAAGGCTCGCGCGTGGATATACCGGGCGGAATAAGATCATCAAATTCGAGGGGCATTATCATGGGCATGCGGATTCGTTCCTGGTCAAGGCCGGGAGCGGGGTTGCTACTTTCAATATACAAACGGTGCCTGGGGTAACGCCGGGTGTGGCGCAGGATACGCTTACGGCGGCCTACAATGACCTGGAGGGTGTCAAGTCGCTTGTGGCGGCTTATCCGGGGCAGGTTGCTGCAATCATCGTCGAGCCGGTAGCGGGGAATATGGGTTGCATACTGCCAGAGCCGGGGTTCTTGGAGGGGCTGCGGTCGCTTTGTGACAAGGAGGGGATAGTTTTTATTCTCGACGAGGTGATGACGGGTTTTCGGCTTGCAGCGGGTGGAGCGCAGGAGCGGCTGGGTATCCGTGCCGACCTGGTAACGTATGGAAAGGTGATTGGGGGCGGGATGCCGGTGGGTGCGTTTGGGGGAAAGAAGGAGATCATGCAGTTTATCGCTCCGCTGGGGAATGTGTATCAAGCGGGAACGCTTAGCGGGAATCCGATTGCGATGATTGCAGGGTATACGTTGTTAAAGCATCTGAGGGATAATCCGGGGATCTATAAGGAGCTGGAGGATAAGACGGTTTATTTGCGGGATGGGTTAGAGAAGGTTTTGAGTGAGTGGGGGCAGCCGTATCGAATCAATCAGCTGGGGTCGATGATCAGTGTGCATTTTAGTACGACGCCGGTTACGGATTTTACTTCGGCGTCGAGTGCGAATAATCAGCGGTTCAAGGGGTTCTTTCATGCGATGTTGAAGAGGGGGGTTTATTTGCCGCCGAGTGCGTTTGAGAGTTGGTTTTTGAATAATGCGTTGGGGATGGGGGATTTGGATGAGACGGTGGAGGCGGTAAAAAATAGCCTAACTGAGCTTACTTAGATGGGCTGGTGCGATTCTACGATACCCCCAGGATAATCCCCGTCAGAAATATTTGATGGCTTAATGCAAAAGCAGCTCACAGGGCTTGAGGCCGGTGTGTTTCTTGAAGGCGGTCGAGAAGTGTGAGATGGAGGAATAGCCGAGCATAACGGAGACTTCGGTGACGCTGAGGCCTTTCTCGTAGAGAAGGTAGCGGGCGTGCTCCATGCGCTGCCCCTGGTAGAAGTCGAAGATGGTGGTTCCGAACATTTCTTTGAAGCCCTTTTTGAGGTAGCATTCGTTGATGGCTACTTTGCGGCTGAGTTCCTTGATGGTGAGGGGTTCACCGATGTGCTGGAGGAGGATTTCGCGGGCCTGCGTGATCTTGTCGCGGTCGGCTTCGTTGGCCAGGAACTTGCACTGGAAGGTCTCTACTTCTTTTTCGCCGATCATGCATTCCATGCTATAGAGCAGGAGCATCTGACTTTGGGCGTTGATGAAGATGTTTTCCAGGCTGTCGGTGTAGGTATGATTTAGCAGGGCTTCCAGGACCAGACGGGTTCTGCCGCAGAGGGCGAGGGTCTTGGAGAAGGAAGTGGTGTGCTTAAATTCCAGGAGGTTGTCGCTGATGGTGTTTTCGAGCTTGCGAGGGCGGGCAAATTGAGAAAGGTGGACCGAAAGGAAGCGGAAGCTAAGGACGTCGACGGTGTCGATGCGTTCGGAGCAGCTGGGGGTTGAGTTTAGCTTACAGGAGTCGCATTCGATTTCTTTCTTGCGGCAATATACGTTGCCAGCCAGGCAGAACCGAAGTTCCAGGTAATTCTGGGCGGGGTCTTCTTTTTTGTAGTGGTAGACCATCATGCCCATATCGTCCAGGTTCCAGCGGGGATTCTTCTGATAACGTTTGATGGTATATTGGACAGAACCGGGGATTTGCCGGTCTTTTTCTTGTAAGGCAACCAGCTGGTCTTGCATGACCGGTTGCTTATAAGCCATCATCAGTATATCAGGAGCCTGGTACATAGAGGTTGCAAATTTACGTCGAAAAGGGCAATAAATACATTCGGGTAGACAGAATGGTTCAAATAAGGGAGATTTTGACAAAATAATGACGGGAAGAGGTAGTTAGAATGAGGTGGCGTGGGGGGTTGGATGCGGGGCTGGGGGATAGGTCTTGAAGGGGTAATTTGGATGGGGATATTGACACCGAATTGGGGATATTAAAACGGCGGAAACCCCTTATTTTTCGTACATTTGCGAACCTTATTAATTTATTGTTAACTACACTATTCCAGTCTTAAATATGAGTGAATCAACACAGGAAGTTCTGTCCTCGGCAACCAGTGGATATGGCGCAGATAGTATCCAGGTTCTCGAGGGTCTGGAAGCCGTTCGTAAGCGTCCGGCTATGTATATCGGAGACATTGGCGTGAAGGGTCTTCACCATCTGGTATATGAGGTGGTAGACAACTCGATTGACGAAGCCCTGGCGGGATATTGCAAGAACATCTTCGTGACCATCTTCGAAGACAATTCCATCGAGGTGGAAGACGATGGCCGTGGTATTCCTACCGGGATCAATACGAAGGAGAAGAAGAGCGCCCTGGAAATGGTCATGACCATCCTCCACGCGGGCGGTAAGTTCGATAAGAACACCTATAAGGTATCCGGGGGGTTGCATGGTGTGGGTGTAAGCTGCGTAAACGCGCTTAGCTCCGACCTGCATGTAACGGTACAAAGGGAAGGCAAGATCTTCGAGCAGGAGTATAAGATCGGGGTCCCTCAGTATGCGGTCCGGGAAATCGGAGTCAGCGACAAAACCGGTACTACGGTTCATTTCTGGCCCGACGCCAGCATCTTTATCACGACAACCTACAACAAGGATATCCTGGAAGGGCGTCTGCGTGAGCTGGCCTTTTTGAACAGGGGTGTACGGATTACCCTTAAAGATCTTCGCGAGAAAG
>JAFDYG010000067.1 GCA_018267545.1 Bacteroidota bacterium
ACCCGTGATCTTTTCTACTCCTTAGAGGATACGCGGAGACGAACGTACATTGTTGTCGACACAAACGACTTCAAATCCATTTGCGATCAGGTCTACGATGGTGTGCGAGCCGATATAGCCACAACCACCGGTTACAAGGATTTTTTGCATAAAACGATTATGACTGAATGAGGTTTACAAGATACTGACCATACCCGCTCTTAAGCAGCGGTTGTGCGATTTTTTCCACCTGCTCCTTCGTGATAAATCCCTTCCGGTAAGCAATCTCTTCGATACAGGCAATCTTGATGCCCTGCCGCTGCTCGATGACTTGTACGAACTGTGACGCCTGCATCAGCGAATCGAAAGTTCCCGTATCCAACCAGGCCGTTCCCCTATCGAGGATCGACACGGTCAGCTTTCCCTGACGTAAGTATTCTTTATTGACGTCGGTGATTTCGTACTCACCCCTCGGCGAAGGCTTCAGGTTATCTGCGATACTTACCACGCTGTTATCATAGAAGTAAAGCCCCGGCACCGCATAGTTGCTCTTGGGCTTGGACGGCTTTTCTTCGATCGAGATGGCCTTGTTGTCCGAGTCGAATTCCACGACTCCATAGCGCTCGGGGTCGCTCACCTGGTAAGCATAGACAATGCCCCCATCCGGATTGGCATTCTTCGCGAGCTGCTTGCCGAGCCCCGCGCCATAAAAGATATTGTCTCCAAGGACCAGGGCCACCGAATCCTTGCCGATAAATTCCTTTCCGATTACAAAAGCCTGCGCCAGTCCATTGGGCAGCGGCTGCTCTGCATATGAAAAGCTAAGCCCCAGCTGAGAGCCGTCGCCGAATAATTTTTTGAATAAAGGCAGATCGTGAGGAGTAGAGATAATCAGTATTTCCTTGATGCCCGCCAACATCAGGGTCGACAAAGGGTAATAGATCATCGGTTTGTCATAAACCGGCATGATTTGTTTACTGATAGCGTAAGTGATCGGATGTAGACGTGTTCCAGAGCCTCCAGCGAGAATAATTCCTTTCATAGTTCTAATTACGTATAGGTTGAAAATCCTGGAAAGATAACAAAGTTATCGGGTAAGACAATGGCCCCAGGCGCTCTTTACCTGAATAAATTAACTATAAAATAAACCAGGGCGGCCAATAGGGCGCTGACTGGTATGGTCAATACCCAGGCCCAAAGTAAATTGATCGTAACACCCCATCGCACGGCCGAAAGACGTTTGGTCGCACCTACGCCGATGATCGAACCCGTGATAGTATGCGTCGTGCTGACAGGTATGCCCAGCTTTTCAGATACAAACAAGGTCAGAGCGCCCGCCGTCTCGGCACTAACGCCTTCCAGCGGAGTCACCTTCGTGATCCGCGTTCCCATCGTCTTGACGATCTTCCAGCCGCCGCTCAAAGTTCCGAGCGCAATCGCGGTGAAGCTGGCCAGGGGCACCCACATATTCGCGTCGATGAATTGTTTGAATGACATTTCATGACCCAGCGACTTCTGGTACCAGATCATCGCCGCGCCGATGATACCCATGACCTTTTGCGCATCGTTTCCTCCGTGCCCCAGACTGAGCAGACCCGAAGAGACCAGCTGCAGCCTCCGGAACCAATTGTCGGCCCGGTACGGATTGGCCCGGCGGCAAATGTTCAGGATAAGCAACGTGATTATAAAAGCAACCACCATGCCGATAAAGGGAGCTAAGAAAATAAAAAGGAAGGTGGGGATCACCTTGGCATAGTTGATGACGTTCACCCCATTCCTGCTCAGCGCACCCGCGTGTGCCAGGGCCGCACCCATAAAGCCTCCCAGCAGCGTATGCGACGAGCTGGACGGAATCCCGAACCACCAGGTCAGCAGGTTCCAGCAGATGGCCGCGATAAGACCGGAGAAGATGACTTCCAGGTTGATAAAGTCTTTGTTGACGGAGCTGGCGATAGTATTGCCGATCTTGAATTCTCCGATGATATAGCGGGAAATGAAGAAGGCGGCGAAATTGAAGACGGCCGCCCAAAGCACCGCCTGAAAGGGCGTCAGCACCTTGGTCGAAACGATCGTGGCGATCGAGTTGGCAGCGTCATGAAATCCGTTGATATAGTCGAATACGAGGGCAAGTAAAATGATAACTACCAAAAAGGTCATGGTGCTTAGGCGTATTTGATGATGATGGACTCGATTACATTGGCGGCGTCTTCGCACTTGTCGGTAACGATTTCCATCACCTGGTAGATCTCGCGCTTCTTGATTACTTCCTTGGCATCCGGCTCGGTTTCGAAGAGCCGCTCGATGCTTAAATCGAATATATCATCAGCCTGATTCTCAATACTGTTGACCTTTACCAGCACGTCTGTGATCTTACGCATATCCCGCATATTCCGCAGCTCCTTCACCGCAATCTGGATCTGACGGGCCCCCTGCTCGATCAGGTCCGCCATCTTCTGGATACCCGTATCGTTGGGGTTGACCTTGTAGAAATTGATCTTTTTCGCCGTAGCATAGATATAGTCGCAGATGTCATCCAACGCGCTTGCCAGGTAGTGGATATCTTCCCGGTCGAAAGGAGTGATGAAATTCCTCCCCAGCTCGGTGAAGATGCGATGGGTCAGGTCGTCGTTGATGTGCTCCTGATCTTCGATCCGGGCTAGAATGCCGGCCCTTTTATCCGCGTCCGGCTCGGCGGCAAATTCCTTCATCTGTCCCCCGATCTTACCGACGCTGTCGGCAACTTCTTCAAATAAAGAATAGAATACCCGGTCTTTTGGCGTGAAAAGCTGAAGTATTGAATTAAAAGCCATTCTAGAAAATTTGGGGCAAAAGTAGCATTATTCGCCCACTTTTGCTACCTCCTTCCCGGCCATATTACCACCGCCCTTTGTAGCTATATTGCCGCCGCCTTTTACGACCGCAGGCAATAGGATAGCCTGACCCGGCGGCTGACCCGGTGCGAGCGGGTCCCCCAGCAGCGAGGCGATGGTCGCGGCAATCTGTTTCTGATACACCTGCCCCCGGCCTCTTACTTCTCCTTCCGCCTGAATATCCGCTCCTAACACCGCCATCCAGGTCTCCCCGGAGCCCTCGGCCCAGAAGCCATGCGTCGTCCACTTATTGGGCTTCCAGCCCCGGCCATGATCGGTCGTGATGAGCAGTGTAGTGCTGTCTTTATAATAGGGGTCCGTCTGGATCCAGTACCAAAGGTCGGCGATCATCCGGTCCAGATCCGTAGCCTTTTGCAGATACAGGTCATAGCGGCCGTCGTGCGCACACTCGTCGGTTTCTCCAAAACCCAGGAGAAGGACCGAAGGATGATGCAGCTGCATGTATTCGCGGGC
>JAFDYG010000068.1 GCA_018267545.1 Bacteroidota bacterium
GAGGAGCGGGTGATACGAAGTGTAGCGAATCTTACAAGGAGGGACGGGGTGGAGTTTCTCGGGCTTGCGCCGGGGGTTCCGGTGAAAACGGAGACGCAGCTGTTCCGATTGGAGGAGGCGAATGAAGCGTTGGATGCGCTTCGGAGCGGCAAGGTGAAGGGGGCTGCGGTGCTGGTTATGGATAATGGTCAATTTTTAAGATAGTTTTTATGGAAAAAGAGAAGAAGAGGGAAAAGCCCGGAGAGGTTCCGGCTCCAGGCAGGGGGCCGGGGGGGCAGCGGGTTCGGCGGTAGTGTTGATCGTGCCGTCTTTCATTTCGATGATGCGGTCGGAGCGGCCGGCGAAGTCGCGGTCGTGGGTGACGGCGATGATGGTATTGCCGTGTGCGGAGAGTTCCTGAAAGATATTGAAGATGATCTGGGTGTTGGCGGAGTCGAGGTTGCCGGTGGGCTCGTCGGCCATGATGATGCCTGGGTTGTTGATGAGGGCGCGGGCGATGGCTACGCGCTGCTGCTGGCCGCCGGAGAGCTTGCCGGAGGGTTTGAGGGCGGTGTCCTGTATTCCCATTTGCCGGAGGATTTGCATGGCGTTGTGCTCGATGGCGTCTTTCGGGAGTGCGCCGAGCTTTAGGGCGGGGATCATGATATTTTGCAGGACGGTGAATTCGGGGAGGAGGAAATGGAATTGAAAGACGAAGCCGATGTGTTCGTTGCGGAAGCGGGCGAGGTCGCGTTCTTTGAGGCCGGTGAGCCTGGAGCCGTTGATGGTGATGGTTCCCTGGTAGTCGGTGTCGAGTGTGGACAGGAGATAGAGGAGGGTGGACTTGCCGCAGCCGGATTTGCCGACGATGGTGATGAATTCTCCTTTGTCGACGGAGAGCGAAATGTCCTTGAGGACCTGGAAGGGGTCGGGGCCGGTGAAGGATTTGTTCAGGCGTTCTGCTTTAAGGATTGTGTTTTCCATACGTTTGTTATTATCCGCGGAGGATGGTTACTGGGTCTACGCGGGCGGCTTTGCGGGCGGGCAGGACGCCAGCCAGGAAGGTCGTCAGGATGCCGAAGACGGCTCCGGCGAAGTAGTACCGGGTGTCGAATACCACGGGGAAATATTTCATAAATGTGAATTCGGTTTTGGGAAAGGGGACTCTGGAGAGGGCGTAAGACAGGAGAAAGCCCAGCAGGAGTCCGAGGGATGCTCCGAGGACGCCGATGACCAGCGACTGGGAGAGGAAGATGGCGCGGATGTCGCTGCCGTCGAAACCCTGGGCTTTGAGGATGGCGATGTCTTTCATCTTGCTGGCGATGACCATGTTCATGATGTTGTAAATTCCAAAGCCGGCTACGGTCAGCATGGTGAGGCAGACGACCCAGGTGAGGGAGTCCCTGATCATATTTCCTGCTTTGATGGAAGGGTTGGTGCTTTCCCAGTCTTCGGATTTGTAGCCGTATCGTTTAGCGAACAGGGCGGCGAGTTCTTTTGCGGCGTCGATGTTATGCAGTTTGATGCGGATGTCGGTAATATAGTCGTGGTTTTTCGCGAGCAGCTGCTGTACGGAGGCCAGGCTTACGTAGGCTTTTATATTGTCTACGGTGCTGAGACCGAAGGCGAAGGTGCCTACTACGCGGAAGCGCATGGATGTACCTTCCGGGGTGGCGAGGGTCACGAGGTCGCCTTTGGCGACGTTCAGCTTATCGGCAAGGCCCTGGCCGAGTAGGACGCCTTTGTCGGCGGTCAGCAGGTTTTCGGGGGTGCCGGTTATCATTCTTTCGTGCAGGCCGAAGATTTTCGATTCTTCGAGGATGTCGACGCCGTCGAGGATGCCGTTGATCTGGACCGAGCCATAATTGAAAAATACCTGGGTGGACAGCAGGGGGGAAATTACTTTTATTTCGGGGCGGGTTTTGAGATCGGCGAGGATGGCGTCGGCGTTTTTGAGGTTGAGCCGGACTTTTTCGGGTTTGGGGTGGTGGACGATAACCATCTTTTGGGGATCGTTGTGGAGCCAGCTGCCGGTGACGGAAGTGGTGTAGTCGGTTCGGATGTCGTTATAGATGTGAATATCGGGTATGGCGGAGAGCATGGTGTCCTGGATATAGTTGTTGACACCTTTCATAAAGCTCATCATGAAGATGAACATGGCGATGCCGAAGAGGACGCCGAGCATCGCGATAATGCTTTGTCGTTTGCGGGCGAGCAGCTGCGTGGAGGAGATCATGAAATTAACCGAGGCTTTCATTTTTCTACCCCTTTTAGAATAATGATAGAGTTTTTATCTATGCCTTTTACTATCTCGATGTAGTCGAGGGTGGAAAGGCCTGTGACGACAGCGATTTTCTTTTCTTTGCCTTCGTCGAGGACCCAGACGCTGTCTGTGCCGGCGAGGGCATCGCGGCGTAGGACGGAGGCTCCGGGCTTGGAGGCGACGATGATATTGGCTTCGACGGAGCTGTGGATATAGGCGGGGGGCTTGGGGCCGTGGAAGACGGCGTCTACGCGGAAGGTTTGGTCGGAAGGATTCATCGCGGGGTAGATATGAATGACGTTTGCTTCGAAGACAGAGTCTCCGGTCATATCGGTTTTGAGCAGGACGCGCTGGCCTGTTTTAATCCGGCTGATGTCTTCCTGGTCGACGGCGAGGCGGATGATGCGTTTGCTGCTGTCGCCGATGATGGCTACTGTTTCGTTGGCGCGGACGCCGTCGCCGGTTTCTTTGAAGGTCTGCCAGACGACGCCGTCGGCGCCGGCGGTGATGAAGTTGTCGTTCATTTCCTTTTTCGAAGTCTGGGCCTGGCTTTTCGCGTTGCTGTTGCTAACGCGAAGGTCGTGGAGGGTGGTATTGTATTTCTCGGCTGCGCTTTTTTGCTGATTGGCGGAGATTTGGTAGTTGGTATAGGCGTCGTCGAGGTTGCTGCGGGTGCCGATGCCCTGGTCCCAGAGGTTTTTCCAGCGGTAGTAGTTGATGGAGTCGTTTCTTAGCTTGATCCCGGCGGAGCGGAGGGTTAGCTCGAGGTCGTTGAGCAGGGGGGAGTTGCCGGAGAGGTTGAGCTCGGTATTGTGAAGGTTGTCGAGGGAAGCCTGGTAGCGGGCGGCGGCGGCTTCGTTGCGGATGACGAAGAGGAGCTGTCCTTTGCGGACGGGGTCGCCGTCTTTTATATTTTTGTCGAGGATGGTTCCGTTGGTCAGTGCAACGAGGCTGTATTCGTTATCGGAAGTGATGGTTCCCGATGCATAGACGGTCTCTATGATATCTTTTGTTTGCAGGTGGATCTGTGCCGGTTTGTGACAGGACAGGAGGAGGCAGGTGGCTGCGGGCAGGAGGAGGTAGGGTCTCATGGGATATGATTGGTTATGGCGATCTGGCCGGATTCTTTTATGGCTTTGTATCCTCCCTGGATGTCGATGAGGTGGTTGAAGCCGCGGGCTCTCAGGATGGAGTTGAAGATCATCGAGCGGTAGCCGCTGGTGCAGTAGACATAATAGGTTTGGTTCCGATCGAGCTTAGGCATTTGGGAATTGATGTATTCGAGAGGGGTATTCAGGGCGTAGGGGATATGGCCGTCGGTAAAGTCGGAGGGGGGGCGGACGTCGAGGATGTCGATGGTGGTGAAGCGGGAAATGGCGGACAGTTCTCTGGCGGATATAGAGGTGATCTTGTCGGTGGGTCTGCCTTCGTCTTTCCAGGCGGCGATGCCGTCTTGCAGATAGCCGAGGCAGTGGTCGAGACCTACTCTGGAAAGGCGGGTCACGACTTCTTCTTCGCGGCCTTTGTCTGTGATTAATAAGATGGGTTGGGTGAGGTCGGGGATGAGGGCGCCGGCCCAGGGGGCGAAATTGCCGTCGATGCCGATATTGATGGAGTTCGGGATGAATTCTTTCGCGAAGTCCTGCGGGCGGCGGGTGTCGAGGATGAGGGCGCTTGTTTCGTTGGCGGCGGCTTCGAAAGCTGCGGGTGACAGCGGGTGGAGGCCGCGGCTTCTTACGTTATCGAAGGGTTCGTAGCCCTGTTTGTTGAGCATTACGTTTTTGGGGAAGTAAGCCGGCGGCGGGGTTAGGCCGCTGGTAACGGCGGCGATGAATTCCTGTTTTGTCAGGTTTGTATCGAGGGCGTAGTTGAATTTTTTTTGATGGCCGAGGGTGTCGAAGCGTTGTTCGCCGAGGTGCTTGCCGCAGGCGCTGCCGGCGCCGTGGCCGGGGTAGATAAGGGTGTCGTCGGGGAGGGGCAGGATTTTGTTTCTGAGGGAGTCGAAGAGGTGGCTGGCGAGTTTCTCCGGGGTGAGGCTGGCGTCGATCTTTTGGGCGAGGTCGGGTCTGCCGACGTCGCCGATGAAAAGGGTGTCGCCGGTGAATAGGGCGTGGGGACGGCCGGTTTCGTCTTTGAGGAGGTAGCAGGTGCTTTCCAGGGTATGGCCGGGGGTGTGGAGGATACGGATGGTGCAGCGGCCGAGCTTTAGCTCTTTTCCGTCGATGACGGTTTTGTGTTCGAAGGAGGCTGCGGCGCTGGGGCCATAGATTATGGGGGCTCCTGTCTTTTCGTGAAGGTCGAGGTGTCCGCTGACGAAGTCGGCGTGGAA
>JAFDYG010000069.1 GCA_018267545.1 Bacteroidota bacterium
AAAGAATAACGGGGATTACGCGCATCATTCGTCGTTCCTGGTCCGGTCCAGCGGGCAAGAATATTTCTAAACTTATTCGTATAATTCGCGTTCCGCTCATAAGCCCGGTAGATATCATTACCCACCGAAGCATACACAAACGTCGTCAGGTCGAAGTCCCGGTACGACAGATTCAAATTCCAACCCATCGTAAACTTCGGGAAAGGATCCCCGATCTTCGTCTGGTCCTTACTATCGATGACGCCATCCTTGTTGACATCGACATAACGGATATCCCCCGGCTGCGCATTAGGCTGGCTCGCCCCCTTCGTCAGATCGGCAGCCGTCTGGAACAAGCCGTCGGTCTTATAACCATAGAAGTAACCCGGCGTCTGCCCTTTTTCAAAAACAGTAACAGTCTGTGACTGACCGTTAAAATAAGAACCACCAGTCAGCTTGGCCGTATTGTCCAGATTGGTCGACGTAACCTTGTTCTTCGATGTGGTAAAGGTGACCGAGGTGTTGATGTGAAAATCTTTGCTAAGCCGGTCCGTGTAGGTCAGCGTAGCGTCTATCCCCCTGCTGGTCGTGGTCCCGATATTAGCCAGCGGAGCGGGCACCGTGCCCAGGTACAGCGATTGTGATGGGGTAAACAACAGGCCGTCGACGTCCTTCCTGAAATAGTCGGCCGTCAGAGAGAGTTTATTCTTTAAAACAGTAATGTCGAAGCCCGCATTCAGCTGCTTCTGTTTCTCCCAGCCCAGGTTGGGATTCAGCTGCGAGCTGATGGACGCACCGGGATAGAAGATATTGTCGAAGTTGTAGCCATTGCTGTTCCCGATATTATTGTAAGGACCGCCGGTGCTGATATTGGTGCTCTGCGGACTCGTGTTCGCGTCATTCCCCGTCGTACCATAGCTGCCGCGAATCTTTAAAAAATTAACCAACCCGGAGTGAAAGAAGTCCTCACGAGTGACTACCCAGCCAACCGACCCGGACTAGAAAGTCCCGAACTGCCGGTCGGAGCCAAAGGCATAAGATCCATCCCGGCGAGCGCTCACCGAAGCCAGGTATTTTTCCTTATAGTCGTAGTTGAGCCGGCCAAAGTAGGAGATGTTCTTGCCCCAGTATTCATAATAATAACCGGAATTGGCGCTGGTATTGGTAGCGGTATTGACACCCGTAGCGGCCGATACATCGGCGAAGGTCCACGAGTTGAAAGGAACATCCTGCTTGCTGGCCCCTATCTGGTTGCCGTAGTTCCGCAGAAAAGTAATCCCCGCCACCGCCTCGAAATGATGGTCTTCGAAGACACTAAAGTCATAGTTGGCGTAGCTTTCCCAACGATAGTTGAAGTTGCTGTTGCGGGTTGAGGAGACGGAATTGTGCTTTCCCAATACGGTCGACCCATCCGCGTTCATCGAGTTGTCGACGTTGTTGATGCCGTAAAAGATAAGCGGCGTGAAGGTCTTGCTGTTGTCCTCGTATTTCGTATAGCCGAACCGGGTGGTGAGCTTCAGATTCCTCACGACGTCATACTGGAACTCGAATTTACCATAGAGCTTGTTCCCCGTATTCTTGTTATAGGTATTCTGCATCTCGGTAAGAGGATTGTGGACCTCCGCCAGGAGCAGATTGCTAAACCCATATTTGCCCACCGTGCCAGGCACAGTATTGAGCACCGGAACGGTAGGGTCGAAGTTCAGCGCCTCCCCGATGATGCTGTTGAAGGCATTTTCCTTTACGCCCCGGGAATTAAGCAGCACTTCCGTCGCATTGACGATAAATTTCAACTGCGGTGTCAGCTGGAAGTTCAGATTGGCGGTGAAGTTCCCGCGGCGATAGTTCGACTTGTCCATCCCGCCCACGATACCGGCCTGATCTGTATAGCCGGCCGACAGGAAGTAGGAAACCTTATCGCTCCCGCCCGTAGCCGTTATCGAGTGATTCTGGATCGGCGCACGCTTGAAGACCTGATCCTGCCAGTTGGTCCCCACACCCAGCGCAGAAAGATTCGGGAAGATGACCCCGCCGCCGGCCGTCGTGCTCCCCTCATTGACCATCGCCCCGTATTCGGAGGCATTCAGGACGCCAATCTTCCGCTGGACCTCCTGAAAGCCATAGTTACTGTTAAGGCTGAGCGTCGTCTTCTGATTCCGCTTTCCCGACTTGGTCGTGATGACAATGACGCCGTTCCCGCCCTTCACCCCATAGATCGAGGTCGTAGCCGCGTCTTTCAATACATTTATACTCTCTACATCCGCGGGATTGATAGCATTAAAATCAACAAGGCTCTGCTGGACGCCGTCTACGACGACCAGCGGGTCCGAACCCGCATAAGACGGGATCCCCCGGATCAGCACCGTCGGAGTAGACCCCGGCGAACCGCTCTGGATGACGTTGACACCCGAAGCCCGGCCCTGGATGGCATCCTCCACCCGAACCGCATTGACCTTCTGGATATCCTCGCTTTTGATGGTGGAAATGGCTCCCGATACCTTGGTGATCTTCTGGGTGCCGTAGCCGATAACGACCACATCGTCCAGGCTGGCGACCGCAGACGATAGAGCCACCCGGACCGTCGTGCCGGTAACCGCCACCTCTTTCGAACCGAAACCTAATGATGAAACGACCAAAATTTGAGACCGCCCGGAAGAAGGAACCGATAGACTGAATTCCCCCTTTTCATTCGTAGTAGTACCCCGGGTGCTGCCCTTGAGCAGGACAGAAGCATTCCCGATAGGCTCGCCCTTTTCATTCACTACCACCCCGGAAACCGACCTGTCCTGGGCAAGGGACAGCAGCGGTAGTAACAAAAGGAATAAGGCAGGGGCAAAAATCCTTTTAAAGATTTCTTTCATATGCAAGCATTTAGTTTTAGTGATGAGCTGCTAAAATTCTCGGGTAAAACTATAGCTGCCAGAACCTCATTCCAACGAAAACGATATCTCACGTATACTACATAAAAACATAAAAAATTGATTATCAAATGAAATCAAATACTACAAGAATACTTCAAAAGGATATATTACCTTTCTAAGATGAAACTGTTGCTATATGGAATGCTTTTCCTTGCCCTTGGCGTAGGCGTGAAGGGGCAGAATACCATTGGCCTTCCTCTTATTATTAATTACGGAAAGACCGATTTTCACGGTGGCTCCCAGACCTGGGACATCAAGCAGGACCGCCGGGGATTGATGTATTTCGCCAACAACGAAGGCCTGCTTTGCTACGACGGCACCTACTGGAAGATCTACCCTCAGCCTAACCGGACCATTCTCCGGTCCATTGCCATAGACAAAGACGACCGCATCTATGTCGGAGGGCAGGGCGAAATCGGTTACTTCAGCCCCGACCCCAACGGCTTCCTTCACTACCACTCCCTGATCGGGCTCCTCCCCAAAAACCACAAGGAATTTGCAGACATCTGGCACATCGAGCTGTTCAATGGCTCGGTCTTCTTCCAGGCCACCGACCGGATTTTCGAATTAAAGAATAATGTCATCCGCGTCTTTACCCCCCAATCGGAATGGCAGTTCCTCACCCAGGAGGGAAACGAGCTGATTTCCCAGGACCGCAAAAACGGCCTGCTGACCTATAAGAATAACGAGTGGATACCGCTGAAGAATAATACCCTCATGGCCGGCCAGCTGCTCTCCGGGATTTCTCTCATGGGGCCCGACAGCCTGCTGATTTCTACCATCAAAAAGAAGTTTTTCCTGATCAAGTCCGATTCCCTCATTCCATTCATACCCAGCTCGGACATCGAACCCATCAATACCGACGTCTATAAATCGACCCGGCTCAACAAAGAAGAGTTTGTCGCCGGCACCACTTCCGAAGGCTGCCTGATCATGAATTTCAAAGGGCACATCGTCCAGCGCATCTCCCGCACCGAAGGCCTGCAGAACAACAGCGTCCTCTGCGTCTTCCTGGACCGCGAGAATAACCTCTGGGCCGGACTCAACAACGGCATCAGCATGATCACCTATAACTCGGCTATCAAGTATATCCAACCGAGCAGTACGGACGATCTATCCGGGTTCTCCTCCCGTATCTTCAACAACCGCCTCTATATCGGCACTTCCGACGGAGCCTACGTGACGCCCCTTTCCAATGAGAACGAGAACAAGGACCTCAGCTTCTCGAAAGGCGCCTTCACGCTGATCAAAAACACCAAGGGCCAGGTCTGGCGTATCGACGAAGTCAACCAGCGACTGCTGATGGGCCACAACGGCGGCACTTTCTCGATCGACGGCAGCGAAGCCACCTCTCTCGCACCCGAAGCATCCTGGCTTTTCGTCCCCACCAGCCCCATCGTCCCTTCGAAGTATATCCTGACGGGCACCTATACCGGGTTGAAGCTGCTCAGCTTTCAGCAAAACCAATTTACCAACCGGGGAAACCTCGATGGCCTCTACGAATCCCTCCGCTACCTCGCCATCGATAATAATAATACACTCTGGGCCTCCCACCCCTACCGCGGCATCTACCGGCTCGACATCTCCGCCGACATGACCAAATACAACGCAAAGCTCTATACCGACAAAGACGGACTCCCCTCATCCCTGAATAACCAGGTCTTCCGCATCCGGAACCGGGTCGTCTTCGCCACCGAGAAAGGCGCCTACGAGTTCGATGCCGCCGCTAATAAATTTGTCCCCTCCCAGTTCCTTACACCCGTCTTCGGCCAGACGCCGCTCCGTTACCTCAACGAGGACTCCGAAGGAAATATCTGGTTTGTCAGCGGTAAATCCATGGGCGTCATCCACTACACCGCCCCCCTTGACGAAAAGCAATTTACCCTCACCTGGTTCCCGGAGCTAAAAGGACAAATTCTCT
>JAFDYG010000006.1 GCA_018267545.1 Bacteroidota bacterium
ATGAGCTTGGTTTGGAGGAGGAAGCAGGCGAGGCTGGTGAAGGGGTAGGGAATTTTTTTATCGGGGGAAAAGATGTAAATTGGGGGATGGGAAAGATAGTCGAAAAGGGGGTGGATAGGGAATTGTTGCAATGTATTCTCCAGCTTGACGAGGCTGAAAAGAAATCAGTTTTGCAGATGCTGAAGACCTTTCTTAAAGGTCGTGAAAAGGCTGTTTCCGTAATTATTGTTGAACAAAAGAGTGGGGACGACAATACTTTTGTCGTCGAGGAGGGCGCTGTCAAGTATTACATTCAGGCGGCTCAAGGTAATGATGAAGAAGAGGGGGGGAATACCAGCGAAGATAGAAATCAGGGGGGATTGGAAAGGTATATATCTAAAATAAAGAGCGGAAAGAATATTTCGCAAAATCAGGAGCTGGAGGAATTTTTGCTGCAGGCTCCTACTTTCACTTCTAAGCAACTTGCTGCTATTGATGAAACAAGGAAGTCTATAAATCAATGGCGGAAAAAATAGTCCTTGCCGATACTTCTATTCTGATCGACTTTTTTCGGAAAACGGATAAAGCAAATTCAAGATTAGTTTCATTTGATTTATTGCTGCGACTGCCATTAGCCATGATCTTCCTTTTGCGACGTTGAACATGAAACATTTCGAAAGGATTGACAATCTCTATATTTTAGTTTGAGTTTTGTTGTGTAGAATATTGATTTTGAGATCATTGTGGGGGCGGGTTACCTTGGGCTTATAAGGCGTATTAATAGCGAAGGTTTTTTGTAACTTTAAGAGTCGTTATGCGCCCTTTTGTCAAGAAATATCTGTTGCGTTGTTTGGCTGCCGTACCCCTTTTTATTTGTGCGGGTGCAGTGGCGCAGCAGGGGCAGCCGACGAAGGCGGATTCGAATGTCATCGACCCGCATATTCCACAACCTATTTATGGTCCTTACGATACGATTATCGTGCCTGCGAAGGTGGTCGATGGGGAATTGATTTCGGCGCATACGATTGAGTATACCTGGGTGCATGCTCCGATGCCGCCGGCGATGAGGAAGCGGATGGAGGAGTGGACGCGTTTAAGGAATGCGGTGTATGTAACGTATCCTTATGCGAGGAGGGCGGGGATTATTATGAATGACATCAATTCGAAATTGGCGCTGTTGAATACGGAGGGTGAGCGGAAGGCTTATATCAGCTCGCGGGAGAAGGAATTGAAGAAGGAGTTTACGGCTCCGTTGGAGCAGCTGTCGATCTATCAGGGAAAGGTATTGATGAAGCTGATCAATCGTCAGACCGGGAACAATTGTTATAATATCATCAAGGATTATAAGGGCGGCTTCACTGCCCGTTTTTATCAGACTGTCGCTTTCTTCTTTAGCAGTAATTTAAAGCAGCCCTACGACCCCAAGGGCGATGACCAGGTAATCGAGGCCATCGTCCAGGAGGTGGAGAGGATGTATCATGGGTAGACGCCTATGGACTAAGTTTGGCGGGCTGCCTGATGGGGGCGGAGGGCTAGGCGTTTGTGGGTGTGCCGGCAAGCGCCGGTAGATGGATATCCACCGGCTTTTAGCGCTTGCTGGCGATTCTCATAGCTTACGGCTTGAGTCACGATTTGTCATCGTCAAAGAATGTAATATTTTTTTGTGTTTGGTTTTGCTTCGGCGACGTGGTACGACTGTTCGCTGAGGAGCTGCTTGAGGTCGCGTTCGATCGTGAAGCAGATGGCGGTCATGGGCGTATCGGTCGGTTTGTTTTCGAAGGGGTCCTGGAGGTGGATGGCCATTTTCTCGATCAGGAAAAAGACGGCTGAGATGGCCAGGACTACCGGGACGCTCATGAAGCCGAAGAAGTCGACGACGGCGAAGGGCAGCAGCAGGAAGAAGAAGAGCAGCGAGAAGTGGATGTAGAGGCTGTACGTTGCGGGGAAGATGGTGTTCTTGATCCGCTCGCATTTGCCCATCGAATCGCTGAGCTTGGAAAGGGTACGATCAATCTCTACCTGCTGATAGGAGTTGATCTGGCCGTTACGAAGGGCCTTTTGAATATCGTGTCCGTGGAGGTCCAGGAGGGCGAAGGGGGTATTGTTAAAGTTTTTTAGGTACTGCATGTCGCTGCGGGGGACGAATTTTTCGATGCCGTAGAGGCTGTCCTGGCCGCGGAGGCTACGGCTGAGGCTATAGCACCAGGCGATCTGGCGGCGGATGAAACGGGAACGGAAGAAGTGGGCCTGCTCTTCGCGGTCTGCGGAATAGGCGTCGTGGCTAAGGGCTGAATGGTTGTGCTCGTTTTCCTGGGATTGGACGAAAGTATTGATCTGACGGGCGAGGGAGCGGCTGTCGTTGACGATGGCGCCCCAGATGGAACGGGCTTCCCACCAGCGGTCATAGGCCTGGTTGGACCGGAATGCCAGCAGCAGGGAGATGACGGTGCCCATAATCATGGGAATGGCGAGGGGGATTGCCAGGTGTGTAAAATGAAATTGTTTGTACAATACGGCTACGCCGATGGTGTAGAGCGTGACGAGGATAAGCTCGGTCTTTATCTTCCCGACGATATATTTGATGGGGATATTATTCTTGAGTAACATGCTATTCGAATTTTTGAGTTGATCGGAGGTTTTTGATGGGTAGGGCCGGCGGTTATGCGGGCACTCGCTCCTTATACAATAATGTGGTCAGCGTACCGAACTCGATCGAGGTAGGTTTCTCGACGTATGTGATCGGCACTTTGCATTTGTGGAGAGCCGGCAGGAGGGGCGTGGACTGGGGAAGGCGCTCCTTGTAAGGATGGTCTTCGAGCATATAGATCGAGTTGATCTCGCGGGATTCCATATAGTGCTGGAGGTAAGAGCGCGTATTGCTCCAGCAGAACTCGAAGGAAAGGAGGCGGAGGTTGGATGCGTATTTCTTCCGGAGCATCTCGATGCCTTCGGTAAAAGCGGGGGTGAGCTGATTATAGGGTTTGCGCTGCTGGTGGAACAGCAGGTCTGCGATACCGGTGGGCATGTGCAGGGAATGGAGCAGGTATATATTGCAAGGCGTATTTGCGTGGTTGCGGCAGATCTCGTGGATGGGATAAAGGGAGGTTAGGGTGAGATCGGTTGGCATTAAGATATTTTTCATGGTGTTTAGTTTTCATGCAAGATGGGATAGTAGGGTAAGAAAGGGGTAATAGAGAGGTTGGAGGGGGGTAAAAATGTGGTAAGAAAATGGAAAGAATGGGCGGGGCCGGCCGCTGAGGGGGCGGCGCGGCGTTTCGGAGAGCGGGCGGCGGCTGGATGGAGGCTTCGCGGGTGGGGCGCGGCTAGAGGGGAAATTTGACGATTACTTCGGTGCCGATGTTTTCTTTGGAGTTGATTTCGATGGAGCCTTTGTAGAGGCGGATGATGTTTTGGGCGAGTGGGAGACCGATGCCGTAGCCGCGGGTTTTCTTTGCGTTGGACGCACGGAAGAAGGGGTCGAAGATATGTTTGATTTCGTTGTCGGGGATGCCGATGCCCTGGTCGGTGATGATGAAGATGATGTTGGTGCTGCTGGACGCGATAGCAAAGGTGACGGGTTTGCTGGAGGAGTATTTGCAGGCGTTGAGGAGGATGTTGGAAAGGGCGAGCTCGAAGAGCTGGGCGTTGCCGAAGAGGGTGAGTTTACTGGGGATAAAGTGGGCCGGCTGGTGGGGGGCTTGGCTGGGGGCGGAGGGGGTGGGCGACACGCCGGGCTGGAGGCTTTTGTCGAGGCGGATTTCGCACTGCGGATAGACGCTGCGGGCGACGCCGAGGCTGTTGTAGATGAGCTCATCGACGTCGACTTTTTCATAGACGAGGGTTCCGTGGAAGCTGGATTGGGCCAGCTCGAGGAGGCCGCGGGTGACGGACTGCAGCTTCTCGGCCTCGCTGGTGATGACTTTGAGGGAGGACTGGTATTCTTCGGATGAGCGTGGACGGGTGAGGGCGAGGTC
>JAFDYG010000070.1 GCA_018267545.1 Bacteroidota bacterium
AGTATTGACGCATCTCTCCATGCACTTCCCCTCGCACCTACACGGATCCCGGGTGACCAATATCTCTGCCCCTCGTAGCAAAGACTCCGCCGCCGTATCCGACTTCCGCACCTGGAAAGAATGGAACAGATTCCTTCACGGCAACACGCTCACGAACGTACACTACTCCGACCCCTCCGCCGGAAAAGGCGCGGTGCTGACCTCGGAAGAGCTGACCGTTCGGGAAACGGCATCCGACTCCGACGGCGTCCAGCTGCACTGGGAGCTGAAAGGCGGAAAAGAGGTCGACGGAGGCTTTCGGTTCGATACCCTCAATACAGACAGCCTGACGGTCATGTGGTATTTCGACCTGCACTTCCGCTGGTACCCCTGGGAAAAGCTCGGGGTATTCGTGTACGATCGGAAATTGGGCCCCGTAATGGAAGAATCTTTAGCCGGGCTTAAACAATTTGTCGAAAAAGCTCCCTAACTTTAGCACCCTCACCCGCCGTATCAACGTTGTCACTTTTTAAAAACCACCCATATGCGAGTACACAAAGCACTGCTAAGCTTGTTTGCTATCCTGCTGTCGGTCACGGTATCCTATGCCCAGCCCAGCCACCCAAAGAGTCCGCATGACACGGTCAAGACCAAGGATCTCACGATCACCTATGGCCGTCCTTACAAAAAAGGCCGCGAAATCTTCGGTTCTCTCGTTCCCTATGGTAAGACTTATCGTTGCGGTGCAGACGAGCCTACGATGGTAACTTTTGCAAAAGACGCCACCTTTGGCGGCAAGCCCGTAAAGGCAGGCACTTATTCCCTGTTTGCCGTTCCGACCGAAAAGAGCTGGACCGTGATCCTGAACTCGGAACTGAAGATGTGGGGGACAGATCACGACAAGCACGCCGACAAGGACGTACTAAAAGTAGACGTTCCCGTTGAAACGCTTGGCACACCCGTTGAACAGTGGACCATCACTCCCAGCAACAAGGGTATCACCATGGAATGGGACAAGACTAAAGTAATGGTGCCTGTCAAATTCTAATCGAATTTTTTTCCTCTAAAGAGGTTATGCAATGGACCAGGAATTCATAAACCTGGTCCATTTCTTTTTCGGTAATACAGTAAGGAGGCATCACATAGACGGTGTTGCCGAGGGGACGTAGATAGATGCCCCGCTCCAGGGACTGTTTGGTGATTACAGGCCCGATGGCGTTGATATATTCGTCCCTCCCCGTATTGACTTCGAAAGCCAGGATAGTGCCGGTGGCGCGGGCATTACGGACCACGGAGCTGGGCCCGATCGTTTGGAGAAAAGCCTGGTGCCGCTGCCCGATCCGCTCGATCCGCTGCCTGCATTCTTCGGTAAGTATGATATCCAGGCTGGCCAGCGAGGCCGCGCAGGCGATGGGATTGGCCGTAAAGGAATGGCCGTGAAATAAGGTCTTCCGCTTGTCGTCGCTCAGGAAAGCCTCAAAAAGCCGCTCCGTTGCCGCAGTGACGCCGAGCGCCATGGTCCCTCCCGTGAGCCCCTTGCTCAGACAGATGATATCGGCCTTGTGCCGCAGGTATTCTCCCGCAAAGAGCCGGCCCGTCCGGCCAAAGCCAGTCATGACCTCGTCGGCGATACAAAGTATTCTATCCGCAGCGGCTTCGGTCAGCAGTCTGTCCAGCAGGGCCGCTTCATACATGATCATTCCCCCCGCTCCCTGCACCAGGGGCTCATAGATAAAACCGGCGATCTCCCGGCCATGCTCGTGGATAAAATGACAGAGCTGGTCGATATTCTCCGGGGTGGGAGTGTCGATAAATATCACCTCGAATAGATAGTCGTTGAACGGCGCCGTAAAGACGCTCCTTTCACTGACGCTCATGGCGCCGAACGTGTCGCCGTGATAAGAGTTGTGAAATGCGAGCAGCTTGGTGCGGGCTTCGCCTTTATTTCCCCAATACTGGATCGCCATCTTCATCGCCACTTCTACTGCAGTGCTGCCATTGTCGGAATAAAAAACCCTCGAAAAATCCCCGGGAAGCAGCGGAAGCAGCCGCTCGGCCAGCCGGACCGCCGGCTCATGGGTAAAGCCCGTAAAGATAACCTGCTCCAGCCGGCCCGCCTGCTGGTAGATCTTCTCCGCAATATAGGCATTGCCGTGCCCGTGGATGCTGACCCACCAGCTGCTGATGGCGTCGATATAGGAATTGCCTTTATCATCGAATAAGAGGGTATCTTTGCCGCTTACGATTGGAATCGGAGGGAGGAAGTTCTTGTGCTGTGTATACGGATGCCAAATGACCTTTGCGTCTCTTTCAGTCAGTGAATTTGTCATAGCCCAAAGGTAATTTCGCCGGGGGGCTTGGCCAAAAATGTAGCCCGTGCAACGCTTCGTCCCCTTTGATTGTCAAGAATCGTAACATCGGAAGAATGGATTATCACCAGCTGGTAAAAGACTGCCTCAGAGGAGAAATGGCTGCCCAAAAGCAGCTATACGAGCATTTCGCAGGGGGAATGCTGGGGGTATGTTACCGCTATACCAAGTCGATGGTGGACGCGGAGGACGTCTTACAGGAAGGCTTTATAATGGTTTTCAAGAACTTGCACCAGTTTACCTTCTCGGGTGAGCTGGGAGGCTGGATCCGCCGGATCATGGTCAATACGGCTATCAACTATCTGAAGAAAAACAGCCGTTACCAGACCGAGCTGCTTTTTACCGAGAACGTCCTGCACCCCGTGTCGGACGATGACCCGGAAGTCGCCCTGAGCGCCAAGGAATTGGGCGAATTGATCCGGCAGCTGCCGCCGGGCTACCAGACCATCTTCAACCTGCACGCGGTAGA
>JAFDYG010000071.1 GCA_018267545.1 Bacteroidota bacterium
CAACCCCAACCTTCCCCCCAGGACTCAACACCATAAACGCCGTATACCCCCCCACCCCCCCCTCATTCCCCCCCCACTTTCCCCCCACCTACCAAACCAAAACATTCAACCCAAATCCATACCCATACTTCCCGTCCCCAGGCGTCTGAATCGTCTGCATCATCTCCCTATACCTTCCAGCCAATCGCCCAAAATCCCCATACTGCGCCATAACAAACCTCGCCAAATCCCCCGCAGTAGTATAAATTACCCCATTAGGAACCTTATACCCCCTACCCGCACACTCCTTCCTGGCCACCTCACCACTAGCCTTCCCCATAGCCCCCCGATGATACCCAACAGCAACGCGCCCCTCCCAACCCGCAGGTATAACATAAAAGCTACTATCCATATGCAGCGGCTTAAAAACACTATCCTCCATCATCTCCATAAAAGGCTTATGAGCAGCCCGCGAAAGCGCCAATCCAAGAATACCATAACCAATATTACTATAGGAAAACTTCGCCCCCGGCGAAAACATCACATCAGTAGTAGGAATAGAATTCAACACCTTGTTCTCCCAATCTCCGATAGGCCCATCCGCCGCACCCGATAAGCCCGGCTCTCTCGCCAGCCCTCCCGTATGACTCGCCAGCTGCCGAAACGTAATCTCACTCCCCAACAGCTTCATCTCCGGAAGATACTTAACCACAGGCTCATCCAATCCGATAATCCCATCCTGAACCAACAACATCATAAGATAAGCGGTAAATGTCTTTGAGATAGACCCGATCCTATAAACAGTCGCACCCCCAGCGTCAATCCCCTTCTCATTGTCCGCCTTCCCAAAAGTCTTCAAAGAAACAACCTCATTCCCGACAAAAACGATCGCGGACCAGCTGCCTACCGTATCCTTTAAATGCCTCTCATCTATCCGCTTATTAAACCTATCAATAACCTGCTGAACGGTAAGACTATCCGAATAGGAAACGGGCTCAACTTTTTGCGCGCTACGGCAGAAACAAAACAATAACGAGCCGATAATAACAGATAAAAAGATTGTCTTCTTCATATAAAGTAACAGAAATATACTAATTATCTCCAACAAAGTATCTTTGCCAACAATGTCCGAAGCATTCGAAAAATACCTGCGCGAATCCTGCAAAATCTCCGACGAGGACCTCCAATCGATCCTCGATGCAAGCACGTCTAAAAACCTACGAAAATGGCAGTCCCTTCTCCACGACGGCGAAACCTGGAAATCGATATGCTTTATCAGCAGCGGCTGCCTTCGCCTATACCGCTTCGACGATGACGGCAACGACCACACCGTACGTTTTGGCATAGAAAACTGGTGGATCGGCGACCAGGAAAGCTACAACCAGGAAAAACCGGCCAAATACAATATCGAAGCCTTAGCGCAAAGCAGCGTCATCCTTTGGACCAAAACCGCCTGGGAAGACCTCCTAAAAAACATCCCCGCACTAAAAGACTTCTTCGACCGCCTCTCAGCCAGGGCCTTTGAAACCAGCCAGCAACGAATATATTCTCTGATAAGCGCTTCCGCGGAACAACGCTATCTGGAGTTTCAAAAAACCTACCCGAAGGTATTCAACAAAGTCCCCCTGCACATGGTCGCCTCTTACCTCGGTATCTCGCGGGAAACCCTAAGCCGGATCAGAAAAGATTTTACAAAAGCAAAATAACCTTTTCGGAAAAAACCGAAAAGGTTATACACCCCAAGTACCCCTTTAGATACCCGGATAAAGCCCCGGCACCGTCCTCACCTCCTCCAAAAGCGAAGCAATGTGAAGGATGGTCGACTCCGCCAGCCAGCTACCTACAATCTGCACATTGATCGGCAATCCGCTTTTACTCGTACCAAAACGAACCGACACACCCGGCAAACCGGTAATATTCAACGGCACCGTAGCCCCCTGCAACAAAAAGATGCTCTCTTTCTCTCCCTTCACCTCGATATCTTCTATATTATGCCCATGTCCAATAACGGGCAGTACAGGCGTAATCATCGCGTCGTATTTCTGGAAATATTCCGCATAGCCATCCCGCAGCCGCTCAGAAGCCTGCTCCGCAGCAATGAAGTCATTCATAGCCGTATCGGGGAATGAAAGCACCGTCCTGGCCATCTTGAAAATTTCGTCTTCGCTCCTACCGGCAACCGCCTCCGCCATAGCAGGCTTGATCTCCATGATATGCTGTTTGACATAATAGTCCAGCGCAAATTCACGCTCGAGCGCAGGCAGACGAACCGGCTCTACAATATGACCCAGCTGCTTGAGCGCATCCGCCGCCGCTTCGACAGCGCTGCCTATTTCAGGGTCTATCGCTCCAAACCCCGGCTCTACCAACCAACCAATACGCAAGCGTCCTGCAGCTCCCCCAACACCCGCATCGAAACGCATCGTGCTGGAAGAAAACCCATCCTGTCCATCGGGTCCGGCCAGCACCGAATAAGCCAGCTTCAAATCCCTGACCGTTCTTGCCATCGGACCGACATGCCAGAACCGGCGTGGTGCCCGCGGCCAAATACCTGTCATAGGGATACTCCCATGCGTAGCCTTCAATCCAGCCACACCGGTCAGAGCGGCCGGGCCCCGCACAGAAATAGCCAGGTCGGTAGCCAGCCCAAGTGGAGACATGCCAGCCGCAACGGCAGCAGACTCTCCACCGCTTGAACCACCAGGCGAAAGATTTAAGTCCCATGGATTGTTGGTCCTGCCGGAAAGCAGATTCTCACTCTCAATCCAGTAAGAAAATTCCGGCAGGTTCGTCTTTGCAAGCAAAATGCCACCAGCTTTTTTTAAGCGGGCAACACTCGTTGCATCTTTTTCCGGCTTGCGTCCTTTAAAAATGGGAGAGCCCCGTTGAGTCAATACATCCGCCGTGTCGATAGAATCCTTTGCGGTGAAAGGCACGCCGTGCAGCGGGCCTAGCTGGTCACCCCTTAATACCGCTGCTTCGGCCTCCCTTGCAGCTTTCATAGCCGTATCGGCAACCGTTACGATAGCGTTGACCTGGGGATCGACCGCTTCGATCCTGTCCAGGTGAGCTTTCACTACCTCGACCGGGGAAATTTCACGATTGCGGATCAATTCCGCTAACCTTGTCGCATCCTGATAATAAATCGGATTTGTGTTCTTTTGCATACGAGAACGTGTTTATTGTTTGATGACACAAAATTCATCAACAAACACGTTCCAATCAGGAGGCAGATGACACAATATAACGTTGACATTTGTCACGCTTTCTGCCCGCAACTATTCCTTCACCATCACCGCACTATCATTTATCTCGATCGTATGCTTCTTCAATAGCTGAATGATCTCCGCCCCAGCCAGCAAAACCGGTCCATATCCATGCGCCGCATACACATTCACCGGACGATAATAATAAAAAGCCGGGTCGAACGCCATTCCCGTCCCAACACAAGTACCCTCCACCTGCCCCTGCTCATTCACCGCCGTCGATACCGCATTCCATCCAAGCAAACAAACCGGCGCATAAGCCTTTGCATCGATCCAACCCTTATTCACGGCCTTGGCAATGCAATAAGTATAAATGGCCGTCGCAGACGTTTCCAGATAGCTGTCGCTCCGATCCAGCAGCTGGTGCCAGAAACCCTGCCCTGACTGATATTTGACAAGCCCCCGGATATGAGCCTTCAATTGCTCCAGCACCAGGCCACGGTCTTTAAAATCTTCCGGCAGCACATCCAGCAATTCAACCATTGCCATTACCGCCCAGCCATTAGCCCTGGCCCAATGAAACTCGGGATGTTCAGCCATCCCTTCCACCCAGCCATGCATATATATACCAAGCTCCTTATTAAACATCCGCCGCGAAAACTGCAGCACCTGCTTTACCGCATCCTCGTAATATTTCGATTCGCCCGTAAGCTTACCCATCTGCGCAAGAGCAGGAACGCTCATAAACAAATCATCCAGCCATAAAGTATTTTTCTGCGGCCGGTTTCTCGCCAGCGTCCCATCCGCCAATCGGTACTCTTTTTTAGAAATATAATCGATGAGATGATCCACAACAGGCCTTAAGGTCTCATTCCCCTTCCGACGATACTCCTTGATCATAGCCGCACATACCGCACCCCCATCGTCCAAAGCATGCGGCGCCACCGGCTGACGCAACGCATTAAACGACCGGGGATACTGCTCATACAGCTTTTTGAAAGACGGATAAGCGGCACTCAAAAAGTCCAGCCTTTCCTTAGTATAATTCGTATAACGCTGATCACCCGTAATCTCCCCCACACTCGTCATCCCCGCATACGTAACGCCCCATTCATAGCTCGTTAGCCGAAAGTCTCCCTGTTTAAAAACCACATTCGTATCCACACTGGAACCAGACACTTCGCCCGACTGACGATTGACAAACTGCGCTGGCGTCGAAACCAACAAATAGCCCAGCACTCTATCCAAAACAACTTTTACCTTTTCCGCCGCAGGCTTACCATAAGGAACCGGATAGTTCGGTTGCATGGCATGCAGCGGAGTATTTACATCATTTGCCTTTTGTCCCCGCACCGCCTGAACTCCAAAAAACAAAAGAATAAGCAGCTTTTTCATAATCGTTAGAATGTATTTTAAAGATACTTATTAAAAACCCGAATTTCCGCTTTCCAATTTTTTTCCAAATTCACCCCTACCTTCGTGCCAAAGCCTCGCATGAAGCTACTTGTCATCGAAGATGAACCCAGCCTGCTCAATAGCATCACCCGGTACTTCCGGCAGGAACAATTCCTTTGCGAAGGCGTCAGCACCTATCACGACGCCCTCCATCGGATCGACGACACGCTCTACGATTGTATCATCCTCGACATAAATCTCCCTGGCGGGAGCGGCCTCCAGCTCCTGAAATACCTTCGTGAAGACAA
>JAFDYG010000072.1 GCA_018267545.1 Bacteroidota bacterium
CGCGCCGGACGGAAAGAATGGACAGGATTGGCCGCCTTATCCCTCCCCACCCTGCTGCTTTCCATCGATACCAGCGTCCTCTATCTCGCCCTGCCTTCCTTGAGCGAGAATCTAAAGGCAAGCAGCGTACAACAGCTCTGGATTATGGACATCTACGGCTTCATGATTGCAGGCTTCCTGATCACGATGGGTACCCTTGGCGACCGTATCGGCTACAGACGGCTATTGATGACAGGAGCAGCCGCCTTTAGCCTCGCCTCCATCCTGGCCGCCTTCTCCCACACCGCAGGCCTGCTGATCTTCGCCCGCGCCCTCATGGGCATCGCCGGCGCTTCGATCATGCCCTCCACCCTGGCCATCATCCGGAACATGTTCCACCATCCCCACCAGCGAAGCACAGCCCTGTCCATCTGGCTGAGCTGTTTCCTCGTCGGAATGATCATCGGCCCACTGATCGGCGGCATGATTCTGCAGCGCTATTCCTGGGGCGGCGTATTCCTATTGGGCGTTCCCGTCATGATCCTGCTCCTGGTCACCGGCCCGCTGCTCTTACCCGAACACCGCGAGAATATCATCCGTCGCCTGGACTGGGTAGGCGTCGCCCACTCCCTCGCCGCCATCCTGCCTCTGATTTATGGTATCACCGAACTCACCCGAAGCGGCTGGGACGGATTGTCTTTCGTAGCCCTCATCACCGGCCTGGCCTTTGGCGTCATCTTCGTGCTGCGTCAGCTGCGCATCTCCGATCCCCTCCTCGACCTGCGGCTCTTTGCAAGCAAGACCTTTAGCGCCACCCTGCTGGTCATGCTGATCACCGCCATTATCATGGGTGGAACGGCCTTCTTTACGACTCAATACCTCCAGGTAGTCGTCGGGCTTTCTCCACTCGTCGCCGGACTATGGCTGATTCCCCAGGCCGTCGGCATGATTGCCAGCTCGCTGCTGACACCAGTAATCGCCAAACGCATTCATCCCTCCTATTTATTGACCGCTGGCTTAATCCTAACCATCATCGGCTTTATCGGGCTGGCCTTCATCCACCCTCCGGCCCTCAGCTCCGCTCCATATAACTTCGCCCTTCTCATCGCAAGCTCCATCGCCACCGCCGCAGGCGTAGCCCCCATCGTCGTTCTCGGCACCAACCTGGTTATCAGCGCCGCTCCCCCCGAAAAAGCAGGCGCCGCAGCCTCGATGTCCGAAACAAGCAACCAACTGGGCATCGCCCTCGGCGTAGCCCTCCTCGGCAGCCTCGGTACGCTGGTATATCGTTTGCATCTTTCTCCCAGATTACCGGCAGGACTGTCCCCCAATCTGCACTCTGCCGCAATCGAGAACATCACGGGCGCGATAACGACAGCCGCCCGTCTACCCCGGCCCGCCGCCGTCGATCTGTTGACCAACGCCCAAACAGCCTTTACCGATGGCCTGCACGCAGCCGTCATCGTCGGAGCCCTGGGTATGACCCTCCTCGCAATCATTTGTATCACCGTATTAAAAAAAGTATAAATCGTTCGTTATGCTAAACTACAATCAGTCATTCTGCAGTTTTTCCGTCAATGACTTAAAAAAAGCAAAGACCTTTTACGCACAGACACTGGGCCTGGATACCAAAGAAACGCCCGAAGGACTCGACATCCGAACCAAAGACAATATCTCCATATTTTTATATCCCAAGGACAATCACGAGCCCGCCACCTTCACCGTCTTCAATTTCAAAGTCGATGACATCGAAAAGACCGTCGACCAGCTGACAGCCGACGGCGTTTCTTTCCTCCAGTATACAGGAGAGCTTCAAACGGACAAAAAAGGCATCTTCCGCGGCGAAGGTCCAACCATCGCCTGGTTTGCTGACCCCGCAGGAAATATTCTTTCGGTCGTCCAATCCTAACGCTCGTATACCAGTAAACTATGCTGACTGGCGGTATGTAAATCCCTCCACACCCTGTTTATCTCAGACTGTGGACGGGCTGCCCCTAACCCGCCATAGGGGTATAACCTATCGACTACCTGCCTGGCTGTGGTAGCCAGCTCACGCGCCGTTTTACTGACCATTTCATATTGTCCGCCATTTCTCCACGAATCCTCCAAAGCCCGATACAAGTCGGCCCGCTTAATACCCAACCGTTTCTCTGCTTCCGCCAGAACATCTCCCGCCCGAACCATCCCCTCGCAACAGTCGAGGAAGTGTACCGCCATCCCCGAAAGATTTGCCGCAAGCGTCGCTTCCGCCAGCTGCAAAAATGGATAATGATAGATCGGCGCGCTTGCTTTGGCATACGCAGCGTCGATAATAAAACAACGATCTTCCGGCACCACGACATCCCTCACCTCGAATGCATGACTTCCGGTTGCAATAAGCCCGATGGTATCCCAGGTCCTATCCACCGACACCTCTTCCTTCCGAAACAAAAAAGGTCGAACCAAACGCTCTCCCCCATCGACAATTACACAATTCGCCGTAAAAGCCGTCGCATGCAAAGACCCGCTGGCATAGTCCCATCGCCCATTGATCCTATATCCTCCAGATACAGCAACGGCTTCCCCCGTAGCAGCTCCACTACCTGCAAGGCACAACTGATGATCGGAAAAAATATCCGAAAAAGCCCCCGGCGGAAAGAAACCCGAGAACCACCCGGCCCCGCTGCAAAGCGTCACCATCCATCCCACCGAACCATCCGCCCAGGCAAGCCCCTCTTCCAACCTCACCAATTCCGGCAAGGACAACGGAGCTTCCGGTAACAACATCCGGAACCACCCTTGTTCGTAGATCAGCTCCAATTGATCGGATTGCAAATCCCGGTTAAGCTCTGCCGCCGCTGCGCCCGAACGTAGCCGTTCGACAACAGTTGCCTGCAATATGGTAGAAGGGTGAGCTATCATGCCACCGACAGTTTATATTTCCTCCGCCAGTCGAAATAACCAAACACGGCCACGATAAACAAGATAATCGTCAGCCCCGCAAACAA
>JAFDYG010000073.1 GCA_018267545.1 Bacteroidota bacterium
GGAATACACCTTCGTCGTATACACTCCCGGCGCACTCTCCACCAGCAAAGCGACAAGCCCATTGCTGCTATCCGTCACCCGAACGCTTGCTCCGCTAACCGGTGGATAACTATTCGGGTCGGAAAACTTCACACTCCGCGACAGCTTCACCTGCGGCGTCCCGCCATTCACTATCTCCCCCTCGATCACCAGCTGCGGCGGCGCATTCTGCAGATCTATATTCACCGCCTTTTTACAAGCAGCCAGCAACATCCCCGCCCCCAAGCACCCCCACACCCATACCCTCAAGCTCGAAATGACCCCCACTTTTTTCATACACTAAAATTTAAAGTTCCATGTAGCCGACGGGATCCACCGAAACAAGGCATACCGCAGCGCCTGCGTATGCATCGGATCATCCGGGTCGTTTTGAAACGTAATGCTATAGGCATTCTCCCGCCCATAGAGATTATAAATCGAGAACGTCCAGCTGCTCTCGAACCGCCGTCGCTTCTTCCCCTGCAACGTCGCCGCCACATCCATCCGGTGATAGGCCGGCATCCGGTAGCTGTTTCGCTGCGCATAATAAAAAGCCGTCTGCCCCAGCACCTGGTATTTCCCGCTCGGAAACGTAACCGCATTCCCGGTATAATATACCCATGTCCCGGAAAGCGTCCACTTCGGACTAGCCTGGTAGATCGCCACCACCCCGATATCATGGGTCCTGTCCTGCCGTGCAGGATACCAATTCCCGCCATTGACGCCATCGATCTTCAGCTCCGTTCTTGATAAGGTATAGCTAACCCAGCCATTGAACCGCCCCACTTTCTTCTTAATAAAGAGCTCTAATCCATATGCCCTTCCCCGCCCCGTCAGCAACTGAGATTCCACATTCTCGTTTGCGATCAGCTGCGCCCCATTCTTGTAGTCTATCTGGTTGCGCAAATCCTTGTAATAAGCCTCCGCAGATAATTCATACCGCCCCCCGCCAAAGTTCTTGAAATAGCCCGCCGATACCTGATCGGCAATCGAGGGCCGGATATTATTACTGCTCGGGATCCACAAATCCGTTGGATTGGCACTAGTGGAATTGGAAAGCAGATGCAGCACCTGCGTATTCCGGTTGTACCCCAGTTTTACCGAGCTCGTCGAATCGAGCTGAAAGCTCGCAGACACCCGCGGTTCCAGGTTGACGTAGCTCCTCACGAAGCTTCCCGGCTCATACCTGGCCGAATCGACCACATTCCCACCCGCATCATACGTATAAAAGGTCCCCGGTCCCAGCACCGAAAATTCCGCCAGCCGCAGCCCATAATCGAAATGCAGCCGCTCCGCCGCCGACCGCCCCTCCAATGACCGCTCACCCGATGAACCCACCGCCGGCGACACCCCCTCCGATGACCGCCGCCCCGGCGACCACTCATGCGAAACATAAAGCGCATTTTCAAGACTGTACTTATGCTGTAGCGAGAGCGAATTATAGCTCGAGCTCTGAGAAGCAGAAATAATCCCCGGTGAAATATTGTGATGAATGACGCTGAACCCAAAATTGACCTTGTTGTCCGCATTTGCATAATACTCCAGGTCCTCCTTCAGATGCATGTCCCGTATATCGGACGTGATATGAATGTCATTGTTGCTGGAATTGATCCGGATCTTATAGCTGTAATTGCTATAGATAAACGAAGTATTGGAAAATAGCCGGCTATTGAAAACGTGATTCCAACGAGCCGTTCCCGTCGTATTCCCATAGTCGATACCGAAGGTTTGACCAAAGGCCAGATTGTCCCGGCCGAAATACCCCGAAAGATATACCCTGTTCTTGTCGTCGAATTTATAGTTCCCTTTTACATTCAGGTCGTAAAAGTAAAGACTGTTCTGGTTGACGGAGCTATCGCTGGAGAACTTGAGGAACACATCGGCATAAGTACGGCGGCCGCTCACCGAAAAAGACCCCTTATCCCTGACGATCGGCCCCTCCGCATTCAGCCGCGTCGAGATGAGCCCGATGCCGCCGCCAAAATGATAGTCTTTATTATTCCCATCGTTCATCTTGATATCCACGGCCGAAGAAAGCCTGCCCCCATACTCGGCCGGCATCGCTCCCTTATAGACCGTGACATCCTTGATCGCATCCGAATTGAACGTGGAAAAGAAACCTAATAAATGAGAAGGATTGTAAACCGTGGCCTCATCGAGCAAGATCAAGTTCTGATCCGCGCCACCACCCCGCACATAAAAGCTGCTATTCCCATCTCCCGCAAACTGAATCCCCGGCAACAGCTGTATCGTCTTGAGCACGTCCTTTTCCCCAAACAGCACCGGGATGTTCTTGATCTCATTCATGGTCAGCTTCTGCACTCCCATCATCGGCCGGATAATATTGTCATTCTTCCGGACCGCGGCGACCACCACCCCCGCCAGCTCCGAACCCGCCGGCCGCATCTCCATCGCCAGCACTGTATCACGACCCAGCTCTATCACCAACGTATCCGTCGTATACCCCGCATGGCTAACCAACAGCCGATACCGGCCCGCTACCGCACTGATCGAATAAAATCCATACGAATTGCTCACCACCCCCGCACGAGGCAGCTCCATTAACCCCACCGTCGCTCCAATCAATACCTCCCCCGTCGCCCCATCTCTTATAGTCCCGCTGATCGTAAAATGAGTCTGGGCCCTTGCCCCAAGGCAAAAAACCAAAAAACACCCCATCAGCAACCTCCTCGCCCCCCCGGCGAGACTCTTCCACATCCCCATCAGCAATCGTTTGATCATACAAATAACTCGTCAAGCGACGGATCCCTATAATCCACAATATACCCCAGGATATTTGGATATTGCTGGAATTCTTCCACCCCATGCATCGTCGTCAATACCACACACTTCATCCCCGCCCGCAGGGCGGCCTCCACCCCCTTCGGAGCATCCTCGAAAACCACGCACCTGGCCGGGTCAACCCCCAGCAAAGAAGCCCCTTTCAAAAACGTCTCCGGGTCCGGCTTGCTGATCACCACATCATCCGCGCTGACGATCGCCTTGAAATAACCCCTTAAATCCAGGTTATCCAGCACAAAGTCGATATTGAACGGAATAGCCGCCGAACCGATCGCCATCGAAACCCCGGCAACACGAGCCTTCTCCAAAAAAGCAGGCAGCCCCTCGATCAATCGCAAATGCGGCTTAAAAGCCGTCTGGTAACTCGTCTCCTTCTTCAACGAAATCGCATCCACCTCTTCCCTGGAAAAACGCCCCTTCCCGAAAATCCGGTCCAGCAGCTCCTCATTCTTCCCATACATCTGCGCCTTCACCGCTTCCCGGCTAAGCCCAGCCTGCAAATCATCGTTGAGGATATTGTACCACGCAATACTGTGATATTCCATGTCATCGATCATCGTTCCATTCAGGTCGAAAAGAAAGGCATCATACTTAACCATCAGATAGGTAATTTTTTGCAAAGATAAAGGCTTCCAAATTGGGTGGTGCCCAATTCAGAGTCATTATATTTGCGGGCATGAAATCAACCACTTGGGGCATCATCGGCCCCGGCAAGATTGCAAATAAATTCGCCATAGCCCTCACCCTCGTCGAAAACGCCAAACTCGGCGCCGTCGCCTCCCGCGACCTCTCCAAAGCCCAGGCCTTTGCCAGCCAGCACGCCACTCCAGGCGCCCCCATCCCCCGCGCCTACGGCAGCTACGAAGAACTAGTCACCGACCCCGAAATCGACGCCATCTATATCGCCACCCCACACGGCTATCACGCCGAACAAGCCATCCTCTGCCTCCAGCACGGCAAAGCCGTACTCTGCGAAAAGCCGATGGCCCTCTCCGGCCGCCAGGTCGGCCTGATGGTCGACGCCGCCCGTTCCCACCGCACCTTCCTCATGGAAGCCATGTGGACCCGCTTCCTACCCATGATCGAAAAGATCGACTCTATTATAGCCGAAGGCCAGATCGGCGCCCTCCAATACGTCCGCGCCGACTTCGGCTTCCTCGCTCCCTTCAATCCCGAAGGCCGGCTGTATAACCTCCGCCTCGGCGGCGGCGCCCTCCTCGACATCGGCGTCTACCCCCTCTTCCTGGCCCTTCACCTCCTCGGTGAACCCGAACGCATCGTAGCCACCGGCCACCGCGCCCCCACCGGCTCCGACGACACCTGCCACGCCATCCTCGAATACCCCGCAAACGGCTCCGCTACCAACCCATCCACCACCGGCGACTCCACCACCACCCCCTCCGCCGTCGTCAGCTGCACCCTCACCTGCCAAACCGGTATCACCGCCGAAATCGCCGGCACAGCCGGCATGATCCGCATCCCCACCGCCTGGTACAAAAACGACCATTTCGTTCTGCAACGCACCGGCGAAGAACCACAAACCATCCAGCTCGAACCCATGGTCAACGGCTTCGAATACCAGATCAGAGAAGTCATGAAATGTATGGAAGAAGGACTCATAGAAAGCCCAAAGATGAGCCTCGAGTTCAGCCTGATGCTGGCCCGGACCATGGACACCATCCGCGTCCAGCTCGGCGTAAAATACCCAACAGAATAACCGCCGTTCCGCCCGCCCGCAGCGCATCACCCGCCCACGCCCTACAACGAATTCCGCAGCGTCAAATAAAAAGGAACCTCCTGCTGCACATGCGTGCCCTCCATAATCTGCCGCGCAGCCATCACCCCCATCTCCTGAAAATCGGTAGAAATGGTCGTGATCCCATTCAATATAATCTTCTTCAACGGCGTCTCATTATACGATATTACCCCCACCTGCCTGCCCAGCTCCAGCTTTAACGAAATAATCCTCTCCACCAGCACCACCAAATCCTCCTCCATCAAATTGATATAAACCTCCCCCTCCCCGATCGGCTCATCCGCA
>JAFDYG010000074.1 GCA_018267545.1 Bacteroidota bacterium
AGAGCTCCCATCCGTTCAATGCGATAAAGGGCAGCAGGAAGGCCAGCAGGCTCGGGCCGATCATGGGCCAGTGACGGCCTTCGACCACCAGGTAGAGCACCGTCAGCGTCAGGAGCAGCAGGACGCAAAGCATTCCGATATAGCTCCATCCTTCGCGGGAGAAGAGCACCACGTCCTTGTTTTTCAGCAGGGCGCGCAGCTTCCTTTGCAGGAACAGGATCTGTCCGGCGCCCAGGGAAAGAAAGGCCAGGATTTGGAGATAGGCCGCGTCAGTACCCGACATGGGACCGCCGCCCAGGAAGGTCAGCAAGCCCAGGATGAGGACCAGGAGGGCGAAAAGCCCCAGGCTGTCGGCGATCCTCGCTTTGTTATACGGGAGGTCGCGGAGCGGGCGGGGCAATAGCGATGGGATGTTCGATGGGCGTACAGGTATTCCTTTCATAAGGGATTTGTTTCCGGTATGTGCAAATAAGGGTAAGCCAGGCTCGTCAGCGTCCTTGGGCTCTGTCCAACGTGAATGGTAAAGGGAGGTAAGTACTTGGGCTCCGCCCAATTGAGGATTACAAAGGAATGGATTGCCAGGCGGGCTTTAGGGGGAGAGTAAGTATCGATCTACGTAAATAGATGGACGATGGATTTTGAAAAGGGGGGCTTTTTTTTTATAAAAGACCCAGGAAATTATCCTTGTAAACACGCCCCAGCGGGAGACGCTGTCCTTCAGCCATTTCGACTTCGGACGCCGTCCAGGAACGGACGAAGGCGAGGGAAACGATATAAGATTTATGAATCCGGACGAACTGGTTCCGGGGTAGTCTTGCTTCGAGGTCTTTCAGCGCCGCGAGGGTCACGATTTTCTTCTCTGGCGTATGCACCTTGACATACTCGTTTAGCCCTTCGATAAAGATAATTTCTTCGTAAGCCAGGCGGATAGTCCGGTGTCCGTTTTTTAGCAGGAGAAAATCCAGGATATTTTCCTCCACTTTGCGGATGGCCATTTCAAATCGTTCGAAAGAGACGGGTTTTACCAGGTAGTCCAGGGCATCCAGCTCGAATGCTTTTACGGCAAAGTCGTGGCGGGCTGTAGTAAAAATAAAACGGGGCCTCTTCCCTGCCCCATCCGGAGAAAGGCGCGATGCCAGCTCCATGCCGGTAATCCGGGGCATCTGGATGTCCAGGAATACCAGGTCTACTGGGTTTTCTTCGAGGAAGCGGAGCGCCGGTACGGGGTCTTTAAAGGACTGCAGCACGTTTATAAAAGGGAAGCGCGAGCAGTATTCTTCCAGCAGGCGGATGGCCAGGTATTCGTCGTCGATAATGATCACGCGAAGGTTCATGTACAGGGGATTTTGATGAATACTTCGAAGCCGTTAGCGGTCTCGCGCACCTGGAGGTTTTGTTCGGAGAACCCCGACTGCAGCATATCCAGCCGTTTTCGAATGTTCTGCAGGCCGATGCCGCCGGGCTCATTCCGGCTGGGTAATGTGGATTTCGAATTGACAAAATGCCCTGCCAGCAACCCTCCTTCTTCCTGGAGCCGGATGTGTATAAAGGCTTCCGGCACTACTCCGATATCCGAGTGTTTGATGGCATTTTCGAGCAATGGCAGAAACAGCATCGGTTCGATCAGCATGTCGGAGGAAGACACCTGTGTATCGAGGGTAATATTCAAAGCGGTTTCGTAGCGAAGCTGGAAAAGGGCTATATAGGACTCGATCGCGTCCAGCTCCTTCGCAAAAGGGACCAGCTGATTGCATTCGTATAACAAATAGCGAAGCAGTCCGGAGAGCTTCATCAGCGACTCGCGTGTCTTGTAGGGCTCGGTCAGCGCAAGGGCGTAGATATTATTGATCGTATTGAAAAGGAAATGGGGGCTCATCTGTGATTTCAGGAATTTCAGCTCCGTTTCCAGGCGGCCTTTCTCCAGCTGGTCGGCCCTGCGCCGGCTGGCGTAATTGTCGAGGGCCATCCTAAACAGGAAGGCGAGGAAGGACAGGGTCAGCTCGGAGAACAGGACGAGGCCTATCAGGTGGCGCCCCCGCTGGAACAGAAAGGGGCGGTTTATAAAATGCGTCTCGATCCATAGGCGAAAAGGAGTAAGCGTCAGCAGCAAGGCGACGATGGCCACTCCAAACCAGGAATATCGTCCGGGTTCAAAATAACGGGGGGTAAGCCAGGAGAAGACGAAGTAGAAATTAACCATGTGACAGAAAAGCAGCAGGAGGCTGGCCGGTACGGACTGAGGTGAACCCAGGATGAAAATAAACAGCACTACCCAGAAGATGATCTGGGCATACAAGGCGAAATTGAAGTTTTTCAGTCCAGCTTTTCTCATGGTCACCAGGCAAATGTATTTCAGAAATCGAGCTCGCGGTAATCTTAAGGCTTGTCGTTAACTGATGAATACCCGTAGTTGACTGAAAAGAGATACCATGGTTTAAACCAGGCCGTTCTAAGGGTATCCTATGATCGCTTTAACACTTAAAACCAATCAAATTATGAAACTAACCAGGAAAATCCTTATCGCCTCGACGGGCACCCTCTTATCTGCTGCTTTAGTATTTACGGCCTGTAAGAAAGACAGCAGCTCTACTTCCAGCCAGGAACCCGACGCCGTCAGCCTGACCACGTCGTCCGCCACCGCCGACGACCAGTACAACGACGTGCTGAATGTCGCCCTGCAGGTAGGCTCGGGCGGCAGCACTACGCTTAGCAGCTATGTAGCAGGTCCGTCAACGGGCAATCATACCGTCCCCACGGGACCCGGGGGAGCCACTCCTTGTGCGGTGCTTTCCGTTGCCATTACGGATACGACGAAGTACCCGGTAACCGTATCGATCGATTTTGGAACGGGTTGTACGGGCACCGACGGCGTCGTTCGTAAAGGGAAGGTCACCTATGTATTTTCCGGGAAGATTTATGTTTCCGGCACAACTGTTACCGCCAGCTTCGACAACTATTCCGTAAATGGCTATCAGCTCGCAGGTACTTATTCCATTACCAACAACTCTATAGGGAATGGAATTTCATTCGTCACCAAGGTGACGGACGGGAAGATTACCTTCCCCGATGCCAGCTATTATGCCTATGCAGGGACCAGGACCGTTTCGCAGACGGGCGGCGTCGGTACGCTCACGGTGCTGGACGACAGCTATTCGATTACGGGCAGTCACAGCTTCAGCAGCTCCGCTGGAAAGAGCCTGACGGATTCCATCACTACGCCGCTCTTGTGGCAAACGACCTGCCGGCACATCGGCTCGGGTGTGATTGGATTTACGTATAGCGATGGCGCCCTTTCTTTGAAGGGGACGCTGGATTATGGAACGGGGACCTGTGACAATACTGCGACTATAAAAGTAGGTGCTACAACGAAAGTGATACAGTTGCCCTAGATTGCCTTCTTTTCTGAGACGGGCGAATGCTTGCTGAACTGCATCTCATGCAGCTTGGCATAAAAGCCGCCATTTGCCAAAAGTTCGTCGTGGGTGCCGATCTCGCGGATTTCACCTTTGTCGAGGACGATGATCTGGTCGGCCTTGCGGATGGTGGAGAGTCTGTGGGCGATGACGATCGAGCTCCGGCCGGCGATGAGCTTGTCGATGGCTTCCTGGATGAGCTGTTCGGATTCGGTGTCGACGGAAGAGGTGGCTTCGTCGAGGATGAGGATGGAGGGGTCGTAGAGGAGGGCTCGTATAAAGGAGAGCAGCTGGCGCTGGCCCAGGGAAAGGGAGCCGCCGCGTTCCATGACGTTGTAGTGATAGCCGCCGGGCAGGCGCATGATAAAGTCGTGCATGCCGATGAGCTTTGCGGCTTCGACCACTTTTTCCATCGGGATGTCGGGGTTGCGGAGCGTAATGTTGTCCACCACAGAGCCGGAGAAGAGGAAGACGTCCTGCAGCACCACGCCGATGCTGCTGCGTAAGGCGTCGAGCTTATAGTCTTCTATACGGACGTCGTCGATGCGGATTTCGCCTTCCTGGATGTGGTAGAGGCGGTTCATCAGGCTGATGATGGAGGTCTTGCCGCTGCCGGTGTGGCCGACGATGGCGATGGTCTGACCGGGCTGCATGGTAAAGGAGATGTTCTTTAGCACCCATCGATCATCGACATAGGCGAAGTTGACCTTGTCGAACTGGACCTTTCCTTTTATCCGGGCGGGGGCGTAGTCCCCTTGGGTCTTTATAAAGTCGTCGTTGTCGAGGACGCGGAAGACCCTTTCGCTGGCGACCATGCCCATTTGCAAGACGTTGAATTTATCGGCGATCACGCGCAAGGGGCGGAAGAGCAGGTTGAGATAGAGGAAGAAGGCGATGATTTTGCCGCTGAGCTCTTTGGCTTCGATTTCGGGCAGGTGCAGGACTTGGGTCGCGCCCCACCAGACCAGCAGGCCGGTCGAAACGGCGAGGATGATTTCTACGACGGGGAAAAAGATCGAGTAGGCAAAGATGGCGTTGATATTGGCGTTGCGATGCTCGCGGTTGATCTTGTTAAACTTTTTCTCCTCGCGCTGTTCGGCGGCAAAAGCCTGTACGATCTGCATCCCGGTGATGTGTTCCTGTACGAAGGCGTTCAGGGCGGCGACGGCGTTGCGGACCCGGATAAAGGATTTATTGACGGATTCCTTGAAGAGATAGGTGGCCAGGATCAGGAAGGGGAAGGGCGCCAGGCAGACCAGGGTGAGCCGCCAGTCTACGGCAAACATAAACCCGAGTACGGAGAATATAGACAGCAAGTCGGCGATGATGGGGATCAGACCGTCGGAGAAGATATCGTTAATGGATTCGATGTCGTTGATGGTGCGGGTCGTGAGGGTGCCGATGGGCGTCTTATCGAATTGTGACAGGTTGAGCCCGATGACCTTTTTGTAGACGTCTACCCGCAAGTCGCGGACAACAGTCTGTCCGAGCCAGGCGGTGATAAAGGAGAAGTAGAAGCGCGCCACCGTTTCGATCAGCAGCAGCAGGATCTGCCAGATGGTCAGGACGATGATGTCTATGGCTATCTGGTGCTGCAACGAAGGCCCAGCGCCTGCGCCCTGGCGGATATGGTTGTTGATCGTGATCTGTATGAGATAGGGACGCAGGGGGGAGAGGATCGCCAGGACGATGGCTAGGAATACCGATAGGTAGATCCTTCCTTTGTAAGGTGCTGCGTAACTGAATACCCGACGGAGCTGGCTAAATTCGAATATCTTCTTTTTCTTCGACTCTTCTGGCATGGTGTTGACCTCTCCCAGCGGCAAGTGCCGTTAAGAGGAGGCAAAGGTAGGAGTTTTCCGCAATCGGCAAGGCCGATTCGATAGGGCTAGTCCTGATCCATTGCCTTGCGGTATGACTTGATAAAGATGGCGCCCAGGTTTTTGTAGGGCGGGATATAGTCGTCGAACCTCTCCCTGGCAACCGGGTCTTTTTGGAAGCCGGCCTGCAGCTCACGCCACATGGGCAGCCATTCGATGCCCTTCCCTGCAATGAGGGTGTTGTTGATGGCCTGGAGGATGGGCTCGTTGACCGCCTTGGTACCGACCTGCTTGGACGAGATGATATGCGCATCCTCGCTGATCTTCAGCACTTCGCTGAGGTTGTTATAGCCCCCGCAGGAGCCCAGCACGACGATACGGGCCGTCGCCGGCATCTGCTCGATGGTATATTTTACGTGATAGCTGTGTCCACGATGGATGACGATGGTGGGTTTCAGGTGACGGTCATAGAGATAATCCGACAGGGCTTTTTGGGCCTTGGCGTCGGGGTCGTCCTCACCCAGCAGCGGCTTATTGGCGAAAATCATGACCGGCTTGCCGCGGATGGAGGTGATGGTCGTCCACTGCGGGTTCTCGGTGATCTTCCATTCGGGCTTTACGTTGCGTTTGGGCCGGAAGATGGAGAGGAAGTTCTCGTAGGAAAGCTGTCCGTCCTTGTCTTTATCGCCATAGAAAAAGACCTGCTGGATGACGCGGCCGCTGTCGTCGGTCAGGGAGCTGTGGTCGACAGTGTAGACTGGCGGAATGCCCAGCTTCGCGGAGAGGTCGATCTTCTTGGTGGTATCGGCGGATTCGAAAAGCGTCTGTAAAAGGTTATAGATGACGATGCCTTTTTTATTCCCTGCGGCCACGTTCTTGTCGTAGTTCCATTTTGTTTCAC
>JAFDYG010000075.1 GCA_018267545.1 Bacteroidota bacterium
AAAAACCTTTTCCTATGGGAGAATATTCATTGCTTTGGCTGGGCATGCTGGAATGGGCGGCCAAGCTGATTGCCGGAATTGGGGCTTTAATAGCCGTAATAGTAGCGGTCATCAACTACAGGGCGCAAACCCGGCTCAAGCAGGCAGAATGGTTGAAGTCTTTGTTCGAGAAGTTCTTCGAAAATACGACGTATAAAGAGGTGCGGGTGTGGCTGGATTACGGCCGTCTGCGTGCGAAGCTGAATGCAGAGGACGCGGCTGTCCGGGAAGCGAACGAGGAGAAGTTTACCGATTTTTTGAACTTCTTCGAGTTCATCGGAGTTTTATATGCGCGCAAGCACCTGACGATAGACCAGGTGTACGATGTCTTCGATTATTATTTGTTGAAGATAAAGGAAGACCCGGATTGCCGGGAGTGGATAGGACAGTACAGTTTTGAAAAATTGAAAGCTCTTTTAGACCAGGTACGATAATGCCGGACTATTTATTTGTATATGGAACCTTGCGGAGAAACTATGACCTGAAGCTGAAGGACCGGGTCAGGGACCAGCTGCAGTATGTAGGACAGGCAAAGGTTGGAGCTGCTTTGTATGACCTGGGTCGGTATCCGGGGGCCATCAAAAGCAGGAAAGGACAGGAGGTGATTGGGGATGTTTTTGAATTGAACGACGCGGGGAAGGTGCTCCGAATTTTAGACAAATATGAGGGCATACCGGAAGGAGGCGCGCCGGACAGTGAGTTTGTCCGTAAGAAGAGCAAGGTGCGGCTGCGTTCGGGAAAGGAAGTGACGGCTTGGGTGTACTGGTATAATTTAGATCCTAAGAACAAGACAAAAATCAAGCATAAAGATTATTTGAACTATTTGAAAAATAAAAGCACCAGCTAAGTATTATATGGAACACTATACAATGAACCTCACCCTCAAGGTTTGGAGGCAGAAGAGCAAGAAAGACAAAGGCAGCTTCGAGACTTATTCCGTAAGCGATATTTCGTCCGAGATGTCCTTTTTGGAAATGATCGACGTATTGAACGAGCGTCTGGTGACAGAGGGTAAAGAGCCGATCGCATTCGATCACGACTGCCGGGAAGGGATCTGCGGCATGTGTTCCATGTATATCAACGGACGTCCTCATGGTCCATGGGAGGGAACGACGACCTGCCAGCTCCACATGCGGGCTTTCAAGGACGGCGACACGATCGTGGTAGAGCCCTGGAGAGCCAATGCTTTCCCGGTCATCAAGGACCTGGTGGTGGATCGCGGAGCCTTTGACCGCATCATACAAGCGGGTGGCTATATCTCGGTCAACACCGGGAATGCCGTGGATGCGAATGCCATCCCTATCGAGAAGGACAAGGCGGATACGGCTTTTGCCGCAGCGGCCTGTATCGGCTGCGGGGCTTGCGTGGCGGCTTGTAAGAACAGCTCGGCGCTGCTGTTCCTCTCGGCCAAGGTGAGCCATCTGGCGCTGTTGCCCCAGGGGAATCCGGAACGTAAGAGCCGGGTTACGTCGATGATCGCGCAGATGGATAAGGAAGGATTCGGCAGCTGTACGTCGACGGGCGCCTGCGAGGCGGTCTGTCCTAAAGAGATCTCGATCACCAATATCGCCAGGCTGAACGCCGAATACGGCCGCGCCGGACTGACGACAGATAAATAAATAATAATTAGTGTCTTAAGTGGCCCCAGTCCTTTGGATTGGGGCCATGTTTCCACCGAAAACGTTATGCGTTTTCGGACATTAGATAAAAAGAAACGGGCCCGACTTTGTGTCGCAGGGCCCGTTTCTTTTTCGTACCTTTGCGCCCATGATTAGAGTGAACAATGTTACCCTTTCCTTTGGAAAGCGGGTCTTATTCGATGAAGTCAACCTCACATTTACAAAAGGCAACTGTTACGGGGTGATCGGCGCCAATGGAGCCGGGAAATCCACCTTTCTGAAGATCCTTTCGGGGGAAGTGGAGCCGACCAAGGGCGCTATCGAATTCGCGCCGGGACAGCGTATGGCGGTTCTGAACCAGAACCACTTTGCGTTCGACGAGAATACGGTATTGCATACCGTATTGATGGGACACCAGAAGATGTGGAAGGTGATGCAGGAGCGGGACGCCATCTATGCGAAGGCCGACTTTACCGAAGAAGACGGAATCAAAGCCGGGGAGCTGGAGGGAGAGTTTGGTGAAATGGGCGGTTATACGGCCGAAAGCGACGCGGCTGCCCTGCTGAGCGACCTGGGGGTAAAGGAATCGATACATGGTTCACTGATGAAGGAGTTGTCGGGTGCGCTAAAAGTGCGCGTATTGCTGGCGCAGGCCCTGTTTGGTAACCCGGACATCCTGATTTTGGACGAACCTACCAATGACCTGGACGTAGAGACCATCAACTGGTTGGAAAACTTCCTGGCCGATTATGAGAATATCGTGATCGTCGTTTCCCACGACCGTCACTTCCTGGACGCCGTTTGTACGCACGTAGCCGACGTGGATCGTCAGAAGATCAAGATCTTTACGGGTAACTATACGTTCTGGTATGAGTCTTCGCAGCTGATGGCCCGCCAGCTTTCGGATAAGAACAAGAAGAATGAAGATAAGCGTGCCGCCCTGCTCGAGTTCATCGCGCGGTTCTCGGCCAACGCCAGTAAGTCCAAGCAGGCGACCTCGAGGAAGAAGGCGCTGGAGAAGCTTACGAT
>JAFDYG010000076.1 GCA_018267545.1 Bacteroidota bacterium
ATCGTAGAAGAGGCGTATAATCGGCGACGGCGGCGGACATGACCGCGATGTCTGAACCGGTCCAGATTTCGAGGCATTTATTATACATCTGTTCAGCGGAGGTTACCCGGTGGAGTGTTATACCGGGGATGTCGACGCTCAGAGAAGAAGGACCTAATATAAGATCGACCGCTGCTCCCCGTCCGGCCAGCTCTGCTGCGAGCGCTACGCCCATCTTGCCGGAGGAGTGATTGCCGATAAAGCGGACGGGGTCGATGGCTTCGTAGGTGGGTCCGGCGGTGACGAGGGCCTTCTTTCCGGAGAGGTCCTTTTTCTCTGCCAGTAATTTTTTGAGATAGTCCAGGATGGATTCGGGCTCGGCCATTCGTCCGTCTCCAAATAAGCCGCTGGCCAGCTCTCCTTTCTCAACCGGAATGATTCGATTGCCAAAGGAGGCAATACGGTCCAGGTTAGCCTTAGTCGAAGGATGGTGCCACATGTCCTCATCCATTGCAGGGGCCAGAACTACGGGGCAAACAGCAGACAGATAAGTAGCCAGGAGCAGGTTATCGCAAAGACCCTGGGCCATCTTAGCCAGTGTATTGCAGCTTAGGGGAGCGATCAGCATCACGTCCGCCCAGCGCCCGAGCTCGACGTGATTAGCCCAGGTGTCTTCGGCAAAAAGCTCGGAAAGCACCGGGTTCTTGGAAAGTGTAGCCAGGGATAAGGGGGTAACAAAGTCTTTCGACGCCGGAGTTTGGATCACTTTTACGCTCGCGCCTTCTTTGATCAGCAGCCTGACCAACAGGAGAGATTTGTAAGCTGCGATACTCCCTGTTACGCCCAATAAGATTTTTTTTCCCTGTAGCAACATGATGAGGTTTATAAACAAACGGCAGGGCGTTCATCAACACCCTGCCGCAAGATCATTACTTGTGAAGCTATATTATTTAAAGAGATCGTCGTCATTGCGGCGATAGTAGATCTTTTCATCCATGAACTCCTGGGTAGCCAGCAGCGCCGGGTTCGGCATGCGCTCGTAAGCCTTGGAGATTTCGATCTGCTCCTTGTTCTCGTGGATTTCTTCCAGGCTATCGGTATGGCTGGCGAACTCTTCCAGCTTGTTATGCAACTCTTCCTTCAGGGAGATATTGATCTGATTGGCCCTTTTGGCGATAATGGCGATAGACTCGTACAGATTGCCGGTCTTAGCCTTGATATCGGTAAGGTTTTTAGTCTCCACTACATTGGTAGTGTTTGCATTAACTTGCCTTCTTAACCTGCTCATTTTTTAACGATTTAATATTAGTTTGAGATATGTTCAGGTATTCCTGTACACTTTTGGTCAGCTTGCTTTCAGGAAAACGATCAAAAAACTCATTGCATTGTGTAACGACCTGTCCAAAACGCTCTTCTTTCTTTTCCTCGATGCTCTGTAAAGCGAATTGGTAATATGCTTTGATTATCAGCAATTTATAATCTTCGCTTTTTTCAGAGTCGGGGTAGCTGTTCATCAGGCTGTTCAAAGCTACGCCGGCTGCGCGATAGTATCCGATGTCGAAATA
>JAFDYG010000077.1 GCA_018267545.1 Bacteroidota bacterium
CTGGACTATATCAGCTACGGGCTGATGATGCAGGAGCTGGAGAGGGGGGATAGCGGGGTGAGATCGACCGCTTCGGTGCAGGGGTCGCTGGTGATGTTTCCGATTTACGAGTATGGAAGCGAGGAGCAGCGCCGTAAATATTTGCCGAAGCTGGCTAGCGGGGAGTGGCTGGGGTGTTTTGGTCTGACGGAGCCCAATCATGGGAGCGATCCTGGCGGGATGTTGACTAATTTTAAAGACGTGGGTGATCATGTTATATTAAATGGGAGCAAGATGTGGATCAGCAACGCCCCATTTTCGCAGGTGGCGGTGGTTTGGGCCAAGGATGAGGAGGGGGTTATCCGGGGGCTGATCGTGGAGCGGGGTATGGAGGGTTTTACGACGCCGACCACGCATGGTAAGTGGAGCCTGAGGGCTTCGGCCACGGGGGAGCTGGTTTTCGATCATGTGAAGGTTCCGAAGGAAAATATATTGCCGAAGGTACAGGGGTTGAAGGGGCCATTGGGCTGTCTGACGAAGGCGCGTTACGGGATTGCCTGGGGTGTTGTGGGGGCGGCGATGGATTGTTATGATACGGCGTTGAAGTATAGCCAGGAGCGCGAGCAGTTTGGCCGTCCAATCGGTAGTTTTCAGCTACAGCAAAAAAAGCTGGCGGAGATGATTACCGAAATTACGAAGGCGCAGCTGTTAAACTGGCGGTTGGGGGGATTGATGAATGAGGGGAAGGCGACGCCTGCGCAGGTATCGATGGCAAAAAGGAATGGGTGTGAGATTGCGGCGCAGATTGCGCGGGATGCGCGGCAGATGCTGGGCGGGATGGGTATTACGGGAGAGTACCCGATCATGCGGCATATGATGAACCTGGAGAGTGTGATTACATACGAGGGGACGCATGATGTCCATTTATTGATTACGGGTATGGATGTTACCGGGTTTAATTCCTTTAAATAATGAAGATATTCTTGATCGGTTTTATGGGTTCGGGGAAGACGCACTGGGGCAAGCAGCTTTCGGCGAAGCTGGGCATTCCTTTTTTCGACCTGGATAGTGTGATTGTCGAAAAAGAGGGGATGTCGGTTTCGGAGGTGTTTGCCAAGAAGGGGGAGGAGTATTTTCGTTACCAGGAGAAGGAGACGTTGGAGGAGGTGATAGAGGGGACGGAGAGCTTTATCCTTTCTTGTGGGGGAGGGACTCCTTGTTTTTTCAATAACATCGAATTGATGAAGAAGAATGGGAAGGTGATCTGGTTGAATACTTCGGTGGATATTTTAAAGGATCGATTGTTCCGGGAGCGGACGACGCGGCCGTTGATCAGCGATGTGGATGATGCAGAGCTGCGCCGGTTTATCATTAAGAAGCTGAGTGAGCGGAGGATGTATTATCAGCAGGCGGATGTGACGGTGCCGGAGGAGAATACGAATTTGGAGGAGCTGATTCAATTGCTGTTAAACGAGCAGGAGTCGGATAGAATGAAAGACGAATTATAGTATACTATGAATAAGAATTTTCTTTCGATAGCGGCGATATTGGGCGCTCTGAGTGTGGCGCTGGGGGCGTTTGCGGCGCATAAGCTGAAGTCGATGACCGGGGCCGAGACGGTGGCGATTTTCGAGACGGGGGTCCGGTATCAGTTCTATCATGTGTTCGCATTGCTATTTGTCGCTTTTTTGTCCGAGAAGATCCATAATAAGTGGATGATTTGGGCGGGTAATTGTTTCATCATGGGGATCGTGCTGTTTTGCGGTTCGCTTTATGCGTTGACGGCGCTGGCGATTGCGGAGTATGAGCACCGGACGCTCGTGGGTATCATGACGCCGATCGGAGGGGTTTTCTTTATCGCCGGCTGGCTTTTCCTATACATTGGTGTAATGAAGCGGGACAAGTAGGGTGGTCAGGGTTCCGCCGGAGTTTTCGATATTGAATTCTCCGTCGATTGAGGCCATGCGTTTCTTCATGTTGTTGAGCCCATTACCGAATTTTCTCAATCGTTCCATATTGATACCGACGCCGTCGTCCTGGATTTGGATGACGAGGTGTGTGTTGATCGTTACGTTGATGCGTACGACGTTGCTTTGGGAATGTTTTAGCACGTTATTGAGGGCTTCTTTGACGCAGAGGAAGATGTTGCGTCTTCTTTCGCCGCTGATCTCGCGGGATGGTATGGTGGCGGGCATGCTGAAGTAGCAGTCGATGGTGGTGTTTTCGAAGTATTCTACGGCGTAGCTACGGATGTAGGCGACGAGGTTTTCGACGGTGTCGTTGGAGCTGGCCATGGTCCAGATGATGGCGTTCATCTTGAGGAGCAGGTCGTTGGCGGAGTTGGAGATCTTATCGATTTCGGGGAGGGTGTGGTCCTTCATTTTGCTTTTTACGATCTCGCTCATGAGGCGGATGGCTGTGACGCCGGAGCCCAGGTCGTCGTGCATGTCGGCGGAGATTCGATTACGCTCGTCCTGTTTGGCTGCGAGGACGGCGACTTGTTTCTCCATTTCCCTGCGCTGGGTTTCGAGCTTGTGCCTTTCTTCCTTTTGCATGCTGGCGACGATTTCCATCTTGTTCTTATACGTAAGGGCGAACAGGAAGAAGAGGAGCTCGATGGTGATGCCGCCCTGGTAGTAGAAGAGGGCGAGGTTGAGGACGGAGGTGCCGTTTACCAGGTGGAAGTTGGCGGAGATCATGATCTGGGAGACGATCGAGAGGGCGCAAAGCGAGATATTGCCCATGACGATGTAGTTCATGAGTCTGTTATGGTAGCGCAGCCCTTGTATGATAAATACCACGGAGATGATGAGCAGGAGGATCTTGGTGGCGTTTTCGATGTTGTTGGCGATTTGGAAGTCGGGGCAGAGGAAGTAGGTTATGATATACAGACCCATGAGGGCGGTGATGGCGATGGAGCCCCAGAAAAGGGAACGGTCGATGGGCTTGTAGTATTTGTCCGTTTCTAGGAATTTCCGGTGGAAGATCATATAGCAGATATATCCCACGGAGAAGATGATGTTATCCAGGAAGCTTTCGAAGAAGTAGTTGAAGGAGGTGGCGGCCTGGTGGAGGGTGGATTTTAGAAACAACAATATGCTGATACAGACGGAGTATCCGACGTAGTAGAGAAATTCGGGTTTACGGGATTGGACGTATTCGCTGAGGGCGTAGAAGATCATCATGAGCATGATGCCCGCGAAGAGGTTGGTGATGACGTCGATATTGGTCTTGTTCTTGTGTTGCAGGATGATTCCTTCGGTGATGAGGGAGTCGCGGGTCAGGGTGGGGGCGATGTTGTTGGTGGGGGCCTTGATAAAGGTCAGCAGGGCGAAGAAGGTGGTGGTTTCGTGGGGGGCGAGGGTTATTTTGTGATAGCCGAGGCTGTCGGGGTCGTCGGGGAGCTGGCGGGGCAGGGCTGCGATCAGGGGCGGCGGGCCGGGTTCGAGGATGGGGCCGAATGGAGGGTTTGGTTGGGCGCTTCGGTAGACAAGGCGGTAGAGGGCGATGGAGTCCATGAAGAAGCCGGGGCAGAAGTAGGTGCTTTGTTCGCGGTCACTGGTATTGGTTAGCTGGAAGCGGAGGGCTACTTTTTGGTTGACCTGGGCGGGTGAGATGAAGTGGACGAATTTTTTTGTGCCCAGGCGGAAGGGGAGGTTGGGGAGCTGGTTGGGGTCGATGTATTTGCCGGGGGCGAAGTAGTAGGAGGTGGTTTTTGAGAGGTCGCTGAGGATGCCGACGTGGGAGATGTCGGTGATGGTGGTGTCTACGTGGGTGGTGTCGGTTATTTGGGCTTGGGTGTCAGGCAGGAGTGTCGACAGCAAGAGGCACAGGAAGAACGTGCGAATCATGAAGATTAGGTTTGGTTGCGGCGTTGCCGGCATGACTTTTAATTATGTGCGGGAGATGTGCTTTTAGAAATTTAGCGCATCTCCCGCAAAGCGCTAATTTCTGTCCTGACGGACGAACCGCCAAAGGCGGTTCAAGGAGCGTTTTTTTAAAGGTAAAACTAAATAATTTAATAATATTTATAGACATTTGTATCCATGGCAAAGGGAAACCGACTGAAGAAAAGCCAGGCGTCTGTTTCAGACAAGCTGAAGCCTGAAAAAGAATCCCAGGTGACAGTGAAACAGATCGTAAAAGACGAGCGTACCCACAAGATTACCGGGGCCGTCTTTTTGTTACTGGCCCTTTTTCTTTTCATTGCTTTTACGTCCTATTTATTCACCTGGAAGGAAGACCAGGATAAGGTCTTTCATCATGGCGCTTCGATTTTGCTTCCGGGTTCCAATGTAAAGGTCACGAATTTATTGGGAAATCTGGGGGCTTTGATCTCTCATGAGTTTTTCTATAAGGGGTTCGGGCTTGCTTCTTATTTATTTTGTTCCTTTTTTTTCGTTGTAGGGGTGAACTTGTTGTTTGCCCGGAAGTTTTTTTCGGTGTCTCGTAATGTGCGTTATGTGCTGGCGGGGCTGCTGTTCTTTTCGGTGGCGTTGGCGTTCGTGACGCAGGGGAATGGATTTGCCTGGGGGGGAGCCGTGGGGGATATGATCAACGAGTGGCTGGTGCGGTTCCTGGGATGGATTGGAACGGCGGCATTGTTGCTGGTGGCGGGGCTTGCCTATTTCATCTGGCGGTTCAACCCGGTATTCAAGATGCCGGCGAGGCCGGTGAAGGAGAAGGTGATTGCACCGGAGCCGGTTGAAGAGGTTGCTGCGCCGGAGAAGAAGGGCAAGGGGAAGAAGGAGAAGGGCGCGAAGCTGTTTGTGGACGAGGAGTTTAGTCAGCAGAATAAGGGTAATGTCTTAAAAGAGGATAGCGGCGTGGTTGCTTTGGCACCGCCTGCGTTGGAAGAGGAGCCGGAGATCGAGTTTACGGTGACGGAGCGGGAGCCGGTGGTTGAGGAGCCGGAGGCTGTAGAGGAAGAAGAGGTGATTGAAGAGGAGGAAGAGGATTTTGAAGAAGAGCCGGGTGAGGAGCCGCCTCCGCCGGTTGTCATTCCGCCGATACCGCCGTTGGTGAAGAAGGTGGCGCCGGGAGAATTGGAGCTGGAGATCAAGAGCAGCGCAGAGGGTGAGGAGGAGGTTTCTGCGGAAGGGGAGCCATTGCTGCCGGAGTCGATGCCGGATTATGAGCCGACGCTGGACCTGCGGGATTATAAATATCCGTCGCTGGAACTGCTGGAGGCGCATGGGAGCGAGAAGATTGTGCAGGACCCGTCGGAGCTGGAGGCGAATAAGAATCAGATCATCAATACCCTGAAGAACTACGATATTTCGATTTCGAAGATCAGTGCGACGGTGGGGCCTACGGTTACTCTATACGAGATAGTCCCGGCGGCGGGCGTGCGGATTTCGAGGATTAAGAACCTGGAGGATGATATCGCGTTGAGTCTTGCGGCGCTTGGTATTCGTATCATCGCGCCCATTCCGGGGAAGGGGACGATTGGTATCGAGGTGCCGAATGTGAAGAAGACGGTAGTGAGCATGCGGACTTTACTTGCGTCGGAGAAATTTCAACATAGCAGTCATGCGTTGCCGATTGCGGTCGGGAAGAAGATCGACAATGAGAATTTCATCGTGGATCTGGCTTCGATGCCGCACTTGCTGATGGCGGGTGCTACTGGTCAGGGGAAGTCGGTTGGTTTGAATGCGATACTGGTCTCCTTATTATATAAGAAGCATCCTTCGCAGCTGAAGCTGGTGCTGGTGGACCCGAAGAAGGTGGAATTGAGCATCTACCGGGTAA
>JAFDYG010000078.1 GCA_018267545.1 Bacteroidota bacterium
ACCAACGTCTCGCCTTCCAAAGCTACATGGAGCACGGCGGCGCCTGGCTCGGCTTCCACGTATCAGGCTATAACGATAAAACCACCCATTGGCCCTGGTTCGTCAACTTCTTCGGCGGCGCCGTCTTCTACAACAACAATTGGCCTCCTCTCGCCGCCAGGCTCATCGTCGACGATAACCATCACCCCGCCACACGCCATCTTCCCGCGAGATACACCGCCCCCATCAACGAATGGTACGGCTGGCGGCCCAGCGCCCGCGAGAACAAGGACGTCCGCATCCTCATCACGCTCGATACTGCCAACTATCCCCTCGGTAAAAAGAACCTCATCAAAAGCGGTGACATTCCCGTCGTCTGGACCAACACCCGCTACAAGATGCTCTACATGAACATGGGCCACGGCGACCTCAACCTTTCTCTTCCTTTACAAAACCAATTATTCGAAGACGCCATCCTCTGGCTCGGCGCGGGAGTCACCAAGTAATTCCATAATATCTACATTGCCGCACACAACCCGGCCTCATAACTTTGCAAAAAAAAGATATGAAAGCCATTCGCCTGCACGCCCAGGGAGGTCCTGAACAAGCCTTCTACGAAGATGCCCCCAATCCCACACTCCTCGAAGGCGACGTTCTCGTAAGAGTCCTCGCCGTCAGCACAACCCGCGGCGAGCTCGACTGGCCTCCCACTTATAACGACCAGAATGGCAACCCTCGCACTCCCTCTATCCCCGGTCATGAATTCTGCGGTATCGTAGAGTCCACCGGTGAAACAGTGTATGCCCTCACTTCCTTCTTTCGCAATGGCGCAGCGGCAGAATACATAGAGGTACGCGCCGCAGACCTCGCCCCCAAACCTCTCACCCTCGACGCAGTCCAGGCCGCAGCCGTCCCCCTCGCAGGCCTCACCGCCTGGCAAGCCCTCTTCGACCATGCAAACCTGTTACCCGGCCAAACAATCTTGATACACGGCGCCGCAGGCGGCGTGGGCACCTTTGCCGTACAATTAGCAAAATGGAACGGAGCCCACGTCATCGCCACCGCTAATGCCAAAGACCACGAACTTCTAACCTCCCTGGGAGCCGACCAAATCATCGACTACAAAACACAACGATTCGAAGAATTAGTCCACGACGTCGACGTCGTCCTCGACTGTATCGGCGGAGACACCCAGGACCGCTCCTGGCAAGTCCTCAAACGCGGCGGCGTCCTAGTCTCCATCGCCGGCGAATCCATCGGGCAGCCATCCCCGATACAGTCTTACCCTTAGACGAGGCCCGCCACGCCTTCGAGCTGGCCCTCCAACCCGGTAAGCAAGGCAAGATCGTCCTGCGAGCCGTCTAACCCCTACCTAAAAACCATGAAAAACGACAACTCTCTCCTCCATCCCGACATTGCCCCCATGAATGCTTCTAGGTAAATTTGTACATCGCAAGCGTTAAATCTGATATCCACCAGGCCCGAGCTAATATCCAATCACCAGAGGTAAAGAAAAAGACAAAAAACTCTTTTATTTGTCTTTTCATCCTATCTTTGCCTTCTAAAGTAAAAGGAATGTTCTCAAAGGCTTGTGAATATGCCATCCGCGCCTTGCTATTCGTCGCGCAGAAATCGAAAGATGGGTCTAAAGTCGGCATCAAGGAAATTGCCAAAGGCATCGACTCCCCGGAACATTTCATTGCCAAGATTCTGCAGGATCTCAGCCGCAAAGGATTGGTCCTCTCCCAAAAAGGCCCCTCCGGCGGTTTCTACCTCGACGACAGCACGCTAAATATCTCCCTGGCAGATGTGGTTCGCACCGTCGACGGCGACAGCATCTTCTCCGGCTGCGCTCTCGGACTCAAACAATGCTCCGAGACCAAACCCTGCCCGCTGCACCACGAGTTCAAACGCATCCGCGATGACATCTCGGAAATGCTGCAGACGGCCAAGCTGGGAGAGTTCAACGCCCTGCTCGAAAAAAATAAATTATTCTTGAAAAGGTAACAAATACCTTTTTTAGGAATAATTGAAGATAAAAAGGTCTTAATATACTTCTATTATGAAATTACTCAACACTGGCTCCGTGTTCTTCTCTTTACACTCGGTCCCCGGCCTGGCCTTCATCTTGCTAGCCCTGCTCTTCATCATCCTGCTAATCGTCTTCTACCTGTACGGCAAGACCCAGCAGCTCGAATCACTCTCGCGCACGCGAAAGAAGAACTTCGACCCCAAACGCTTCGAAGAATACCTCAGCAGCCTCGACGGCGAGCAGCTCGACACCCTGCTCAAATCACACAAGCACCTGCCCGTCATTCTGCTTCTCCTTCTCAGCCCGACAATCACCTTCGCCCAGGACGCCGCACCCAAAGCCTCCTCCATGCTTACCCAGCCCGGTATCATCATCCTTATCATACTAGTCCTCATCCCCGTCCTCGCCGCCGTAGCCTTCATGGCCGTCAAGGTCGCCCGCATGGTCAGCGCTTCCCGCCGCAAACAAACTCTCAGCGATTCCTCGGCGTTCGACCATTACCTCGATTCACTTCCCGAGCCCGACGCCGAAGCCGCCCTAACCCGCCGTCAACAAGCCCTTCAATACCGGCCCAAACCCAACGCCCTCTCCGGCGACCTCCAGGCCCAGGACGATACCGGCTTGCTGCATAACATAGACAGCGAAGCCGCTCTACCCGTCGTTGCCGCCAAAAAACGCGCTACCCGCCGTCCTCCCGTCGACCCACAGCTCGCAAAGCTCGTAACGGCGTATCTCCTTTGCGCCGCCTTCTGGCTCCTCTTCGGCACCACCGTCGGCGAATACGTCGGTATCAAATTCGTCTCACCCGACGTCGACCACCTCAGCTGGCTCAGCTTCGGCCGCCTTCGCCCCGTCCACACCAACGCCGTCTTCTGGGGCTGGGCTTCCCTCGGCATGCTCGGCCTCGGCTACTACATCGTCCCCAGGATTAGCAACATTTCATTATATAGCATCAAACGTGGCTGGCAAAGCCTGATTCTCATCAACGCCGCCGTCATCCTTGGCTCCCTCTGCCTCATGGCCGGCATCAACAACGGCGGCGGCGAATACCGCGAATACATTTGGCCCGTCATGAGCCTGTTCGCCCTCGGCCTCATCTTCACCCTGCACAACTTTATAAAAACCATCGCACGCCGCACCACGAAAGAAATTTATATCTCCAGCTGGTATATCGTATCGGCCCTCATCTTCGTGCTGACCATCGTCTGCATCGCCTACCTCCCCTGGTGGCAGCAAGGTCTCGGTGAAACCATCGTCCAGGGCTACTACATGCACCAGGGCGTCGGCATGTGGTTCATGCTCTTTACCCTCGGCATCGTCTACTACTTCCTGCCGCAACAGCTAAACAAACCCATCTACTCCTATAGCCTTGGGATCCTGGCCTTCTGGTCCCAAATCCTTTTTTATACCGTCATCGGCACCCATCACTTCGTCTTCAGCTCCATCCCCTGGTGGCTGCAAACCGTAGCCATCATCGGCAGCATGGGCATGATCATCCCCGTCACCGCCGGCACCACCAACTTCCTCATGACAATCAGAGGCTCCTGGCATAGCATCGGCTCCAGCTATACCCTGCCTTTCTTTATCACCGGTATCATCTTCTACTTCACCGGATCGATGCAGGGCACCGCCGAAGCCTTCCGCGCGACAAACCTGGTCTGGCACTTCACCGACTTCACCGTCGCCCACTCGCACCTCACCATGTACGGCATTATCAGCTTCTTCCTCTGGGCTTCCATCTACGCCGTCCTTCCCCGCCTCACCGGCAAAGAAGCCCCGCAATCCACTATCGGAGCACACTTCTGGCTGGCCCTCATTGGCCTGCTCTTCTATACCGTTCCGCTCATGTACGGCAGCACCCTCAAGGGCCTGCTCTGGATCCAGGGCAAACCGTTTATCGAAAGCGTCGTCCTCATGGCGCCCTACTGGCTCTGGCGCGCCATCGGCGGCAGCCTGATGTGGTTCGCACACCTCGTCTTCTGCTACAACCTTTATCGGATGATCGAAGGCAGCGGTGTCCTCAGCAAAAAGTCTCAACCTATCGCCGCCAACCCCGCACCCGAAGCCTCTGCACTCATCCCCCAAACTATTTAAACAGACCCTCCATCCCCCCACACTTAAACAGACCCTCCAATGGAATTCTTCGACAACCATAAAAAACTCTTCACCGCAGCGTTCCTCTTCTTTCTGAGCCTAAGCCTATTCGTCGTCATCTTCCCTGCCTTCGACATACAAAAAAACACCGCCCCGCTCCCCGGCGCCACCACCCTAAACGCAGACGTCGAACAAGGCCGCCGCCTCTTCATCGCCAACGGCTGCGTAGCCTGCCACACCCAGCAGGTCCGCAACATCGATATGGACAAGAAATGGGGCAGCCGTCCCTCCGTCGCCGCTGATTATGCACGCGTCCGCCGCACCGACCTCTTCCGCAACACCGCCACCCTCATGGGCACCGAACGTACCGGTCCCGACCTCACCAATATCGGCTCGCGCCAGCCCGTCGAAAGCTGGCACCTCGTCCACCTCTTCAACCCCCGCATAGTAGTAAAGGAATCGATCATGCCCGCCTATCCCTGGCTCTTCGAAATAAAAGACAGCGCGGCAAAAGGTGAGATCACGGTCTCCGTCCCGGCCGAATTTATGGAGGGCGCACAAGGCAAAGTAGTCGCCACCAAAGAAGCCCTGCAGCTCGTCGCCTATCTGCAATCTCTAAAACAAACCGAGCTTCCCAGCGGACGTCCCGTTCCCACCTTCCTCTATCCGGCTAAAACCGCCAACACCGCAAGTCCCGGCTCAGCCAAACCCAGTCTCGACGGAGCCGCTCTCTACGCGACTAACTGTCAATCCTGCCACCAGCCCAACGGTGAAGGCCTCAAAGGCGCCTTCCCCCCGCTCAAAGGCAGCAAGGTCGTCCTCGACGACAACCCCGAGCTCATGGTCGACATCATCCTCAATGGATACACCGGTCGCGTATCCGAAGGCTACGGTCCCATGCCCGCCGTCGGCACAAATAATAACCTCACCGCCGAAGAGATCACCGCCATCATGAACCACGAAAAAAGCAGCTGGGGCAACGACGCCAAAAAGGTCGACCTCGCCGCGATCGATAAACTGATCAATTCGATAAAATCAAAAAAATGATATACCTCCTATTCTGCCCCGCCTGCGAGAAAGCACAACCCCGCGTCCTTCGCGGTATCACCCACGGCGCCGGCCCCGAAAGCCAGTGGGACTACGTGATAGCAGCCACCGTCGCCGTCATCACCGTCCTCACCCTGTACTACTCCATCAAATGGCTTATCAAACCCGGCGAGAAGTCGACGGCACACATCAAACACTTCATCATAAATCATGACCAATATGAAGGATAAAAGCACGCTCTTCCTCTTCATCGATGACGAACCCCGGCCCATCGCCGAGCTCCCCTCTCCGGTTACCTTCGAGCTCGACACCACCCGGCTCGTCGACGGTCGCCACACCCTCAAGATCGTCAGCCGCGATCCCTCCGGCAAAGAGGGCATTCGTCTCATACCCTTCGAAGTCCGCAACGGACCCGCCATCTCCGTCGAAGGCATCCGCGAAGACGCCGTCGTCGATGGCGTCCTCCCCCTCATGATCAATGCCTACGGCAAAGGCGACAATAAGAGTTTTATCATCACCGGTAGCGAAACGCCCCAAAGCATTCCCTACTGGATCTTCATCCTGCTCATCCTCTTCGTCGCCTGGGCGATCTATTATGAAATCACAACCTCCGCTGTCAATCTCGTAAAATGATTACCATCAACAGCACCACCAAGCTCTCTACCATCATTCGAGCCAACAAAGACAGCATCGAAGCCATCGCCTCCCTCTCCAACGAGCTGGCTCGCCTCCGCAACCCCATCCTTCGCAAAGTCATGGCCTCCCGCATCACCATCGCCGAAGCCGCCGAAATTGGTGGGTGCACCACCGAACAGTGCAAGCGGGCTCTGATACCCCTGGGATTTAAATGGGAGGAGGAGCCGGAAACGGACTCATCCGCTCCTTCCTCCGCCCAGGGCACAGCTTTCCCTCCCCACACTCTGCACCCAGCCTTCCCCTCCCACACCCTTATCGAATTCGACGTCCGCCCCATCATCTGGTCCAACTCCGACCCCCTAAAAGCCATCCTCGAAAAATATCGTGCCCTCAAACCCGGCGAAACCCTATGCATCATCAATAGTTTTGTCCCTACACCCCTCATCCGCCTCCTCGAAAAAGAAGGCGCCTCCGTCTCCACCGAAACCATCAGCCCCTCCGAATACCGAACCTACTTCACCCCAGCCTCAATACTACCCCCCATGCCCACCGAACAAACGATATTCTTCGACACCGCCGAACAATTTGCCGCGGCCTGTGCTCCCTACACTCCCATAGAAATCGACGTCCGCCCCCTTGAATCCCCGCTCCCCATGCAAACCATCCTCGCAAACCTCGCCCAGCTCCCCCGCGGCTCCGCCCTCTACGTCTTTCATAAACGCGTTCCCCTCCCGCTCCTCGAACACCTCGAAAACGACCCCGCCCACTACGAGATCCACATCCTTACCCTCGCAGAAAACAACGTACGCGTCCTCTTCATAAAACCCTAAACACCCCAGCATCATGGCCGACATCGACATAGGAAAAGCACCCCCTCTCTACGCCGTTCTTCCCTTCTATGGCACCGGCGCCCTCTCCTTCCTCGTCCTTTCTGTATTACTACTTTTTTCCGCCGGCGACTGGCAAGGCCATTACTTTTCCCCGCACTTGCTGGCCCTTACCCATATGGAAGCGCTAGGGTGGGGGAGCATGGTCATCTTCGGCTCCGCCTACCAAATCCTCCCCGTCATCTGCGAGACAGACCTCTTCAGCTCCCGCCTGGCCCTGTATTCATACGGTTGCCTCCTTGCCGGCGTAGCGATGCTCGTCACCTCCTTCTGGTGGTTCCGCGCAGGCGGCATCATGATCACCGGCGGCTTCCTCATCGTAACCGCCGCCACCCTCTACAGCATCAACGTCTACTATACCGTCGGAACCTGCAAACGCTACTCGATCCAAAAGCTCTTCATCTTTAGCTCCGCCGCCTGGCTCCTGCTCACCACCCTGGCCGGCCTCCTCCTCGCGGCGAATCTTTCAACTCCCTTCATCACAACCAATCACCTCGACCTCCTAAAGCTCCACGCCCACGCCGGCATCGCCGGCTGGTTCCTCCAGCTCATCACCGGCGTCAGCACCAAGCTCGTTCCCATGTTCCTCCTCGGCAAGTCCTCCAAAACCCGCCTTCTCTACCTCTCCTTTACCCTCCAAAATGCAGGTCTCCTCGGCTTCATCCTCGACAGCCTCCTCGCCGGCCCCTCCGGCCGATTCCTCTTCTACGAAATCCTCATCGTAACCGGCATAGCCGCCTGGCTGATCTGGCTCTACGACTGCTTTAAAAATAGAGCACGCAAAGCCATCGACTGGCCGATGAAACACGTCGCCCTCTCCATTCTTTGTCTTCTTGCCGCCATCCTCTTCCCGCCCATCCTGTACTACGCCGGCCACTCCCCCTGGAGCCTTGTCTATGGCCTCTTCCTATTCCAGGGCTGGATCACCTTCCTCATCCTTGGCATGACCTTCAAAACCCTGCCCTTCATCGTCTGGAACCAACGCTACAAAAACCTAAACCAGCGCGACAAAAACGGAAATGGAAAAGCAAAAATCCCCATGCCCAAACACCTCTACCACGAAAAGTGGCTCCCCTACCAGCTCGTCATCCACAGCATCAGCCTCCTCCTTCTCCTCACCGGCATTATCATCAAAAGCTCCCTCCTCATCCGCCTCGCCGTCTTCACCGGTCTCGCCGCCGCCCTCCTCTACACTTCCAATGTCGCCGCCGTGCTATTTCATAAAACCACGCCGAAATAAATCTCACCTTTGACCCAACATGCAATTGAAAGAAGAAATCCTCATCAACCTAATCCGCGACGACCAACACCTCACCATCCGCACCTATCACGGCGAATACCGCAACCTCATGCTCCTCCTCTTCGACCAAATCTACTACGACGACTTCGGTGAATGCAAAGGCATGGGCCGCTGCGGCACCTGCATCGTGCAAATCACCTCCTCAACTGCACCCCTCCCTCCCCGCGACCGTAACGAAAACACCACTCTCACCAAACTCGACCTGGCCGATCCCTCCCTCCGCCTCTCCTGCCAGCTCCTCATCGATCGCTCCCTCCACAATAGCACCATCACCCTCCTCTCGTAAAAACCAAAACACCAATTTATTTTGTTTTAAGCCATAAAATTGCTTATATTTGATATATAAAACCAAACTTATTGATTTTATGACAGACAAAGACTACAACAGACTATTGGAGATGGCAAAAAGACATCTCGAAGAGGCTCGTCATCACACCAAAGAACAAGCCCTTGAAGCATTGATGCGTGCCGGTATCTTGGATGAAAACGGCAATCATACGCCACCATATGCCCACCTCGGTGCCGCGGTTGAAA
>JAFDYG010000079.1 GCA_018267545.1 Bacteroidota bacterium
CTGGATGACGCCGATGGCGATGGTGTTACCGACCAGTTCGACCTGGAACCCAACACTCCGAAAGGCAGCCCCGTCGATTCTCATGGTGTAAGCCGCGATACGGATGGTGACGGTGTACCTGACTTCAAGGACAAGGAACTGATCACTCCGACCCAATGTCAGCCTGTTGACGCTGATGGCGTAGGTAAGTGCCCGGATCCCCAGTGCTGTAAAGACCTGAAGGACTCTATCGCTAATTGGGATGTTACCCGCAAGGGACATTGCAATATCGGTGACCTCCCCAGCATCACTTTCAAGGGCCGCTCCGTAACGCTCAGCAAGGACGCCAAAGCGCTTCTGGCCAGCACAGCCGAAAAAATCCGCAATAACCCCAGCTGTAAGATCGCCGTTATCGGTTATGGCGAATCCAGCAAGGCCGCTCAGCAGCTGAGCTGGGATCGGGTTAACGCGGTAATCAACTACCTCGTTGAAAAAGAAGCAATTAGCTCCGATCGCTTTATCTTCCGCTATGGACAAAGCGGTGGTGAAGAAAACACGATCGACCTGAAAGACGGTACAGGCGAAGAAGGACCGAACACAGTTCCGGCTCCGCACCCGAACCTGCACAGAAAATAAGGTCTTAGACCTGATTCATAACTAGCGCGAGCCCCCGGGCTCGCGCTATCTTTTTGAAATACTTCCTTTTATCAGATCATTAACGACCTTTTTTTGGGCTGAAGGTTAAATACCTGCATATTTGCCCAAAAATCTTAACTTTGCAGGCCTTTATGCGTTTATTTACCGTCTTACTTATAGGAGCCGTTCTCTTCACTTCTTGCTCGCACTTTTCTAAAGTGTTGAAAAGCAACGATTATGATTATAAGCTTCGGATGGCCGATAAGTACTATGCAGACAAGGATTATGGCCATGCCCAGCAATTGTTCGAAGAGCTTTTCCGGGTTTTCAAGGGAAGCGAGCATTTTGAGGACATTTACTACAAATTTGCCTACTGCGCCTACTACCTGAAGGACTATGCCAATGCGGAGAACCTCTTCAAAGGCTTTGTAGAAGTCTTCCCGAATAGCAATAAGGCCGAGGAAATGGACTATATGAGGGCTTATACGTTTTATAAGCAATCACCCAAGGTCGACCTCGACCAGACCAATACGACCAAGACCATCGGCTTTATGCAGGCGTTTATCAATACGCACCCCGGTGCCGAAAAGACTAAGGAGGCTACCGACATTATCGATAAATGCCGGGCCA
>JAFDYG010000007.1 GCA_018267545.1 Bacteroidota bacterium
CCTACCGGGCGCTCATGACCAGGGGCAAGGTGCAAGCCGGCGAGAAGGTATTGATCACGGGTATCGGAGGCGGCGTGGCGTTGTTTGCGTTTCAGTTTGCGCTGGCCTCTGGCGCGAGGGTCTATGTTACGTCGGGCAGTGACGAGAAACTAAGCCGTGCGATGACAATGGGTGCGGCGGGCGCCGTCAACTATAAAAATGACGGCTGGGTCGGGCAGCTGCGTGAGCTGGCGGGTGAATTCGATGTAACGATCGACGGCGCTGCAGGAGATGGCATGGGAGATTTATTCGATCTGGCCGCTCCGGGGAGCAGGGTTGTTTTTTATGGGGCTACGAGGGGTAATCCTTCGAGCCTGGTAGTCCGCCGCATCTTCTGGAAACAGCTGAATGTGCTGGGCTCGACGATGGGAAGCCCGGAGGATTTTACCGCCATGACCGATTTCGTAAAGCAACATAAAATTGTTCCTGTAGTAGATCGGGTGTTCGGATTCGGGGAAGGAGAGGCTGCCTTCCGATGGATGGAGGGGGAAAAACAGTTTGGGAAGATAGTCGTGAAGATATCTTAACAAAAAAGCCCCTTGCGGGGCTTTTTTGTTAGTGGGATTAAGCTTTTACTGCGGCGATGCCGGGGAGCTCCTTACCCTCGAAGTATTCGAGGAGGGCGCCGCCGCCGGTGGACACATAGCTAACCTTGTCGGCATAGCCGAACTGATTGACCGCGGCTACGGAGTCGCCGCCGCCTACGAGGGAGAACGCTCCTTTCTGGGTCGCTTCGGCTACGGCCTTGGCGATGGCCTTTGTGCCGTGCTGGAACTTTGCCATTTCAAAAACGCCCATCGGGCCGTTCCAAAGAATAGTCTTTGATTTATGGATGACGTTGGTGAACTGCTCGCAGGCATTTTCCGCAATATCCAGGCCCATCCAGCCATCGGGAATATTGTTGCTGGGGGCGGTGGAGTCGTTGGCGTTCGCGTCAAACTTGTCCGCGATGGTCGAATCCGAAGGCAAATGAAGCCTCACGCCTTTTGCTTCCGCTTTCTGCAGCAGCTCGCGGGCGGTATCGAGGCGGTCGTCTTCGCAAAGAGAGTTGCCGATCTTTCCGCCGGTGGCTTTTATAAAAGTGTAAGCCATACCGCCGCCGATGATGATATCGGTAGCTCTTTCGAGCAGGTTTTCTATAATTAAGATTTTGTCAGATACCTTAGCGCCGCCGATAATGGCGGTAAAGGGTTTCTGAGACTGGTGCAGGACTTTCTCCGCACTATTGACCTCGTTTTCCATGAGCAGGCCAAACATGCGCTTATCCTTGGGGAAGAACTGGGCGATCACGGCTGTAGAGGCGTGGGCGCGGTGGGCGGTGCCAAAGGCGTCGTTGACGTAGACGTCACCGAGTTTGGAGAGCTTTTCCGCAAAGGCTTTATCTCCTTTTTCTTCCTCCTTATAAAACCTGAGATTCTCCAGCAACAATACTTCTCCGGGGCGGAGCATGTTGGCAGTGAGGCCAGCCTGCTCGCCAATGCAGTCATTGGCGAAGAGGACGGGAACGTTGGGCTGTCCTTTCGTATTGAGCAGCTCCTGCAGGTGGGGCACCAGGTGTTTGAGCGAATATTTTTCGGTGGGGCCATCCTTGGGGCGGCCGAGGTGGCTCATGAGGATGACGCTGCCGCCGTCGGCGAGGATTTTTTTGATGGTAGGTATGGCCGCGCGCATACGGGTGTCATCCGTAATTTCATAAGAGTCGTTGAGAGGGACGTTGAAGTCTACCCGGATGAGGGCTTTTTCATTAGCAAAGCTGTGCTGGCTGAATTGGCTCATAGAAGTATTATAAGGAGGTGGTGGTATAAAAAGAGCCCGGTCTGTCAGCTGACAGACCGGGCTTTTATCGCAATCTTATTTGGAGATCAGTTTGGCAAAGTAGTGCAAGCTGCGGACGAGCTGGCTTACATAGCTCATTTCGTTGTCGTACCAGCTGACGGTCTTAACCAGCTGCTGGTCGCCGTTGGTGATGACGCGGGTTTGGGTAGCGTCATAGAGAGAGCCGTAGCGGATACCGATGATGTCGCTGCTGACGATTTCGTCTTCGGTGTAGCCGAAGCTTTCGTTGGCGGCGGCCTTCATGGCGGCGTTTACTTCTTCGATAGTCACCTTTTTGCCGAGAACGGTAACCAGCTCGGTGAGGGAACCCGTGAGGGTCGGTACGCGTTGAGCGCCGCCGTCGAGCTTACCCTTCAGCTTGGGCAGAACGAGGCCGATGGCCTTGGCTGCGCCGGTGCTATTGGGAACGATATTGACGGCCGCAGCGCGGGCGCGACGGAGGTCGCCCTTGGGGTGCGGTGCGTCCTGGGTATTTTGGTCGTTTGTATACGCGTGGATAGTCGTCATGAGACCGGTGACGATGCCGTATTTCTCGTCCAGGACCTGGGCCATGGGCGCGAGACAGTTTGTCGTACAGGAAGCGCAGCTGATGATGGTTTCGCTGCCGTCGAGCGTATTATGGTTAACGTTGAAAACAATAGTCTTCAGATCGCCTGTAGCGGGAGCGGAGATAACAACGCGCTTGGCGCCGGCTTTGATGTGAGCTTCAGCCTTTTCCTTATCGGTGAAGAAACCGGTACATTCGAGAACAACGTCTACGTCGTGCTGTCCCCAGGGAATATCGGCAGGACTTTTCTGAGCATATATTTTTACCTCCTTGCCATTAACGACAATGGAATTCTCGGTAGCTTTTACGTCTTCTTCGAAACGGCCCTGTGCGCTGTCATATTTCAGCAGGTGAGCCAATACCTTGGGGCTGGTCAAGTCATTAATCGCCACTACGTCGATACCCTCCAAACCGTGAATTTGGCGGTAAGCCAAACGCCCGATCCGGCCAAAGCCATTAATAGCAACTTTAACTGTGCTCATAACTAATGTTTTGAATTTAAAATTTAAGGAAGCGAAGTTACAATATTGCCGGGTTACGATTGTGTAATTTTTTGGATATCAATTGAAAACGGCGCCTAATTTTCTTAAAGCCAGTGGGTTGAAGGAGGGGAATTCGGGTTGGACATAATGTGATCAGGGCGGCCGGGGGCAGGTAAAATATTGCTAATGCCGGTTGGGGAGTATAAAATGCTGTGCGGATTTCGTGTCGGGTAAAAAATTGAGTACGAAGGAGGTAAAAAAATTTGGCGGGTTTTAATTATGCCTATATCTTTGCACTCCTTTCACGAAAAAATGGAAGGAAAAGATTGATGCCGCGTTGGTCAATCGGTTAAGACGCCTCCCTTTCACGGAGGAATGAGGGGTTCGATTCCCCTACGCGGTACGAAGGCCCCGCTCGAAAGAGCGGGGTTTTTTGCGTTCGGACGCGTGGCGAGCTCGCTCGCCGACGCGGTAGAATGCAAAAAACCGCAGCGCGCTAGCGCTGCGGGGCCTTCGGGTAAGTCGCTCGAAGTAGTATGGGGAACAGCGAGCGGAGCGAGATAATCCCCTACGAAGAGAAAACGATGTGAATCGCTAGAAGAACCGCTAACTCATTCGGATATTTTTGCCGGTGTATAGGTAAAATTATCCGATATTTTTGCGGTCTATGGGTAAAAATATCTGACATTCTACCCTATTGCATAACTATTTTTTGCTCCGCCTTATATTCCTTCCAGCGTAGCGAGCTCGCTCGCCAAGCGGACAGGCGCGAAAGACCGCAGCGCCCTCAGGCGCTGCTGGGCCTTCGGGTAAGTCGCTCGAAGTAGTATGGGGAACAGCGAGCGAAGCGAGATAATCCCCTACATAAATACCAGAACCGAAACGCGGATGAATCCATATTAAATGGTTGACTTGGATTGAGATACCTCTTTCTAACATCCAGCCTTAGGTATTTTGACCTTTAATCAATATAGCTAACGAAGAGGATATCTTTGTTACCTTTTGCTGGTCTAGGCGACGGTAGGCTCGTCGGCGTTTTATCTAGTCATAGAATATCTTACTCCATTTAATAACGGAGGAAAACCATATTTAAAAAAAATCATCCCAGTTAAACGTGTCAAAAAAACCGTCTGATACCGCCTTTTCCATACCTTGGATAATTTCAACTGCTGTACTATACGCTGCATTCAACAATTCCTTTGCATCAGGTCCATTATACTCAAAAACGCCGTGAGCTATCTTATTTCGAATATCAGTGAAGTTTTTAAAGTCATCCACACTTACTTCCTTAATATACCCATTGCTTATTAGCAATTCAATAAATCGCCCCATAAAGCTAGTACGGGGATATATCAAATGAGCAGACGATGTATTATATCCTTTACGAATAATATCTCGATATAGTGACTCAATATCCGCATACGCTTTGACAATTGCCAAATCCCCGGATACTTTCCTCAATTGCTCAAGAGCCGAAATTTCATTCTTACTAAGCCCCAATACCCCCAACTGCTCTTCTGTTAAATATAATGCCATCTCTTCTTGAAGACTTACTCCATATTCATCATTAAGAAAGCGTTTTATAAATTGTACCACATTTGTGAAATAGTAGTAAACAGTTTCCGTATTCGGAAATCCATATCGGTGTTGAATTCCGTTCCTATCATCAATTAATAATTCAAGAATTGGCCTTTCAGGCACCTGGACTTTCAAATCATTCAACTTTTCGAAGCATTCCCAGGTATTAAGAGTCTCAGAACGTCCTTTTTTATAAATACTCTCTCCCTTCAATACTATGCCATCTTTCAATATTAACTCAACGGCATTAGCCAAATGCAAAACAATGAATTTCAATTTTTTATCGTCTTTCAAAGCAAACAGTTCTGTTGAATGGGCTAATAGCTCTAGTGCGCTAACGTATAAGGGAGACTTAGATTCCATACAGGACAATTTAAAAAAACTCTTTAATTTTCACATAAAGCTAATTTTGTAATGCGCAACCTAGTTTGGGTGTGTTACCTCACAAACTTGAAACGTGACGTTATCCGTTCCTAAGAAAAATTGACTTTCTTGCGTTTTTACTTAAAGCTTTGCGTTTCAACTACGATTCCACCGTTAAATCACCCATTTTTACATTAACTAAACAGTACAGGAGCTTCACGATACGGCCGGAAGAATTTATTGGGTAATTTCAATAACTCATGAGTATTCCGAATCTGGCAAAAAGAAGGCTCTTAGAAGCTCTGCTTAGACTTCCTGATCTTTTGGGACGATATAAAGACAGAGATATAGTTGATTTTATAAATATGATCTGGCCGCTTCGAGAAATGCCTTCAGAGGATGGCCGTTTTCAAAACGCATGGGATGAAGTGAAGCAACACATGGTCAATAATAACGATTGGACCCTAGAATATGCGCTCGTCGATCGACTTGAACTATTAAAAGGAGAAGAAAGTTTTTTCACAAAATTTCTTGAAACAATCGTGAGCCCACTCGTACGAGACGATCTTGAGCGGCTCAACTCTTATGTCAATTTGATTAATGAGTTTATAGCCAACACTAATGTTCAACTTAAGGTAGTCGATTATTTCGAAGGGGTGCCGATTTATAACATCAGAGATAGAAATTCCACAAACCTTCCAGCACACATTGACATAAATACCGTTTCATTTTACGTATATAAACTCGCTGAAAATACAAATTTTCAGCCGCCCTGTTTTGTATTAGAATATGATCGTTGGAATGACTATACTATTATAACTCAATTCAGACTTGTCTATTGGACAGAAAATAGAGTTAAGATTTTCATTGGAGATGTTAAGATAATGACATTCGATAGCACTCATACTTATGAAGTCATATACAAACAATTCACATCACTTAACTATCTTTTCTGCTCATTGGGACAGTCTGTAGATTATTACGAAAATTTAAAAAAGACCTTTCCATCTTCTTATCAAAGTGTACTTCTAGCACTACGAGATGCGGCTTTCTTTCCAAAAATCAGAGAAGAATTCGAATACCATTTCGTTTTTATCAAGTCATTATTGCGGGAAAACATTACTGAGCGTTTAATGCGGACTATCCGATATGAGTTATTAGGTATCGATATTGCCACGCGATTCAAATTCACTTACAGATATACGCCTCCTGGTACTGATCAAGTTCTCGATCTTAGGTTTGATTTTGAATATGATATGGAGCTAGCGCATCGCGTATATACTCTTATTGGGAAAAATGGTACCGGAAAAACAAGAATATTGTCTTCGATTGCTCGCCATCTTGCTATGGATAGCTCTCCCAATTTTAGCCCCCGACGACCTCTATACGCAAAAGTCTTCTCGGTTTCCTATAGCTTTTTTGACCACCACGATATCCCTGAACCAGATTCATCCTATAACTATGTCTACTGTGGCTTAAAAAAGCCCGACGGAGGATGGCTATCAACCGATGAGCTTAAAGAGCGATTCTTTCATTCGGTAAAAACGATTCAAGTAAGAAAGCTTGTCAAAGAATGGAAAAGCATTCTTAAAAAATTTACCCCTTCTGATTTTCTGGCTGCCCTATTCATTGAAGCTCCGGATGAACATGGAAATCATGAGATATTTGACCTTGAACAGTACGCTCTACGTCAACGAATGCTCAGCTCCGGTCAAAGCATCCTTCTTTACATCCTCACAGAAATCGTAGCACAGATCCGCCTAGATTCTTTAATCCTGTATGATGAACCTGAAACTCATCTCCACCCCAATGCAATCAGTGAGCTAATGAATAGTCTTTTCTATTTGGTGGAAAAGTTCGAATCTTTTTGCATTATTGGAACACATTCCCCACTGATTGTTCAAGAAATGCATTCCAGAGATGTATATATCCTGACTCGAAACAACGAAGCCAATTTGACGGAAATCAGGACTCTTGAACAAGAGTCATTTGGAGAAAACCTAACTATCATAACCGATGAGATTTTTGGCAATAGGACTATCCCCCGACATTATATGCAAAAACTTAAAGAACTAGTAGACGAAAACAAAACCTTTGATGAAATAGTTCGTCTTCTTGAACCAGATGCAGAGATTCCACTAAATCTAAATGTCAAACTATTTATAAAAAGCCTTATATCTGAAAGATCATGAGAAATTTAGTTAGGTTTGATAGTCCACCTATTGAGTTTCATGACGCGGTAGTAAGTCGAAAACAAGATGAAGCTCTTCGACAAATATTAACTAATATTCGGCCATCAGTCGAGGAGGCTTTTAATAACTATTCCGTTAATAGTCTCGTAAATTCATTAGAAACACTAGCACCTAATGCTGAATGCTACGCGCAAAGAAATTCATTCTTAGAGTTATATAGTTATGGAAGCAAAATGATTTCTGAATTCAAGAACGTAATTCAAAATTTACAATCCCTATCAATTCGCTATATCTGCCAATACTGCACGCTTACCCAACATACTTCTTTCGATCACATATTACCAGGATCAGTCTTTCCAGAATTTGTCGTACATCCATGGAACCTTTTTCCTTCCTGCGAACATTGCAATGGGAAAAAATCAATTGCGTGGGTAAACGGAGGAATGAGACAGACTCTCAATCTATACCTTGACATTTTACCAGAAGAGCAATATCTTTTTGTAAATATTATTCCTGACCCAACTGCTGGTCTTGATTTCGAGTATTACTTACAAAATGCTAATCATATTGACAATAATATGTTCAATCTTATTGCCAGTCATTATGTTCGACTTGATTTACTCAATAGATTAAAAAAAGAATCAATTGGCATCTTTACTGAGATCATCACTTCAGTTAGGGCTAATCTGATTTCTATGTCATTACCCGATGCGCTGGCCACATTGGCAATAAGTGCTGAAGATTTTAAGCGAACACGAGGCGACAATTATTGGAAAGCTGTTTTACTCGACACACTTAGCACAAATATAGAATTCAGCAATTTTGTTTCCCAATTTTAGCTTACTTCTGCTCCCTTTCAACTAACTTTTTTTCCATCTAACCTGTAAAAATAAAATTTTGCTTTCTTTCCTGCTAGTCAATTAAAGTGCTCATAAATAATTGTTTATCAATGACAAGTATGGTTTACAGTCACCTTAGCTTTCTTATTACCGTTCCCCAGTCTTGGGACCCTAGCGACCGTTAGAAGGACCGTTGGTCCCGATTTCCATTGGTCCCTGATAGACAAGCAATTACCTTTAGTTTCGAATCACTCAGGCAACAATTCCCGCACAACACATTGAATGTCATAAAGATATCTCTCCATCGGAGGTGAGAGATTTATTTTTATTGGTGAACATTTTTTATAACCATCAGAAAAAGCCGGATAGGGAGGCGGCAAAAACATGACATACTTATTAGGATACCGTTTAAAGGCTAAATCAACTTTGGATGAAATACTAGAGACCATCCATCTAGTTGTAGCTATTGGACTAGCGTTAAAAGAGCTACTAGAAATACTCCATCGAATTTAAGATTTCTAGGAATTGGTCAAAGATGCCCTGTCCACAAAGGGGCATCTTTAGCATTTCTTAAGAATAATGCCAGACTTTCATTGGTCGAATAAATCGCCTAACCGTACTTTACTGGATTTTCTCGGATTGAAAGCTGGTTCGTAAATGATGTACCCTGCCCCGGCCAAGTCACGGAGGCAGCGGTAGTAGCGGCCTCGATCGAGGAGTTTGGCGCGTTGCATCAGATCTTCCCGGTTGATCGGGAAAAGATCGGCAGCCCCTTGCTCGGTCTTTATCCAGAAGAGGGCAAGGAATAAACTGACGTGGGCGGGGGCTATCCGGTGGTCGTTTTTCATTCTCTCCAGGACGCAAAACAGCTCTTCCATATGCGGGGGCCTTAGATTCTTCGGTAGGTATGTTCGGAGTTTGGTCGATGCTCGGTGACCTTGAGTATCCTTCCGCCGGTTTCCAATTCAATTTGATTCCATTCGGGAGTGGTCACCATGTAAATCGGCACTTGTTCTCCGGGTACAAAATTCGTTAAGTTAAACCGGTCTCCTGCATGCAATGCAGTGATAAGTGTCTTTTTCTGCTCGTCCGTCAAGGTTTTGTCAAAAGGAGACTGCGCCAGCCAGTTTTGTACGGACAAGTCGCCTCGAACAAGCACGGGCATTCGTATTCCATGATATGACTTTTCCGTACTAAGTCGCATCCAGTAGCTGCCTTCACCGTCCGATCCGGCGGGCCTACGAACTGCCCGGCCTTGCATGAGGTTGTATGCTTCTTTTACGGTGAAATCGGCCCCGGAAGGCAGAAGGAATGCGTTCTGATTTACAAGATTCTTTTCGTGCGGGGTTAGGCTGAGCGCCAGCAAATCAGGCATAAAGTAGTCCTTAAATTTTTCCTGAAGCCCAAGCACGACTTTCACTTGTTCCTGGTCTATGGTCAGCTCTCGACGAACATGAAAGAAACTTGCGGCAATATTTTTCGCCTGCTCAGCAATTTCGGGGAGAAATGTGTCTGGCAGTCCCATTTTTTCCAGCTTTTCTCCGATTTGTTTGAGGTTTTCTTCGGTTAGTTCTGGCATAGTGTGGGATTTAAGTCTTTGGCTCTTAATAAATACTTCCTTTTTATGTGAAGTCGCAGTCTTCGTCCATCCTGTCCGCCCCACTCTATCACCAGGCGTTTGCCTGAGTCGATTGTAAAAGGAGCGAAGCCCAGCGCCCAATCCGTTTTACTTCGCCCCGCAAGAGTTGTTGAGGCTGGCGTGTAGACGGGTGCTATCTCTATAGATTGCACGGCCGTTCGCTTTATTGCTTTTGTGTCTTCCAGGCTGCACCTAAGCAGCTCAGGCTTGAAGTCTATTTGCGACGTGTTGCGCGCGCTGAACCTTAGCCACAGCAGTTCATCTTTCAGGTAAGTCCCCCGGAGCGTAAGGTGCAGCTGGCTGGCGGATGCCGCGGCCCGCTGGAACGGATTGGCGGCAGTTATTAGCTTTTCATCTTCCTGCATCCTGCCCTTATCGACCGGCCAGGACGTGAATTTTGCGATCGCGTCCTTATGCTGGTTAGCAGCAATAGACGCAGCGCTATCGGGTAAAAACGAATAGTTGAGTATGGCCGGACTGTCGGCATATGTTACCCGGAAGGAATAAAGGCGGCCGTTTTCGAGATAGACGCTGACGTTGGTTGGAGCAAAATGGGATTTGCCAGCCTTAAGGAGAAGAACGTTTTGAATGTTCTTCATTTTCTTCGCAATAATCTCTCCGGTGCCCAGATCGACGTTGGCGATGGGGAACGGGAAGATCAGATTCGTCGTATAGCGCTGAGCAAGCTCCAGCGAAAAGGAACCAATTATAGGTGCACTTACGGTCAGTGTTGGGCGTCCTGCCCGAACAAGGGGTGTGAAACCGAATAAAAGTATTGGCATCCATGCCCACAAAATCAAACTTCTCATACCTACCTTATTTTAATTTTTAATGTTTTTGGCTCATGTCTTCTAAAAAGATGTGGTAGCCGGTCTTGACCGTAACCCGCACCTGCCTGAATTTTCTGCTTGTGAGGGAACGGGCCAGCTGAATACCGGCGTTGGTCGCCTGGCCGCCGATGGAGGGGTCCAAGCTGGCGGGACCGATAGTGCCGATGGATGTTCCCGCTGATTCCCGTACGGCTTCTCTTTCCATCGACTCAGGCTCGAATATGCCAGGCATGCCGTCGAGGTCGAGAACCTGAAGGGCCACGGGATAAACCTTTTCACGGCAACGGATTGCGGAGATCTTTACCAGCAGGCGTTGATTCGACAATTGGGCTAAACCATAGATGGGTGTTCCCTTTGGGATATGGTCGCCTTTGATTATCAGCTCTGTGCTTAGCTCCATCCGAAGGATTGAGCCGTTAATCATCGTTTGCGTTTCTGCGATGACGGCCTCGATCATGAGAGCGGTCGGAATATCGTCTTCTTCATCGTTGGTTTCGAGGTCATAGAATCGATTCGTTTGTATCGGCTGCTTTTGCCAGGTGTTTATAACTTCAGGCGTCTGCGCGGGGTCTACGGGTAATGGGGTGGCGGAGGCTTGTTTCTGCGAGGAGGTGTCTTTGGTGCGTTCGGGGTGCTGCAGGAGCACCAGCTTGTCTAGCGTCTGGTTCAGTTCCCGCATTTCGGGACTGGATTCTGCCCCGCCCTCTTTCATGGTCTTCATCAGCCGTTCCAGCCTGTCGACGTCGGACCCGGATATTGGCGGGGTTTTTCTGGGGGGAGCGGATTCATTGAGCGACGGCAGCCTTTCGTAGGATCGCCAGCTGTCCGTGCGCCAGTCCTCGGGTCTGGTTTCGGGTATTGCAGGCGGGCTTTGGCCGTTCAGCAAACCTTTCAATTCCGCCACCTTACGGTTCAGTCTAACTTCGGCCTGGTCAGGTGAAGAACTTGTATCGGAAGGGGAGTATAGCGGTGTCCCATTCCTCAGCCTGTTTTGAAGGCGGACGGAATCTTCTTCCGCCTTTTTGTAATAGGCCATTTTGTCAAGGCGTTTACCTTCTTTGATATGCGCCCCGGGCAAATTGAGGTTAAACCCCTGGGAAGCTGTCGTACTAATGTAGCTACCGTCGATTATCTTGCTGGCACACCAGACAAACAGAGCTATCAGGGGGACAACAATCAGAGGGCCGAGGAGGAGTACTTTTCGATGCCTCAGAATCCCACTCACTTGTACTTTCATATCGAATAGTTTAATTTTTTAGTAAAGAGTAATAGTGCAGCGCCATCCTGATGCTGTCGATAAATCCCGGACGCGCGAGGATCAGGCTGTCCAGCTGCCGAAGTCGAGCGGTATCGGACGGAGTGTGCGCTTGCGGTGGCAGTGACCGGAAGGATGGCGTGGGTGGCTGCGACGGCCTGAAAGAAGAGAAGGACGACGGTCGCGATACAGCGGTATGGAGGGAAATAGCCAGTACGAATACGCAGCCCGCAAAACCGGCGAAAGCTACGATGCCTTTGTGGCGGCGGGTATATTGGAAATGCCTTTTCATAGTCCCCTGTTTTCAACTTTTATATCCTGATTGCTGACAACCTGGAATTTCTCAATCATAAAGCCGTGGGGATTGTTCTCGTATCTGGCGGTATGTCTCAGCCAGCCTTCCGTGATGAGGCTTCGGGTGGTCTGTGAGGAAGCGCGGGTGATCGTTTCCGTCGCATAGCACCTGAAATGATAAGGGTAGCTATTGGGGTCCAGCTGAATACTGTCCACTTCGACCCTTTGGCTCATATTACCGGAAATTATCCCGGCCAGATAGCCAGCTTCTTTGATGTTGTCGTAGAGCTTTTTTGCTGAAAGGTCCGCGAGATATAAAGCTTTCCCGATGCTGGCCTGAATGGCTTTTTCGTCCGGTTCCAGGGAGAAGAACAGTTCATGAAATACCCGGATATGGTCCCTGGCTTCTACGGGGACGTTGTCTTTTCTGCTGGCTGAAACGGCTTCCAGCACCTTACCGTTTGCCAGGATATAGATACGGTCGCTGGATTTGGATACCTGCCGGAAACTGAAATACATGGTCATCCCACAGATTGCAATACAGGCTATGATCAGACCCAGCGAGACCCGGCGAACCTGCCGGAAGGTCTCGTCCATATTTTTGAACTGATTGAACATAATTGTTTGATTTTACTTGTTACTAAACGGCTGCAGCGCCAATAATAGCCCTGGCGCCGGCTGCTATGGTTCTTCCCGCCGACCTGGCCAGGTTACCTGCCTTATTGGCCAGGGTATCATTGGCTCCCGTGCTGACAATATACCCCGCGACCGTCGGAACACTGAAGTAGCCAACAATACCAAGAATCAAAAAAATCAGGTATCCCGCGTCGGTGCTGCTGAAATAGGTACTGCCATAATTTTGAATCTGGCTGATATCGGACTGGATCATAGCGACCTGGATATTGGCAATGATGGAGCCGAATATATTCGCGACGGGGAGCCAGAAAAAAACACAGATGTACCTGCGGAGCCAGTTTCGAAAGGAATCCTCGAATCCATTGAATACGGACAAACCCAACACCAGCGGTCCGAGGATTGCCAGGACGATCAGCTGGAAGGTTCGAAGTGTATTAATACAGAGCGCTGCTGCCTCGAACAGGATTTGGAGGATTTCGGAAAGCCACTGGAGCACCATGCTTTTAAAGCCAAAAAAGTCCATGGCGTTAGCTATCTGGAAGGCGCTGCTTATCCCAGCGCCCGGGAGGGCTGGTCCGCCTTGCTGCATATACAGGTCCCAGAGGGTTCCGGCTCCCCGGACTCCAGTTCCGAAGAACGGATAGGTAGCTTCCAGAATCGCGTCCTGCTTCTCTTTCAATAACTCTGAAATAGCGGCGCTTGCATTCTGCTCCATCTGCGCCGTTCCCGTAACGGTGGGCTGAAGCACGTCATTTATCAGTCCGATAAGGAAAGGAAAGAGCATTATGGCCCCGCCGATGGCAAATGGCCTCAGCAGAGGAAATACGTCAACCGGCTCGGCGTGGGCGATGTGTCGCCATACGCGTACGCCGATGTACCAAAGCGCTGCAAATCCTGCAATCCCCTGTCCAATCCCGATCAATTGACTGCATTGGGGAATCATGGTTTTATAAAGCTGGTCGAGCGTACCTTGCAGACTCTTGATACCATTGGCTACTCCACCGGATTGTGCGTAGGTTAGGATTGGACATACCACTCCCGTAACGGCACTCAATGCCGCTTTTAAAGTGAGGTTCATACTGGTTATTTTAGTTGGTTAAGCCATACCACCGTCGAAGTTTTGCATAGTCATTTTCATTGGCAGATCTTGCTGTCGATAGCACAGCAATCTGGTCCACAAAGGATTGAAGAAAGACCCAATGCGATTGCATACTTCTGTTGAGGAGATCAAGTCTGCGGAGCCGTTCACCGTCACCTGCACGGATACTGCCATCAGTAAGCAGCGTTGTCAGCGTCTCGACGTCTTTTAGGGTCAGGTCGATCACGGTTGAGAAAGAACTACCTATTAATTCGATCTCGCTGGCGGAGAGGTGCGGGTCCTGCCGGTATTTTGTCCAGGCCGCCTTGTAAGCAGTGACAATCTGTGCTTGCAGACTGATGATATTAGTTACCCGGTAATCGCTCCGAACGGTGGGGCTTGGAATAAGCAGATTCGACAGGAAAGCATTGTACAGATCGAAGCTGCTCTTGCTTACGTCCCTGATGGCTCCATATCCGGCGGAGAGAATTTCATATCCTTTATACAGATCATTCAGGATTTGTCTTTGCTGGGTCAGTTTCTGATAGTCCAGCAGGAGCTGCTGCACTTCGAAGGATTGCGCATGCACTCCGGCACAGGATAACATAACGATCGATAGTATCCATTTTGTTCTTCCCTGCATTTCTTATGGATTAATGTTTTGAGAAAGAATACCGACACCGTTTCGAAGAAGGACAGCGGCCTCGAAGTCATGCTTTATGCGGCTGCAAATCTCCTCTATTTCGGACAATCTGACCTGGTCGGTCATTTCTGTCTGCCCGTCGGTGAGGAGGTTTTTCAGGCAAGCGATACTATTGAAGCAGTTGGTTACCAGCCCATCGAACTGCTCATTGATGATTATCGACCACCCAGGCAGAATGGTTGCCTTCGCCTTCGCATCCCCGGCCATTTCGTTGATCTTATCGTAGATATCGGTTACCGTCTGCATGATAGCGCTCTGTCCAATTGCAGGCTGCACCTTCGACAGACTTTTGAACTGCTCGCTGTGCAGGTCAAAGTCTCTGCTTTTGATGGCTCCAATAATATCCGTACCCTGCTGTACGATGCGATAGCCATCCTCGGTTACCTTGATATAGGCTTCCAATGCGGCAACCTGTCCTTTCATGTAACTGAGCTCGACCTTTTTCTGCCGAAACCATTCGTCGAAACTCTGGGCCGTTCCTACCATATTAACAGATAGTAAGGCCAATACTCCCCCGATTTTTTTCATAAACCATACATTTTTTTAAGTAAATCAATGTTATTTCGTTCCCTGGACCGCTGAATGCTCAGCAAGAAATTTTGATTATTTAAACGTTCGAGATCAGACAACGTTTTGTTCATGCTATCCCCTACCGTATCGATGACCTGCATCCTTTCCTCATCGCTCATTTGCAATGAAAAGCTCCGTATTACGGCATACAGCATGTCGAGGTTTTTAGCCGTTTCGTTGAGCAGGCCGGAATAGAGTCTATTCATCGCTGCCAATTCTTCGGTCGAAAAATTCGGATCGCTTTTGAGTCTGTTCCAGGCTTGATTGTATTCCGAGATAATTTTTTCCTGGTTTTGGATGATTTCGGCCGTTTTATGATAACCGGCTACCACTGGCTTGACTTGCCACAATTCCTGAAAATAATCGCTGTACAGGTCCTTTTGAGCCTGCACCCAGCTGCGGATATCCTCCAGGTCAAGCTGAGTCAGGGCATTCTCGATGATTTTCTGCGCCTGTTGCAACAATATAGTCTGGGTCTGTTTTTTCTGAACCTGAAGATCAAATGCTTTAATTACTTTGGTAATGCCCGAAGAGATGACAGAAGTGGGGTCCTGGGCGTTTAGTGTCGAAGAGCCGAAGAGAAAAAAGAAGAGTAACACCGTCGCTCCTTTCAGGGTATTGAGCAATAATTTGACCCCGTCTTTCACGTTACCAGCTTTTGTAATAAACTCCCGGACTAACTTCTTTTCCCGCTGTTCAGAAGTATATACATAGTACTCTTCCGGGGAAACCTCGACCCTGTATACTTTCGACGACGTAGCACCCAGTCCAATCCAGCAATCTTTATAAGACCGGCCTGGCTCATGTCCCTTGTTCAAACTGAGGATCTCGGTTTTCTGCTTTTCGGAAATACCCAGGAAGTCCTGTAGCTGATCGAACTTGTTCTGGAATTTACTCTGGTCGAGCAGAAGTTTCGTATCGGCATTATTGATGATGGCTTGCCTGATGGTTTCGGAAGAAATAACATCCTCGATTTCCTGTGTGACAACTATCGCCTTTCCAAAAAACTTCCGGATTGTTTTATAGAGGTATTTAATATACTCCGCCATTCCTCCCTGTGCGATGGCTCGCCACGCCTCTTCTATAACAATCAGCTTGCGTACCCCTTTCAGCTTGCGCATTTTAGACATGAATATTTCCATGATAACCAACGTTACGACCGGGAATAGCACGGGATGGCTTTTTATGCTGTCCAGTTCAAAAACAACAAAACGCTGTTGGAGGATATCCAGATTCTCCCGCGCATTTAACAGATGCTCGAATTCACCTCCTGAATAATATGGCCTCAGCACGTAAAGAAAATTTTCAATATCGAAGTCCTTTTCTTTGACGCCATCCCCCAGAAGGGTGGCCTTGAACTCCTGCTGTAAAAATTCATAAAAGGTGTTGAAGCAGGGGAAGATACCCCCATTAGCTGCCAGCTTTGCAAAATATAGCTGCAGGGCGTCGGACAAAACAACGTATTCGATGCGCTTATTTGGTTCATCCGCTTTCTTCCAGAGCGCCAGGAGCAGTGCTTTCAGGCTCTCCTTCTTCTCTGTATCCCAAACGTCTCCTGCCGCCAAATAGAACGGATTGAAGCTGATCGGCTTTGATTCATCATAGGTATAATAGTACCCGCCGTGAAGCTCGCATTGAATTTCATAGGAATGTCCGATGTCAATGATCACGACGTGGGCCTCCTGGTCATAATATTCTCTTACAATATGGTTCATGAGGAAACTTTTCCCTCCGCCAGACCCGGAAATCACTACCATATTGCCGTTTGCCGTCACTCCGGCGGCCCTTGGCTCGTCGTCAATGTCCAGGTGCAGCGGCCGGCCGGTCAATCTGTCCCCCAGCCGAAAACCGAAGGTGCTGGCAGAAGATCGGTAGTTCGTTTCCATCTGGAAAAAACATACTGCCTGGTCGAGGAAAATGTCAAAGGTTTCGTTTTGTGGAAAATCACCCGCGTTACCGGGTATTCCCGCAGCCCATATTTGAGGGGCGCCGATGACTTCCAGGCGCGGACTCGCACCGATCCGTGCCAGGGCCGCATTCGTCTTGTTGATGATTTCCTGGAACTCTTGCTGGTGATTAGTCCAGACCTGTAGATTAAAGTGGGCCTTTACCGGCGCCTTTTGGTCAGTCACAGCTTCCTGAAGGAAATTATTGATTGCATCGTGCGTAGCTATGTTTTCGCGGGAATAGCCGGATAAGGACAGCGCCCGGCGTTGCTTCGTTTCCAGCTGTTTGAGAGTAGCCGCGGGCTCTTCGATAAAAACGTACTGGTTATAAATATGGTTATACGGTAGAAACAGTCCCAATCCGCTGGCAAATCCCAGAGGCATTTTGGTCCGGTCGGTGGAATAGGGCTCATAATCGATACAAGTACTGCAAACTGAAGGCAGGTCTTCTGCGTCGGCCAGGCTAAAAAGCTGACAGGACTGATTACCGACGGAAAGTCCGTTTTTAAACCCTACATCCTTTAAAAGGGGGATAGAACCCGTTTCCAGTGAGCAATACCGCTCGATCAGACCGGCCTGTTGGTGAGTGCTCCATAATTCATCTTTTCCTATGCGCTCGAGGCTGATGAAACCGGAATCTTCCAAAATCTGCCGGAATTGGCCGCAAAAACCCAGGAACTCGTCGATTGACGCTTTATTGACGGCTCTCTGCGGAAACAAGTGCGGTCGCAATAAGCCGGAAAGGGCCGAAGTCGAGGGTCGTCGTGGGGAGACTTTTCGCGTAAGATAGATATAGGAATGATGATTCAAATAGGGGCGGCCCTCAAAATGACGGTCGCTTGCGGTTCCCAGCCAGCCCTTTCGATCTGTTGGCTCGGGCTGATATTCGGATTTAACATACCAATCCTGCTTGTGAAAAACCGTTCCAGCCGGCAGTGAATGAATGGCTTTTATAAACGCCTGATGCAAGGATTGATAATCCTGCTCCGAGAGCGTAAAGATCTCGGGGTTGGTTACCCTAAAGGCTACGGTGTAGTCCCCCTGCCTGGAAAGCAAACACTCTCCTTCCATTCCATATACAGGCAAAGCCTGCATCCAATTTCTTTCCATGTTGGACACTTTCAAGGTTTAAAACATTATTTCAGCTCTTCAGTATAAATGCTTTTCTCGTTCGGGAGATTATTGCTGGCGGCAGCTTTCTGGCTGCTTTCCTTTTCATCAATCCATATTCTCCGTATCGTTTGCTCAGAGACCGCATTCGATTATAATGGATGGTTGCAGCCAATAATACTAGCGCTATGCAGGAGTATTGGGGAACTCCGGCGAGATACAATACGACAAACAGCAATAATGCGCCAACCAATCCTGCAACGAGATAAACAATATATTGGCCTTTAATCCCCTTGACTTCAAGGGATTTCCCTATTCGTCTATTGATTATATATGTTTTCCGGCTCATACTCCGAAGAACGATTTAATTACCGTCGCCACAACTACCAGGAAAATACAGGCGCCGAACCACCCTGCCGCAAGTTTTTTGGTATGCGGCTCACCTTCCGCCCATGCAGAGAAAACTTTGATCGCCCCGATCAGTCCTACTATCGCCCCTATCGCGTACATCAGGTTAACCGCCGTCGGAAAGTATCCCCGAACCAGATCATTTGCCTGGTTGATGCCTGCGCTTCCATCCTGAGCCAAGGCCGAAAATCCCACGAATCCTATCAGAAAAAATAAACTTACAGTCCTTCTACACATTGTCATAACTCACACTTTACCGATGAAATAAAAATCTTAAAAAAGCGCGGCCCCCGGCCCGGCAATAGTGCTACTATCAACGTGCCTTATCCTAAACCTTATCCCATGAAACAAATCAATCAAAACATCAATCACTGCCTTCCCGGGATAGCCGCGCTCTTAACTTGCCCAAAAAAGTGCCCCACTCATTGAGCTCACTCTTCCCAAAGTCCATCCAACTCTTCGTTGCTCAAATGAATGGAGCAATTAGTTGTTACGTCGAACCTGATCAGGTTCTTGATCGATTCATTGAAAGGACCATCGTTGAGAGGCTCGTATTCCTCCCGCCTAAGCAATGTCTGTAATCCTGAAACTATATGCTCCTTACCGGCACCCTCCTTCGCTGCCTTTTGTACTAATTGTTTAATTTCTCCGGACAGCGCTTCAGCCAGAGACATTCTGCTCTCGATGCTATTACCAACGACTTGCTGAACCGGCTCTTCCACCCTTTCAATAACCTTGCGGACATCATTTTCCTGCTCCGCCGTATACACTCCTCGGCGGGCCGGCATGATCTCTTCGGCCGCTTCGTTTTCATGACCGGACACCTGGGTACCCTTCCTCGAAAACAAGGCCATAAATTCTCGCAGTTCTTGTATAGTCTGGGAAGGATGAATGCGTAGTAAGCAAGGGAGCCCATTGCTAAAAAAATAAAAAACGTCTGTACCATACTCTTCATTTTTGTTTGTCATTATTGACAATACAAAAATGATCAATCCTTCATCCTCCATTTCCATACTTAGGAATAAAATATTTTATCAATTGGCATTTGATCTTGATGCATCTCTCAGCTCATCAATATATTGTGTAAGATTCTTTCTCCTTAAAATTTCCTGACGGGTAATGTAAAAATTTCCAAGGTCGATATTCAAATGCGTTTGAAACCAGGCGGCGATAGCATCAATACTAGCCTCTCCGCCGTTAAAGCTTTTCTTAAAATAAAATCCATAAATCAACTCGATAAGATCGGTTTTGCTGCCTGTCCAGATCAAAACCGGGGCCTCGGTAGTTGTGCGGGAGGGCGGGTTTCTCAACAATTCCAATTCTTCCGTCAAATACTTCTTAAGAGTGTTATTCGCCAGGAAGCGGGCAGCCCAGTAACAGCCGACACAAAAATCAGAATTCATGATAATCTCAACCTCATCCACCATTTCGTTTTCCCTCTTATTTCTTACAAATAACCGATCGTCGGCGTCTCCCACCTTCTGGTAATAGTAAATGCAGAACTCACGATGCCGCTCAAAGAATTTCTCTACGATATCCAGCTCATGGATAAGTGTTTGCTCTATCCGGTCGACTGCGGCAAACTCTCTATCCAATTCGATCTGGCAAATTTTCGAGAAGTAAAATAAACGGCTGTAAAATGGGGGAGCAAGACGCTTGAAGTATTCAATTTCAGCGGACTCGTCTGTAAACGGATTAACCCGGATATATTCCTGCAGACGATGAATAAACTCCGTGACGGCTTTTCGGGATTTGTAGGCAACCGATAGCCTGTTAGTACCTGAGCTAATAGCATTTAAAGTCCCTGTCAGCTCACTTTCCAGGTCCTGGACAAACTTCCTCATCAGAAAAAGGTTTAATTAGCTTAGAAATAATGGTCCGATCGAATACTAATTCCGTAAATCTTTCAGAACAATATCAAAGCTAAATAACCTGTATAACCGAAACAATAGATGAAGACACAAAGGGCCAAATGACCCTTAGCGGTAGATCGATTATCTTTTGGACCCGCGAATGCGTTTCTTCCTGGCCGCCTCCGCACCCATTTTCTCTATATAGTTTTTTTTCATCCTTTTATAAGTGGACTCGCTAACGTCCAGGTAAGACGCCATATCCTTAATACTGATACGCGTTAAAAAGTCGGGATTGGTCGCGAGGAGATGTTCATATTTCTTATCACGATCTAATCGCTTGAGGATGCTGGACCTGTTGTCCAGCTTTACATAGTATTCCGTTACTATCTCCCGGCCATGGATATTAAACTCGGGGAAGCGTTTGTAAGTTTCGATCAGTTCGGGAAAGAGTATTCCCCAGCATTCGCACCGCTCCAGGGCCACGTGAAATTCCCTTGATGGAGTTTGGGTAAAAAAGCTGCCTACCGATACGCAAATATCCATGTTTGTAATAAACCAATCGGATACCTCGGCATCGTCCAGCATGTGATAGATGCGGATTAGGCCTTTTTGGACGAAGTAAATCTGGTCGCAGATCTGTCCGGGAACAAGGATTTTCTGCCCAGGCTCAAAGGTAAGGGGGCGGATGATCGATCGAAGCCATTTTTCCAGTTTGGGCGACAGAGGCCGGATTAGATTCAATTTGTAGATCAGCTCTTCCATAAAACATATTCATTTTTTAAAACCTACATATCAGCGATACACACTCGCTATTTCCAAACATCGGGCAATTTTCTATTATTCGGATGCAACTTTTTCACACTAAGTATATTCTTTAGCATTCACTGCTTCGGTTTTGCAGCAGTTAGCAGATAGACAGGTTCTGCTGTAGGGTTTTGCTTCATCTCGCTGGTTTTTGGATGGTCGCGCATACCTTTGACCGTAATTAATTGAGCGGAAGAAAATGAGGAATACAGGTCCAAGAAGGCTCCATCGGGTGTCGGGTTTATTCACTGCCACCGAGTTTGAAAAAGTTTCCAAAGAATTCAAGGATTCGACTTGCAGGAACTATTCGGAATACATCCGCGAACGGCTTATGGGCGAGCCGCAGACAATTTTTTACCGAAATCGGACAGCTGATGAGTTTTTGCTGATCGCTATCGAGCTAAAAGAACAGCTGGTTTTTGCGGTCAATAACATGCGAACCCACAGGGAACAATCCCATTCGCTGCACATCACTTCACAAGAACAGTTTCAGGCGAAACTATTTTGGTTGGAAAAGATTGTCAAGGAGATAACCGGGTTGTTAACCAAAATTTACGAGCAATGGTCGCAAAAATAAGTACCCCTCTGCGCTTGAAACTTGTCATCAACTATCACGAAAGAAAGGTTGGCGATGGTATGGCGGAACGAATCTATGCCTGCAAGTTTCTCCAGGACGCGGCTGATCTGACCAGAGATGATTTAATGAACAGGTTTGGCAAGCTGCATGAGCTGAATAAAAGAGTAATCAGGAACACCATTCAATTCATGCTGGCTTTCTCGCCAAAGGACGAGCTGGACAAAGATAAGCTGATCGAAATTGCTTCGCTTTATATGGAAAGGGTCGGTTTCGGAGAGCAGCCCTACCTGGTGTACCGGCACCGGGACACGGTAGTCCCTCATCTTCATATTGTCTCTACGACGATCCGAAGCGACGGCAGTAAGATTAACGACTTTAATATCGGCAGATTCAAGTCGGTTCCGGCTCGTGAAGAGATTATCCGGAAGTATGGTCTTACGTCCAGCCGGGAGAGATCCCGGTCTGAATTCCCGGACAAACCGGAAAAGCTTCAATATGGTAAGGTGGCGACTTTTGCCGGAATCGCCGATGTTGCGACTTATGTTTTTGATAATTACCTCTTTACCTCTTTTGATGAATTCAACGCGGTGCTATCCCTTTTCAATGTTAAAGCCAGGCGTAAAGGCGACAGTTTGGCGTATGTCATGTTGAATGAACAAGGGAAGCAGGTTACAAAATGGGTAAATGCAAGTCAATTATGGTTTAAGGTTTCTCATTCTGATCTGATACAAAAATCCCGTGACAATATCCTGTCCCGGGCTGCCTCCCTCGACCACGCCAAAAACTCACTGTTAATGGCAATGGGGGGTGGGAATATGGAATCCATGCCTGAGAGCCTCCTGCAAGCCAATATCGATGTAGCCCCGTATGTCGAAAGTGGGACGGGGGGAGCCGGGTATATATTTATCGACCATAAACGTCATGTCGTCCTTACCGACAAGGAACTGGGGGAAGAATTCGTGAAAAAAGTTCGGGAGATCAGTCCAACCATTCTTTTGCATCGATTGCCCAACCCGGAAAGGCCCAAACCAGGAAACAGACCATCCTTATAATGCCCAGGCAATGACAGCTGCACAAAACGAACAACCGCTGAACCGGATACTCGATGTAACGAGGGTAATAAGCCTATTGATTCTCTTATCACATTTTTTCTATTTCTGCCAGGCGGCGTTCGTGGAATGGAACCTTACAGGACTGATAACCAACCGGTTTCTAGATGTTCTTGAAAAAATGGGACTGTTCATTAGTTTCGGGACCTCTAAGTGGATTGCTCTGGGAGTGCTTTTACTTTCTTTGATTGGGACAAAAGGCAAAAAGATCGAGAAATTGGGCCCTGTGATTCCTGGTGTGCTCGTACTGTTCGGGTTACTTTTTTATTTCGGTTCGGTAATAGTCTTTGATGTTCAGCTTTCCAATGGGAAAACGACCATCAGCTATATTGCTCTGACCCTGACCGGCTACTTGCTATTCCTTGCGGGTGGTGCAATGTTTTCAAGAATATTGAGACAGCGGATTCGCAGGGACATTTTCAATACGCTTAACGAATCCTTTCCACAGGAGCATCGCAGTCTTGTCAATGGGAATAGCATCAATCTTCCTTATGCCTACCAGTATAATGGTCGAAAACAAACCGGCTGGATAAACATACTGGACCCTATGCGGGGGCTGCTGGTGATGGGTTCACCGGGCAGCGGCAAGTCCTGGTATATCGTTCAGAACCTGATCAAGCAGCAGATACAGAAAGGATATACCATGTTCCTTTTCGATTTCAAATACAACGACCTTACCCTGCTTGCCTATAACTACTTCCTGAGATACAGGAAAGATTATCCGGTACAGCCGAAGTTCTACGTAATCAGCTTCGACGACCTGGAACACTCACACCGGTGCAATCCCCTTGATGTATCGGGGATGACGGATATCGCTGATGCTACCGAGGCGGCAAGGTCTATACTTTTGGGCCTGAATACCGAGTGGATCAGCAAACAGGGGGATTTTTGGGTGGAATCAGCAATTACGTTCGCTACAGCGTTGATCTGGTTTCTTAGAAAATATGCCGGTGGTAAATATTGTACGCTCCCGCATGTCATCGAGCTTATGCAGATCGACTATGGCCGGCTCCTGTCGGTACTCAGGTCCGAACCTCAAATCCAAAACTACATCGGGTCATTCGTATCGGCGTATATGAATAATAATATCGAGACGCTGGATAACCAGCTGACATCACTAAAAATCGGTATTGCCCGGCTTTCTTCTCCGACCCTTTATTATATCATGACGGGCAACGATTTCACTCTCGATATCAACGACCCCAAAGCCCCAAAGATCTGTTGTATCGGCTCATCACCTCAACGGTCCGGGATCTACGGCGCGGTAATATCCCTGTATACCAATACGATGAACCGGTTGGTGAATAAAAAGGGAATGCTCAAAAGCAGCCATATGTACGACGAGTTCTCCTCGATTTACGTCCACCGGGTCAACGAAACGATAGCAACAGCAAGGTCAAATAAGGTTGCTGTAACGATTATTGTCCAGGACGCCAGCCAGCTACGGCTAAATTATGGGAAGGAGCAAGCCGAAGTTATTTTGAACCTGCCCGCCAACCGGATTTTCGGGCAGGTTGCCAATGACTCAGCCGAAATGGCCTCCAAGATGATCGGGAAGAATGTGCAAGCCAGGTCGAGTATTCAAACTAACCGGGCGGAAACCTCCTTCTCCATATCCGAGCAGCTGGACATGGCAATACCGGCTTCCAGGATTTCGATGCTGAGCTCCGGCGAGTTTGCGGGTGTGGTAGCTGATACGCCTGATCAGCAGATGGAATATAAAGCCTTTCATGGCAAGATCATACAGGATAATAAGAAGTTGAATAACGAGCAGAGTAAGTTCAAGGGATTGCCGGTGATCAGAAAGGTTGTACCTGCTGATATACAACGCAATTATGAAGGAGTGAAACGGGATATCGAGAATATTGTCGAGAGTGAGCTAAAACGGATGCGAAATACTCCTGGGCTAGCAAGCCTCGTAATAGTAAAAAAATATTAACTTTATGTACGCATGTCGAAAGACCTCAACACCATACCAGGGCCTGAGCCCGTAAAGCATCCCGAGAATGCCGCTCCAGCACTTTCCAAAGCACTGTTTTGGGATATGCGGTTCGATAAAATCGACTGGCAGGAGCACCATGTGGGAATCATCGGGAGGCTTATGGAAAGAGGGGATGACGATGAGATCGAAGAATTGATTCGCTTTTACGGGCGGGATTATGTCCTTCACACATTGCGCCACGAACTGCCCTACCTCCCGGAGTATGCCATACCAAGGGTATGCGATTACTTCAAATTGAAGCGGGAGGAGTTGAGATGCTCTACGAGGCAACCGTGGCGAAAGGGACACTGGTTTTAATAAAACAGCTTTGTTCAGAAGAGATTTTAAAAGATTTTAGATTGGTGGGTGGAACTGCGCTGTCTTTACAAATAGGTCACCGCATTTCCGTCGATATCGACTTGTTTACAAGAAACAAGTTTGATCCTCTTGAAGTTGGCTCCCATCTAAAAGATAAATATAAAGCGCAAAAAATTGTCACCCCTTCGAACAATGTCTTTACCAAGATCAATGATGTTAAGATTGATATGATTACGCATGATTACGAATGGTTAAAGCCTCCATTAATTGACGAAGGCGTAAGGATGGCATCGCTTGACGATATTGCAGCCATGAAGGTTCATGCCATTGCTCACGTGGGTACGCGGATGAGGGACTTTGCAGATGTTTATTTCATCCTGGAGCACCGCAGCATGGACCAAATACTGCAAGCGTATGTAGATAAATATCCCGATCTAAATAAAGAAATTGGCAGAAGAGCACTTTTATACTATGAAGATATTGTCAAGCTAGACATTCATTATATGGGCAAGCAGGTATCATGGGGGGACATTGAGGAGCGATTGAAAAAGGGAATGATGGAACCGGATCGGAAGTTTTCTCGGGAGGAGGGGCCGGAAAGGCCTGGGCTGGGGGATGAGCATGGGCAGAGGAGGAGGGGGAGGACTTGATTACCCATCAGCTATGACCTAACTATCTTGACAATGTGAAAATTCGCAAAGCTGGCTTTATTTCGGCCGGAGCCATAAAATAAGCCGGACAAAATGTCCGGCTTATCAATATCTTATAGATAATTGCATCCTATCAAATTGGATATACCAAACTTCGACCCAAAAAAAGCTTTATATCAAACGAATCAATCTCGAAAATTCTAACAAACTCTTCTTTCACGTGTCCGGTCTCTTTAAAAAGAGCAAGATATGATCTGGAATTAGTAGCAATGTAAAATATTTGCAGCAATTCATTATCTCTCAAATCAAAGTCGTCCGGCACATTTTCGATTACCCTGGTAAGAGTCTTAATCTTCTGCCCTTCGATTAATTCGGTTACGTCTGTCAGTGCTTGTTCACTGAACAGCGTAAACGTAAGTAGATAAACGTCACTGATCTCATTCTCCTCAAAGCCCTTTCCCTGCAATCCTAACCATATCTGAGGCCAAATACTTCTTCTCCAGCTCTCTGAAGACGTAGCTCTTGGGGATCTTTCGTTCATTTTCCTTTTAAAATTCACCATAATACTTCCATATATTATTTATGTCCGGTCACATCATCATAGATCGCATCCCCTATCTGGGAACCATGAAAATAGCCGATAGCTCCAAAAACAACTCCGCCTATGGCTCCCGTTATAGGGGCAAATGGTCCTCCTATCAACGCTCCAATTTCAACCCCAAAAGCAGCACCACCCCAAGCTCCAGCCCAACCACCCGCTTCGTGGGCGGTCGCACGAACCTTATTATCCGAAGTCGCAATATTGTAGATGGACATAGCAGCAGAAGCAACTAACAAACCTCGCCCAAGGATTCTTGCGTTCTGTGGCTTTGCGAGCAAAGAAGTAAGTGCTCTGGTTTTTGAGGCGCCTTCCGGTATTGGCGCGCCATTAAATGCCACGTCATAAGCCAGCTTCTTTTGTAACCATAGAGGCTTTCCTGTTGGGGGTAATTCGCCCAGAAGCTTCGCCAAAGCAGATTTATATTGCATCTTAGTGGCACTCTGCATCTGATAACGGAGCATCGAATATGTTGCATCCGATATCTCACCATTTTGCCACGCCCTGGCTATTCTCGATATCCCTGGCTTGTAATACGTACCCCTATAATCTACTCCATCTCTAATCAAAAAGTCCAAAGCAATTCCACCCGCGCTATTCGCAAAGCTACCTGCCGGTGTAACTGTTGCAGCTTGAAGGTCCCGGTCCCTCTGAATAACCTGTCCATTTATAACGGTATCTTTTAGACCGTCCACGTCAACAAACGCAACTGGATTATTTACTGCATACTTATAAGGGCTCATATCCTCGGTCAAATATGACAAAGGATCGGGTATATGCCAACGCCCAAGTTGCACATCATACATTCTTGCACCATAGTCGGCTAATTCGAGCCCAGAACCGTCACTAAATTCCTTATTCTGAAGTTCTTTTCCGCCATATCTATATAGGTTCTGAGCGTATTGTGATTTAAGCGTCTTATCGCTAATCCCTGCCATCGTAAGTCCGTATGGATAGTAGTGATTCTCCTCAAGCACAGGGCCGCGTGTATGTACTACCTGAATATTATCAAAGAACACATCTACAGGACTCTCATTACTGCAATATACATAAACATAACCACTTTTGGGTACTGGGATATTATGCATGCTAGGAATACTTGCATAGTCTGTCACTGTCGCGGGTGAGCCGACAGTTGCAAATCCCCCACCCGAATAATTAAACTGTTCGTCGAAGAATATATAATTTACATAAGCTCTAGGGGTTGTTGAAGTAATTGCAGTTCTCTGAGAGGGATTTGTCAGGTAAGACGATATATTACTATTGACAGAACTAATTCCATTCAACTGGGATGCAGTCGCAGGATGACCTGCAGTGGCAGCACCGGCCCCAGGCGACCCCAGAAAGCCGGACAACAATGTCAACACTGGAATATTGTACCCGACATTATCATTGGCATTATTGGAAAAATAATAGCTCTTCCCAAAAATATCAATCTTATCGCCTGCCATTACCTTTAGTGTCATCCCCAATCCGACCTTATTGACGCCTCCATTAATCTTGTAAAGTACGGTACTAGTGCCGCCACTATTGGTATTACCGCTATTACCGCTCGGATACAAGTTAGTTCCAACCCCATTGGAATTAGTGTAATTGGAAATACCAGTTATGCTACTACGCAAGGTCAAATAGGTGGGATCTATCGAATAATAATTCTTCTCATAGCCCACAGCAGTACTGGCATCCGAAAATGTACCTTCAAGCGACGAAGGAGGGTAGATGTCCGTTTGTACTTCGTCTGTCAGAATCAACCGCGTGTTTCCCAAGTGGTCCTTTTCAAAAAAATCATAGGCCCAGCCTGTTACCCAGGTTGGATGCACGGCATCTGTGTGAAATGGCCGGATCCGTCCTTCCTCGTGAGGAAAAAAGGCTAACTTGTCGAAATAATTGAGAGAAACAAGCGCTGGATTTTGATAAGTTAAGGTCTGATAGACAAACCCAGACAAGTAAGTGGTTACCGAAGTCAGATTAGAAGTAACGCTGGTTCCATTGAAAGCGACCTGGACATTATTTTCCTGCACTATCTTTTGAATCTTGTCTCCGTTTGCGCCGTATACATAGCTGATAGTTCCTTTAGAAGTAGTAACAGTCTGTGGCAGGTTTAAAAAATTATAAGTGATATTTGTTATATCCTTATTCTTATCCGAGGTAAGGCCGCCCGCACTATTGTACGAATAATCGGTAGCTGTTACCGGCTTATTACCGGGCGTAGAAAACGTCTGGCTATAAGCGGGCGAGTACCTGAAATCACCTAAAGTAGTCGTACTGAGGTTGGAAGCATCTATTACATTCTGAACCTGGTTGCTGGCCGGAAGATAATTATAAGTCAACTGATCAATATATCCGCTGCCACCGATCTGCCAGCCTTTTTGATTCATATGAGTAATGTTTCCGTTGGGGTCGTATTGAAGATTATCCGTGGTAAAATCTATCACATTATGATCCCAACTAGTGCCGCTTGTATTCTGATTAAAGTTGGCGGCAGTTAACCGGTTAGTATAATCATAATTAAAATCGTACTTGCGTGCTACGCCATCTCCTGCACCCTTCCATGCCATACCTGCGATATTACCATTGAATTGCGGCGTGTAGGAATTCCCTGCTGCGATTGAAGCGCTCTTATCATAAGCCAGCTCAAAACCGAAAAAACCGCCTGAGCCCGGCGCTGCTGTAGAGCTTATATAAGAACGATTGACTCCCGTCAACCATCCCCGCACATTGTATTCTGATGTCAATACGTCTAAATTTCCGCCCAAAGTTTTTCGCCCTTCACGTCCGATCTCATCGTACTCGTGGCTAGCGATATTCTTTACAGGAACTACTGACGGGGCTATTATCTGATTGGCAATATTCGTTAACCGTTCAAGGGCATCATAAGTTTTGGTTGTCAGGATTGTATAATCCTGATGATTCGTCGCGCCCTTGGACGGAGAAAAATTGGAAGCCAGCTCCTTTCCATCAAATGTATATTGAATATACTTCTTGTCTGTACCTCCGCTAGTATTATTCAGCTGACTCTGGATTAAGCGGTCATGATCGTCGTAAAAATTTGACTGATACATTGTAGTATTCACATATCCACTGAGAGTACCGACTACCTTTATCATCGTGCCGGTTTCCAACCCTACTGTGGAATATGTAGTTTGGGTAACAGGGCGTGGATATGGAAAAACCGAATAAGCCGAAGAAAAGTTGCTGCTGCTAGTATTCGAATATCCGGCAGACAATGGAGTTCCGGCAAGCCAGTCATACTTATCATAAAAGTGTTGCTCCTGAAGGGTAAAATTAGAAGTTGTTGAAGGATAAGAAGATCCATCGCTCTGGATAGCAGCGGCATTTGCATTTGCCTGCAACGTAGCAAAAGGAGTTGCATCGATATAAATTCCCTTCTTAATTACCCGGTTGTAGTTGTCATAAGTCTGCACATACCAGCTATTTGTCTGCCGCTGATTGCCATCCTGACTCATAACCAGCCTGTCCCGGCTGTCGTATACCATATATATAGGTGCGGCGCCAGGTTCGCGCTTAACGGTCATTCGATTTCGTAGATCATACTCGTAATAGAACGCAAGTCCGGTCAAGAGATTACCATTCGAAGACAGATTCCAGCTGCCGCTATTTAATAATAGTTGTACCGCCTGAGGCTGCAAAACATATCTAAGATTATCAAGGTTGTCATAGATATAATAAGTGTTAAGCCACCCCGAATGATTATTGCCAGGCGTAGTCCCTGACTGTACCTGCTTAAGGATTACCTTTCCTTCAATATCTGTGTAAACCACCGACTGATTCCCACTTTCATCCACAGTTATATTCTTCTCCAATTGCCCCGACACATACGCACCGCCACTTGTTGGAATAGCCCCTGCTGTAGCCGCACATGTCCAAAGCTGTACATTATCGCCAGAACTCCCTGTATTGCTGAGATATTGATGTCTTACACTATGGGGATTCGATCCGGATTCACTGCCCGCCCAGCCGACGCCGGGAGCAAAGGAATTGATCTCCCGACCCAGCGGCGAAGCTTCATAGGTCGTCTTGCTGTACGCCCAGTTTAATCCTCCCGAAATTTCCGAACTCTGACCATTTAGATAGGAATTATAGAAAGCTACTTGCTGTTGAAAAGCGTCGGCTTTAAAACTACCGTCATTGACTACGTCTCCTGAGGTAGCAACATTAGACGCAAAAGGGAGGTATTCAAACTGCTCCCGTCCCATTACATCATAAACTATTGGGGTGACAAGATCTACATTTGCACCCGTGCTGGTTCGTAGCGACCCTTGCTTGACCACCATCTGTATCGGTCTACCTAACCCATCCACATACTGGGTCGATTGCCGGACATCCTGTACAGTAGCCGAAGTTAACGTATTAGGATCTGTTTGCGGAGATAAAGCGTCCCATGTTCGGACAAAATTCACCGGATATAAATAAGCTGGCGGAGGAGTTGCAGGAGTTTGTGCCTGCATTACGCCCGCAATCACCACAAATTGCAGCGTACAAATCGTACAAAGAAAATAATATTTGGACAGCTTCATATAATAAGTTCTAATAATTATTGAATAGTCAGATTCAAGGAACAAGGAGTGCCGGCAATATTAATATTGTTAAAGAATGCGCTGGTGCCCTGAGAAGAACCACCGTCTGGGCCCATAGACCAGAGATAGGTGTGATTGGCCCCAGGTCCACCGGTGGGCGCAAAGCCAATGGAATAGCTTCCCGGAGGATAATTCGCGTTAATGGTCGACGTCCCGGACGAAGGAAAGTTATAGGTAAAAGATGCTCCGGTGGTATTATTAGTAAGAATAGCCCTATAGGAAAATGCATTGCCGCTATTTCTCAGGGTTACTGTTGTCGATGTACATAAACACTGCCCATGCAGATTGGCGTAGGTTTGACCATTTGTCTGAACGTCATTAATCGCCTGCTGGTTAGCATCTCCCGGGACGGTAGAGGAATAGGTATGAGCCGATACGGTATATCTAACTACGGTGCCGACCTGATTTGCCGAGCAATTATTTACCGTAAAATCGCCATACTGCTCATCATTCCATATTACCAGGAGACAAGAACCGTTCGATTCAGCGTACGCCTGTGCAGCCTTGCTACCATTGTTTACCGCATTGGTATTAGCATCACTCTGCGTTGACCCAGTATAAATCTGTGCTGGGACAGTGTAATTAACTGAAGTTCCGACATAACCATCTGCACAGGTTTTTGTTTTGGTAAGTGTCTGGGCTGTATTGTAGAACAAGCTACAAGAAGTCGACTGACCAGAATAATTATAACAAAGTCGCTTGATAACATTATTGTCCTGATCACGGATAGCCACAAGTCGTCCCGCACCGTCATAATCGTAATAGGTGTTTCGGCCCTGTGGATCTGTCATGCTAGTCATACCAAAAAGTGGCCGGTAAGTGTAAGAAGTAATAAAAACGCCTGGCAGTTGACTTCTTAGTGTTGCAAAAAGAGCCCTCATAGAAGCATCGCTGCCGGTGGCCGCATCAATCTGAGACTGAGATAATAGGCCAACTACGGAACTGTATGAGGCACCGACTATTTTAGCGACCTGGTATTGAAAATTATAGGACCACAGGAAAACCTCGTGAACATCAGATACTTTAGAATAGTCCTGTAAATTCCCCCTACTATCATACTGATAGAACTGTTCTCTGATTTCGTTAGTATTCGTACCGTTCTGCACCAATTTTTTCAGCGGCTTGAAGATTCCCGATACAGGTGAATAGTACTGGGTCTGATTCATAACCTTTAAAGCCCCCCCTTTAAATACAGATTGTTCAATAACACGGTCAAGTATGTGAACACCATCGGATGACATTTGAAGGCAGGCGTCATCAATGCCTTCTGTAGTATATTTTGTGTTCTCCACGATCGTTTCCGCACTGGCAAGCTCTGACTTGCTGTTCAGCATAGTCTTCTTTGTAACAAGATTACTGGCGTTATACTCGAACGAAATTGTCTTAACTATTGGGTTATTTCCCTGAAGATCATAAGTCGTGACATCTTGGGTCACCGGATAGTAGTCATACGTATACAGCTTATTTGCCGTCACAAGCTTTAGAGCAGTGTGAAGGCAATTGGCGTCACCTACAGAAGGTCCTTTTTCAATCCGCTTTATATATTGATCGAACCTTGCCGCATCACTGCGGTATGTGTTAACCATCTTCCTTACCAATGTGGGGTTAGGACAAGAAGTATAGTCGTAAGTAGCGAGTAATTTCCCTCTTTCACACTGAAGGTCCGTATGCGGCACATTGAGGTCGGGGGTTGAGCCAGTCAGGTTCCAACCTAGCGTTCCCGAAGGCAATTGATCAAAATGGGTTATCGAAGGATTTGTGAAATCGGGGCCATAGCTGGTAAAGTAATGTATCGAATAAGAACCATCTCTGTTCTTTTCGACAACCTGATCGTATCCTATATAAGAATCCTGACCATTATAGCTCATAGGCGAATACGGCGCCATATATTGATGACGAAGGCTCCAGGTTACCTGACCTGTGGGGTCCAGACGGTTACCTACATTTATTACGTACTGAGGAAGGGCATTAATTATCCCGCTTGACGTCAGCGAAGCCGGGTCACCGCAGCTATTGTATCCACGCACGTAATAATAATCCTTTTGATAAACAAGGTCTCCATTAGCCTGATAGCTGGCGATCTGTTTAACACGGCTACCCCCGCAATAGGACGGACCCGATACGGAAACAAGACTTGACCTGTCACCATTTACATATTGTGAATAATCGTGCGCTTCCCAGGCAAATTGTGTATATCCGCCTGTAGGATAAGTGATTTTATTCAACAAGCCGGTAGTTACCAGATTCGTGTCCGTTTTTTTAAACGAAGCAACATTGCCAACCAATACACCGTTTACATTCTGTCCATTATAAAACCCCCAATGGTCCGAATAGTTACCATCATATAGCGGTAAAGCTTGCATGTTATTATAGGCGAATTGATACTGTTCAAGCGGATTTCCGAGATAATCCATCTGAGTCAGTGAGTTCAGGGTTAGACGCTGCTGGGTATTCGTGCTGTAATCGAAGTGAATTTTCTTGAATTTCTCCCCGGCAGAGTTCTCGATAGAAATATCGTTTAACTGCTCCCACTTGAAATTGAAATTGTTCTGGACATTATTGAACAGCGTGTTCATGATCTGTCCACTTGATTGACCAGTTCCAGGCGCACTAACTAGTTGATTAGTATAAGTCAACGGGCTAAATTGCTTTGCCGATGATACCCCAGATGAAAAAGATACAGTTTCATTGGGAGTTGAAATGGCAGACAAAAGCATGGGCCAGATAATGGTAGCGCTATAGGTTGAGGAGCTAATAGTGTTTGTATTGTTGCTTGAAAGAATGCCGCTCGGGTCCAGGATATTCCCACTGTATTTGCAGGCATATGCAATATCATTCTGTGAAATGCTAAGCTCCGGGTTGGGATAATCTCGTCTGTATGAAAAATCGATTTCATTATTCTCTGCATCGATTATTTTGGTTAGATGCCAGGCAGTAGCGATGAAATTATAGTGGTCTCTATCAGGGGCCGCAAGCGGTATTGGGTTGTAAAATTCCACTGCATTGATACCACCAAATATGAACCTCGTCCCATCAGCAGTGGTTAACGTAAAGCTGTTAAATGCTCTTGATTGAGCATTATTGTTATTCAGGTCACTGACAACTTTGTTCGTCCCTGACCAGGAATTATTATACCCATGGATAGCGTCCTGCACTTGAGAGGGAGTAAGAAAATCATCGGGAGAAGGATTTAGCTGAATTTTGATATTTTCGGCTGAGATCACCTTCCATCCAGAGTTAGGGCCTTCATAGTAGAACTTGCCACTATGTCCCAGCATGTTGAAAGTGAATTCGTCGGCTTCAATGTCGTTATCCAGGTTTAAAACCTGAGGATTGTTCCAGTTCGGACCGTCGACTACACTGCTGGTATTAGAATTGGATAACGGAGATAGAAAATAAGCTCCAGTCCCGGCAGCCGTCGAAGGATTTAATGCAGGATAATATTCGTCCGGTATTCCCCGGACTGTTCTGTTTATGCTTCCACCTGCCATCAAATCCCAGCCCGTTCCCATCCAACCCGGGTGAGAGGCCACGCGAACTGAATTGGAATGATAACGAAGGATTATCGGTACGTTTATCGATCCGTAGCTTAAAGTATGCAACGGAATAGAAATATCCGGGGTACCAGTGAAAAGATTGACAGGAATAGTGCCAAACTTATCGAATGCTGCAACGTTTGGGCTTTGGATTTTTACCAGGGGGGTATTCTGATTAGTTTGCGAAAATGCATGTTTTTGGTTAAGAAGGAACAATGGTAGAAAAAGAGACCAGAATCCTGGCGTCTTGATGAGTTTAAGGAACATAATCGTAATATCTCAGTGATTAATTTTAAAATGAATATCCAATTCTATAGACAAGCGGCTGGCCTTTCGGGACCTGTTGCGCATAAAGCGCATCAAATAGAAGCTGCAGCTTACCTTCCTTCTTGCCAATCTTGTATTTCTTGGTAAGACCTATGAGAGCACTTTTTCGCCAGGCATCAACATTCTTCAGCGCCTGCAGGTCGGAAAACGCCTGTAAATAACTGTATTCGAAGCCTCCCGATATCCAGATACTTCCTTTGAGTTTCACATCCAGATAGCTGCGCAGTGTCACACCCTGGCTGCTGACCTTAAATTGCCGGAAACTTTGCCCTAAACCCATAATGTAGCCGCCGCCAATCCCTGCCGTCATCCTGTCGCTGAATTTATACCCAGCATACACAGAGGGTGAGAGCGTAACGGGCAGCAGATTCGTAGAGGGACCGCTTTGCAGGTTAAATCCGGTCTCAATTCGCTGCAGGAAAGTTTTGTTATGCTGGCTGTTCGGTTTAAAATCCGGCATTGTCATCGTGGATGAACCACCATTTGCAGCACCTCCAACTGAGCTTTCCAGATTATTCAGCCTGCTTTTTAAGCTGCCAAGCTGATCCTGAGCATCGCCTACCTTATCTCTTAACTGATCGGACATGGCCAATTGAGCAGGGTCGGCGCCAGGAGTCATAACATTAGCGATGATCTGCTGCACCTGACTGCTTGTCTGGAGAGTAGTAGGAGGCAGGACACCATTGGTCGCAGCAGGCTGAGGGAATAACCGGGAGAGAATACTGTTCTTCTGCCAAAACTGTTGAAACCCCGGAGAGTTACGAATTGCATCTAATGCCTTTTCCTCTAACTTATCCTTATCATTCAGCATTTCCTTGTACCCGGCAAGTTGTTGCTGATAATAAAATGCGTTCTTGTTGATCCCTAATATCCCGCTTAGGCCAGGAGTTTGCTGCAGTTGGGTCTTCCATAACTGCTCGCGCTGACGCAGGAAGTTTTGTACTTCGTCAGAAACCTCCAGCTGTTGCTGAAGCTTACCCGCGGAAGCCTCCAGCTTACCTGCCCGTTCTATAGCGGACGCAGACAATCCTAACTTATCGGACGACCGTAAAAATTGCATGCCCGTATGAACACTGTCAACTGCGGCAAAATACTGTTTTGGCGAAAATGTGGCTGGCGAACCATTTAGCCGGTCATAAAGTCGGGCATACTCCTGTTCCGAGCTTTTTTGAATTTGAGCAGCCCGCACTGAATCTTTCTTTTTTAGTCGTTTCAACAACGAAGCTTCATTCCTCTGAATATCCTCCAGCGCATGGCGCGATTTTTTTTCCAGCCTGTCAGTGAGGTCAGAGTATTTCTTATTGATGAATCCTATCGACCTTTCAATGCTATTTGTCGGAGGGGATGTTATCTCCTGAGCTTTACCCGTAGAATAAAGCAGGGACATGACGATAAAGCATGCAAATGTTTTGCATCTCATAAAACCAGACATGAAATGGTTAAAAAATTCGAAATCTAAAGACTAGTTATGGATATGGGTCAGCAGAATAATGTAAGATTATGGCAAGAAGCATCGGTCTACACCAGGATAGTGTAAACTTAAAAAGACTCCGGTAGTAAAAAGGCGTAACTGATATGTAATGCCCGCAGGGGTAGCATTTCCCTTGAAATGATGGATCATGGTTAAATGGTTTAGGACGGTCTAAAATAAAAAAACTCGTAGCAGTTCTTAGAGGGAAACGATTATGGTGGGCAAAATAAAAGAAATAAAATGAAAGTTCCTAAAAAGACATGCTACGAAAAGACAAAGCAACTATGGCATGATCACGAATTATCTATATTTCTGCACGAAACTTATTGGAAACTACTCGCCAACATATTATTTTGACACAATTGTATGAGTAAGGTTATTCTACCGTTCCCGCGACAATAAGTACCCATTCATGAATAAATGGCTATAAAGTGGAGGTGTGTCTAATTCCTCGCTGAAATACATGATACCAATAAGATCGGTCCTGTCAAAATCAGTAAATATATTGAAGACGCCGCGGCCGGTTCTAAAAATAGAAACGCAAATATGGTCGTGGTTGGTTTGCTTTAGCTGTTCCAGCAGTGCGGGAGTCGTGGGGTGCTCATTTTCCAGGCTCTGTTTAATGATGGTACGAATTTCAAAGGCGTCTATTACACTTTGTTTTCGACTGCTGGCAGATGGTTTTCTAGGATAGGAAAAAGTCAAAACGGATGAATGAGATATCTCCAGCAAATCAATTATCACCGGGGAGGATGCCATATAGCGGCGCAGCAATGCAATCATTTCATCAAATCTCTCCTGGATCATAGTATAAGGTTTAGTAATAAAAAAAGCCGTCCCTGGTCAGAGACGGCCGTATAAAAAGGGGTAAGTAGCTATTTATTCTTTTGCTTGAAATATTCCGCTTCGAATACGGTATAAATTTCGGTGCAGCCTAAACCGCAGTGTTCTCCCAAGCTGTAAATTTCCTTAATGGTAAAATCCTCTACCCTTTTCAGCAGTCCGTCGACCTCCTCTTCATTTTTCTCAAGCCAGGATGCGGCTAATTCCTTTGGAATCAGGTGCATCAACTGCTCCATATCTGTGAGTTTTCCTTTTAGTTTCTCCTCCCTGACCAGAGATTTTATTTGTTGGCTTTTCTTATCCAAAGGAAAAGAATTAAGTTTTTTTCAAATGCGACCTGCTCTTATTTTCAGTTTTATGGCTCGAATATTCAAATTTCAGGCTCGAATATTCAAGCAAACATAACAAAAAATACTAAATAATATAGTATTTAAATGCTATATTATTTAGCTACTCAGACTTCTGGGGAAAGGAGTCAGCTGTTGGGAAACCCGGAAAATAAAAAAACCGGCTTTGAAAAAAGCCGGTCTTGAAGAAAGGTCGTTTTAAAAAAGGTCTAAACTCAAAACAGAGATAGGAAAGGTGCCTCAGAGGGCAATGGTTATGGCGTGGTCATTCAGAATTTAAAGACGATTTCTGGGTTTGCCGGGTATATTCAGCATCTATCAGCTCGAATGTTTCTTTTAGTGTCAGATTACAAAGACTTCCAATGGCCGCCAGTGTTCCTAAAGGGAACTTTTTAATACTGGCTTTCAAAGACGACGAAAGCGTGGACCTGTTCTTCCTTATATCTTTAGCCACTATTGCGACCTTGATGTACTTAAAGATATCCGTAAATGACTCGACCTGCCCCTCGTTGTACATCGCCCATACAGCTTTATATGAGATATTCTTCTTCTCAGGTGAAGACGCCCTCTCCACCCACTTTGTTATCCAGGTCTGCATCTTTGGTCCACCAGTTCCTGATTCCTGCCGCTGTAGTGAGCGCGCAATAAACTTCATTCGTCGCCGCACCGATCCAAATTTCATGTTCGATAGTATCCATAATGATCAGATCAGTTTTTCCAGTTTTTCCAATAAGCCGTCCGTATCGGGTATCAGCATGTAATACTTTCCAATGAGGGGGTCGGTCTGACCGGTGTAAGGTTTTACATCATAGAAGGACAATACCTGCTCGACCTTAGTCTGTTTGACATCCAGCATCAACATCGGCCGGGTTGTCCCACCCGATGATTGGCCGGCGCTGTATAGCGTGCCGCGTACCACTTCTGCGTCCATTTTCAGCCAGGCATGGATCCCTATCGCAGGCAGCCCTGCGCCTTCACGTAAATACTTCAGCAGGCTGTGCCCGAGGAAAAAATTCCAGCCTTGCTCACAGTCCTTAAAACATTCCTTTTCCGGGGTTAGCCCATCGTGCGTAATATCCAATGAATTGCCGGAATGCTGAAAGACGAGACGTGTACCGGTCCATTCCTGCGTGTCGGCCAGAAGGTCAAGGTAGCTATCACCAGCCGTCCAGACCATACGGTCTTCGGTCAGTTCGCTGACGATGAATGTAGCATAGGTTTTACCGAAGCGTACGGTAAAGCTGTCGCCCTGTTGCCGGGGATTGCCCCGGGTGTCCTGCGCCCACCAGGCATGGACGTTTAACACCTGCTGCCAGAGAGTAGCGGACAGCTCAATCGGAGCTAAGCTGATACGATAATTATTGTTTTTCATTGTTGAAGAAAGTTATACAGCCCGGGTTAGGCGATTTCATCAGCCATTTTTTTGTACAGGTTCAGGATCATGCCCCAGCCTTCGTCCATACTTTCGATCCCCTTGCTACCGCCGCCGAGTTTATCCAGGTCGCGGTGTTCCATGACAACGCGGGTTTGCTTTGGGCCTTCCTCAATGAAATTGACTTCGACCTCGCTGATCAACGCAGGATCATATTGGAAATCGCCATTGATCTGCCAGGCCAGCGTCAAGTGCGCATAAGGGTTCCAGCTCAGGATATGACCGATCTCGACTTCCGAGTTATCTTCATGCCTGGAGAACCAGCGCCCGCCGGGCTTTTGTTCCAACACCGATTCCACCATCGGGCATTTCCCGACATGGTGCGATTTTGGCCACCAGGCATCTATGCGTTCGGTAAATACCCTGAAGGCTGTTTCCTGAGAGGCCTGTACAACCACCTCTTTTTTGATTGTCGTGAGTTTGATTGCTTCCATCTTATTTTTTGATTGTTTTTTGTTTTTCCGTGGTTTCGGCTAACTGCTTGAAGTTTTCCAGTGCTTCGTCCCAGAAACGGTCGAGATAATTGCGGAGGGCGATCAGGCCTTCCTGGTTAATGCTGTATATACTCCGGGTTCCCTCCTGTTTCATGGTGATCAGCCTGGCCTCCTTTAAAACCTTAAGATGCTGTGATACGGCTGACCGGGTTACCGGAAGTCCATCGGCGATATGTACCACGCTTAAGGGACCTTTTTCGAGCTTTTCGAAAATAGAGCGCCGTGTGGGGTCACCCAGGGCATTTAGTGCCAGGTCATCTAATTTTAGAGCATTCATTTCTATGAATGGTTAGTTTTAGCTAACCGTTAGCACAAACTAACCTATTTTTTTTAACTTGTGCAAATTTTTTTGCGGGGGATGCGGGGGGGGGATGCGGTACAGTCTGTACATCAATTAGCCTCTTCAATGAAGCGTCTTTTTATATTGGTTAGGGCTCATCCCCGTTTCCTTCTTAAATAATCTGGAGAAATAAGAAAGGCTATCGAAGCCCAGGCCAAAAGCGATTTCGGAAATATTTCATTCCTGACGCCTATTGGAAAACGCAGGGGCCGGCCGCTGCAAACATCGGGCACATTGACGCAATACTGCTAAGTCACGACCAGCACCGGGATAATCTGGATAACGCAGGACTCGTCTTTTTGAAGACTGTCCCTATCACACTGACTACACCTTCAGGAGCGGAACGATTAGGCGGCGCGACAACCGCTCTCACTCCTTTCCAGACTTACACGCTCGGCACCGTCAAAATTACCGCCACTCCAGCCACACACGGACCCGCCGGGACCCAGCACATTACGGGCGAAGTTTCCGGCTTTATAGTCGAATCGGATGGCGTTCTGCTCTATATCACAGGTGACACGGTTTTTTATGAAGGAATCAGTGAGGCAGCAGCAAGATTCAAACCAGCTTATGTATTCGCTTTTGCCGGCGCTGCCAGGCCACGCGGTCCTTTCAACATTACTATGAGTACCAATGACGTGCTCGACACCGCTCACGTTTTCCCCGATGCGACTATAATACCTCTTCACTTTGAAGGATGGTCTCACTACACCGAGACAGGAGAAGATCTTCAAAATTCGTTCAGCGCTGCAGGCATAAGCGACAGACTGAAATTTTTGGAACCGGGAAAGCCAACCGCCTTATAGATCAATTTACAATTCTGATGAAGAGAACTACGCTATTCCTGCTCATGCCGCAGAAGCGACTAACACCCTATTTATACAAGTAAAAACGGCATGAAAATCATGCCGTTTCATTTAAAAGATAGTCAGAGGCGATCAATGTTGGAAAGTCAGTCTTCTAAAAAAGTCTTCGTTAAAAGGATAAAGCCATGCAAAATGCAATGGAATTTCCGGATAGGTTTCCGTGAACTTCTTGTATTTAGAGGCTTTGATGACCGCTTCATCATATTTGGCCTCAACAGCAAAAGGAGTCTCAATTTCAGGCAATATAAAATCCACCTCATTGCCATCAGCTGTACGCCAATAATATATATTATCCCATCCGTATTTATCCGATAGTGCCCTAAAAAGGGCCGTTTCCCATAGCTCTCCTTTATCCAATCTATCTGGAATAGATTGAAAGTTATTAAGCAGGCTGTTACGCAACCCTGAATCCAACAAAAATCCTTTGGGCATTTTTGTCAGCTCTTTCCGAAGGTTTCGAAAAAAAGGCTTTATCAGCGCCAAATGAAAGCACTTCTGTAGGATGTGTAGATAATTATTTACAGCGTTGCTTTTTATTCGAAGTGTAACGGATAGTTCATGAACATTTACCAAGCAGCCACTTTGCTCAGCTAATAGTCGGAATAAATGAAAAAACGATGTTTCATCTTGCACTCCTGATTCCAGGATATCTCTTTTTACAAAGGAGTCTCTAATCTCCTTGAGCTTCTCGATTTTCTCTTTCCTATCTGGTTCTGTAATGATAGCGGGATATCCTCCATACAGTAAAAAAGATTGCCATTCCTGCCGTAAATATTCGAGTTGGGTGGTCCTTGCATTTTTATCAGATAGTATCCGATGGTATTCCACCAATAAATCATCCTTTCCATTTAGCCGCAAGTATTCATCAAATGAACAAGTCAAAAGTTGAAATACTCGCTTTCTACCAGCGAGTGAATCTCTAAAATGATCGTCTATATAAAAAGCACTGCTTCCTGTTGCTACGATCTTCAGCCGCTCGACATGATCGTCATAAAGCAGCTTCAAAAAATTGGACGGGTTTTTCAAATATTGAATTTCATCGAGGAAAACAACTACCCTACCCTTAACATCAGGCAGGTATCCTAATAGATTCAGCGGATTTTCATCCAGGACTGAAAGAATATCTCTATTTTCCAGGTTCAAGAATACACAGGCTTTTTGCAACTCTTTACAATATACTTCTAGTTGCTTGAGCAGAGTTGATTTGCCGGTCTGACGGGCTCCTGTAAGGATCGTAAACTCCTTCTTGTCCAAATGAGCTGATAAAGGCTCAAACAAGTTCCTTCGCATTCTTTTTACAAATATCCGATATTTTATCCTACAAAAGATAAAATTATCCGATATTTTATTACGATATTGGATATTTTATCTATATTTTACAGTTTTACCTTGCAAATCATTCCTCTCTGCCCAAATAAGCTTTTACTTGGGCAATTCACTAAAAGCAAGCAAATCAAGCAATATTTGGTTCGATAACTCTCCCCGGAGGGGTATGAAGGCCCCGTTCGAAGTAGTATGGGGAACAGCGGAGCGCAGCGGAGATAATCCCCTACGATGAGTACCGCACAGCTTCCTTTAATGTCCGGTTTACAAGGATCGCGAATCCGCCACATCAAATGTCCACTGAACTATACGCGACGGCCCAATCGCAGAATCACTCCACTTTTAAACTGCTAACTGGATTGGCGGTTGCTGCGCGAATAGCCTGAAAACTGATTGTGAGCAGTGCGATCGACAGCGCGGCGACACCGGCGAGGGCAAAGAGCCACCAGGGCATCGATGTGCGATAAGCGAAGTCCTGCAACCACCGGTGCCCTCCCCAGCCGGCCAGCGGCACGGCGATGATGATGGAAAGGCCGACCAGCAGGACGAACTCTCTGGATAACAATGACACCAATTGGGGGACGCCGGCGCCCAGAACTTTGCGGATACTGATCTCGCGGGTCCGCTGGTTAGCTGTGAACGCAGCGAGACCGAAGAGGCCCATACAGGATATGAAGATGGCGATGCCCATGGCGATGTTCATAATTTGCGAAGTTTGCTGCTCTTGTTTATAAAGCTGCTCCAGCGACTGGTCAAAGAACTGCGAATGGTAGAGTTTGTCGGGATAGATTTTTTTGAAGATGGATTCCATTTTTGCTATCAGTGCTTTTACCTGACCGGCGGAGGAGACGCTGGATAGTTTTACGCTCAGCAGATTGCCTTCACCAGCTTCCGTAGTGAAGAAGAATGGCTTTATTTTCTCATGCAGGTTTTGCGCATGAAAATCTCTGACCACGCCAACTACCGGGCCCAATGTCCCATCTAGGCCGCTCACCTGGTGACCGACAGCATCGGCCGGCTTTTTGAAACCCAGCTCTCCTGCAGCCGTCTCGTTGAGGATGTAAGCCCGGAAACCCGGTTGCACCGGAACGGTGCCAGGGTCGCTGGCTTGCCGCGCTGTATCTGTCACATAAAAATTGCGGCCTGCAATAAGCTTCAGTCCATATACCGACATATAGGTGGTGTCTATCATATCCATCCCTACATCGATCGTTACGTCCTTGGCGCCTTTGTACTCGAGATTTGTCATGCCATGGCCGGCTGCCTCGGGGCCGGCGGTGCTGAGACTTACCTGTCTCACACCGGAAAGTCTTTGGATCTCCCCGGCATATATGGCTTTAAGATTTTGGGGCGCGCGACGGGGAAGGTCGATCATAACGATCGCGTCCTTTGAAAAACCCAGATCGGTGTTGAGCATATAATGGATCTGCCGCCCTACTATGATGGTACCGATAATAAACAGCAGGCTTACAGCAAACTGGAACACGATGAGGCCCCTGCGCAGCCAGCTTTTGGAATTGAGCTGCCGGACACCCGATCCGCGAAGGCTGACCACCGGCAGGAAGCCGGAAAGAGCGCGAGCGGGATACCATCCTGCAAGCAGACAGGTTACCAGGGTCGCAGCGCCCATAAAGATCCAGGTATTGGGATCGCTGAGATTAAGCCGGACCCCTTGCGGGATAAAACCATGCAGGGCCGCAATGACGGGACCTGCCAGCAGGAGCGCTAGCGCCATGGCCACCACAACGATGATGCCGGTTTCGACGAGGAATTGCGAGACAAGGCCGCCGCGGCTGCTGCCCAACACCTTTCGGACGCCGACTTCTTTCGCCCTCAGGATCGACTGTGCCGTGGACAGATTGATGAAGTTGATGGCCGCAATGACCAGTATGAACAGTGCGATGCCCACCAGGGCAATCAGGGTGGGCTTGTGCGCCCGGCGGCCATAGGTATCTTTATAGGTGCTATTAAAATGAATGTCAGCCAATGGCTGCAGCGAGAACGCGACTTTGATCTCATCCGGAAGGCGCCTGTGCCGCTGGTAGAAGGCGGGGAGTTCCTTTTCTGCCTGCGCTACGGTGGCTCCCGGTGCCAGCTTTACGAAGACGTTTACATCGTATAGCCACCTATTCCAGCCGGGCGTGCCCCGCTTCAGAAAGCTGTGCTCAATGGTATTGTAAGAGATCAGGTCTTTGAAGCCAAAGTCACTGTTCTGCTTCCAGTCTTTGACGATGCCAGTGACCGTAACTGTGAGCGAATCAAAATAGACCAGGGAACGGCCGATCCAATCGGCGGGCTGTCCGTGCTGAAAATAGAGCCGTGCCTCCGATTCGGTGAGGACTACGGAGAAAGGTTTCTGCAGGGCGCTGGCAGGATTGCCCGCCAACCATTGATAGTGGAAGAAATCCATGTATGCTGAGTCGGCATAGGTAATATGCGCCTGCTCGTCCGGGCCGACACCGGGAATGATACGATCCGGCTTGCCTTGCTCCGGGACCAGCACACGGGGGACGCCTGTAAACAGGCCGGTGATGGAACTGAAACTGGTAGATTCCCGCCGCAGATCGGCGGCAAAAGGCGGCCACAGCCCTGGCCCGCCATGCTGCATACCGCTGGCTTCGGTGAATTGCACGATAACGCGATAGGTGCGTTCCGAGTCTTGGTGAAACCTGTCGTAGAAAAGCTCGAAGGTGACGTACAGGTAGATCACCAGACAGGAGAGGATGCCGAAGGTGAGGCCAAAGATGTTGATTGTTGTCGTTTGCTTATGCCGGCGGAGACGGCGAAAGGCAAATAGCAGTTGTTGTTTGATCATGTGCAGCAGGCTATACCAATGCACTGCCAAAAAGGGGCCACTTTGGAACAGGTTGATAATCTTTTAATTAATGATGGCGCTTGCAGCGTGGTTGTCCTTTTTCGATACACGGAGTGTCCGAATTTCTCGACGCTCTTTACGCTGGAGAGTTACTGAATGAAGCTTGCCTTTAAAGAGACTTCCACACCGAGAATTCGAACACCTTTCGCCGGTTCTAAAAAAACCTACATTCTACGGCCGGTGGGCTTTCCGGTTACTCCTATTGCATGATCTGCCATTTGATCATTCATTTCCGCCAACCGCTCAATGAGAAACAGGCCATTCCTGATAAACATTAAATTAGGACCCATGAAACGTAAATCTTTCCTAAAACTAACCCTGTCCGCATTGAGTGCGCTAGCCCTGCCGGTAATTGCCGTCGCCGCCCCTTTTTGGCGTCGCATCGGAAAAGGGTTTTTCGTCGCTGCCGGTAAAGACCGTGCCGACACTCCACTCGTGCTTTTCGAGGGCGACACTTTTTATTCGAAGATATCCACGAGCGACACCGACGGCTCACTCTATGTATACGAATCCAGCCGGATTAAGCCGGGCGGCCCTCCTCTTCATGTGCACTATGACCAGGACGAATGGTGGTTTATACTTCAGGGACAGTTTATGATAAAGGTTGGTGAACAGGTTTACAATGTCCAGGCGGGAGATAGTGTTTTTGGCCCGCGGAAAGTGCCTCATTGCTTCGCAAAGGTCGGCGATGGAGAAGCCAAAATGCTGATGCTTTTTAGCCCTGCCGGAAAGATGGAAGCTTTTTTCACGGCCATGAGCAAAGGCGCCACAAAAGGCATGACTCCCGAACAGAATGCCCAGTTCAGAAAAGATCATGGCTTCGAAGTGGTCGGCCCGCCCCTGACTTTCCTTAAACAATAAGCTGCCTAAGGAGGCTTTCGCCCTGACCAATTACCCTTATCGGAGAAGTGATGATATCGTATTAACTGGCACACTTTTTTTATACGCTCATAGCACACCTTAAAACATCGACTATGAAATGGCTGGGCGATAGAGAAAGCTCTAATGTGGAAGACCGCCGTGGCATTACAGGCGGACATGTAGCGGCAGGCGGGGGCATCGTGGGAATTATTATCTACTTGATTTATGCTTTCATGGGAGGCACAGGTATGCCTCAGCAGCTGCCCCAGGCCCCTGACCAAACCCAGACAACACCTCAAACACCTGAAGAAAAAGCAGCGGATGACCAGCAGGCAAAATTTGCCAAAGTCGTGCTGGCTGATACCGAGGATGTTTGGACCAAATTATTTTCCGACCAGGGAAAGACCTACCAGGACCCTACCCTGGTTTTATTCACCGACCAGGTCGAGTCGTCTTGTGGTTCTGCGAGCTCTGCGGCAGGGCCTTTTTACTGTCCCGGCGACCGGAAATTATACCTGGACCTTTCATTTTGCAAGGAATTGCGGGAGCGGTTCAAAGCCCCTGGCGATTTTGCCGTTGCCTATGTCATAGCTCATGAAGTAGGGCATCATATTCAAAATCTTAACGGTATATCGGCAAAGATGGAACGGCTGCGGTCGCAGGTAAGCAAAACTGAGTATAATAAATATTCCGTGAAATTGGAACTACAGGCCGATTTCCTGGCCGGGGTCTGGGCCCATCATGCAAATAAGATGAAGAATATTCTGGAGCCAGGGGACATTGAAGAGGCACTTAAAGCAGCCAATGCCATAGGGGATGACAGGCTCCAAAAAGAGGCCACGGGGACTGTGGTCCCGGATGCCTTTACTCATGGCACCTCGGCTCAACGGGCGTATTGGTTTAAAAAGGGATTCGAGACAGGAGATATGAAACAGGGCGACACATTTAATGATCCTTCGCTGAATTAGCAAAGCTTTTATATTATCCATTGGCGCTTACACGCCAGATCGTATTTCCTGAATCATCAGCTACCAGCAATGACCCGTCATGCATGACAGCAACGCTTACCGGTCGTCCATACACTTCCTTCTTTGATGCATCGGCAATAAAGCCGGTTAGGAAATCTTCCATATTACCCGCCGGGCGGCCTTTTTGAAAAGGAACGAACACCACCTTGTACCCTACCAGCTCGGACCGGTTCCAGGAACCATGCTGCCCGACGAAGGCCCCGTTTTGATAATGTCCGGGAAAAGATGCGCCACTGTAAAAACAAAGTCCGAGCGAAGCGGTATGAGCGCCGACCGGATAGTCGGGAACGATTGCCTTTTGTACCATATCCGGGCGGGGCTCAGCCTTCATCCTTGGATCGGGGTGCTGACCAAAGTATGACCACGGCCAGCCGTAAAAGCCACCTTCTCTGACAGACGTAATATAGTCCGGGACAAGGTCGTCACCTAACTCATCCCGTTCATTCACTGCGGTCCACAATACTCCAGTACCGGGCTGGAAGTTAAGCCCGGCGGGATTGCGCAGGCCGGAAGCATAGATCTTTTCACCGGTTCCATCCAGTCCTACTTCGAGGATATCCGCCCTTCGGACCTCGTTCGCCATCCCGTGTTCAGCAACATTGCTTCCCGAGCCTACCGAAATATAAATCTTGTCCTTCTTTTCATTGGTGACGATATTCCGTGTCCAGTGGTTGTTATAGCCTCCCGCCGGCAAAGACAGGATCTTCCCGCCAGGTGTCGTTATAGCCGTGTCACCAGGATGATAATCATATTCCATCAGGCCGTCGGTGTTGGCAACGTAAAAATGATTGCCGATAATGAGCATCCCGAACGGCTTATTGAGCCCCGTAAGAAAGGTATAGCTCTGGGGATTTTTGGTCAGGTAGTTACGAAAGAGGGTAATCCGGTTCGCACTCTTACCCAGATTTTGGGACTTGCTTTTTGAAGACAGCGGAGCGAGCACCTTTTTAATTCCAGTGACCTCTGTGTTTGCTTCGGAAACAAAGACGTCTCCGTTGTCGGCGATGTATATAAAACGGGGATTATCGAGCTTGCCGGCAAATTTTGTAACCGTAAAACCCGCAGGAGCGATAGGCGACTTCCCATCCGGCCAGCCAATCACCTTGCAGTAGTTCTCTGCCGATTTGGTGGCAAAAGGCGGCGGCAGCGTATCCGGCTGCCGATTGAAGGCAACCCCGCCGGTAGCTGTCCTGCTCGTGTCCGATGCGGCAGCTCCAGTACTATCCGATGGATGGGCGGCTCCATCGTTATTGTTACAGCTAAACAGAAATGTTACTATAGCTATTCCAACGATATATTTCATACACGCTTTTAGGCAAAGAGTTGCAAACCGTGTACCCTAAGAGAAGGGCTAAGGTGGGCGGCAGGCGACATTTCTTCTAAAAAATAAAGGGCAGGACTGCAATTTTCAGCCCTGCCCTTTTGCCCGAAGTCAACCAATAAATTATTCCGCCACTTCCTGGGCGGCTTCCCGATTAATCCCGCTGGTTGCGAGCTCGGTCAGCTTTTCATCCGCTTTCTTTTCTTCGGTCAGCGTCTGATGCAAGAGATCGGCAATTTCCTGCTGCCCCATGTCTTTTGCCAGTTGAACCAGCGCACCATAAGTGGCGATTTCGTAATGTTCGGCTTTCTGTCCTGCAAAGATCAGCCCTACGTCACGCTGAGCGGTGCCTTCTTCGGTTTCGTCAATGATTTCTTCCCCCTCCTCGGCTATTCCTTTCAGCGCGGGGCATTCCTTTGCTTCGGCCTTTTCACCGAGCAGCTCGAATACCTGCTCGACCCGGCTTACGTGTCCTTCCGTCTCGGTAAGGTGGCTTTCAAATGCCGCGCGAAGCTCATCGGAATGGGCGGCTTCGGCTAATTTTGGCAGCGTCTTCACCAGCTTCTTTTCGGCCCAATAGATATCCTGAAGCTGCTCCAGGAAAAATTCTTTCAATTTTGAATTCAGCGCGTCTCTGGCTGGATTTTGTTGTGTAGGCATGGTATGGTATTTAAATTGGTTTACAGAGATTCGCCAAATAATTGTTCCATCCGCTGGTATTTTAATTGAGGGCCTTGAACTCAAATCATAAAACATAGATTATGGCAAAGTATTCAAAAACCGCAGGCGATAGCCATCGGCTTGTCGGAGGCCCTTAAAGAAGGCGCGAAAGTTCCCAAGAAAGCTTCAAAGAAATAAGAGCCTGCTGTTATATCCCGGGGGTTCAAATCCGACGTGGAAAAAGTCCCCCAGTTTGGGAATTGCATCTACCTTGCTTATCCCTGTTTCCTGATAACACTGATATCTCCGTTTCGCTCCTGGACGATTTCTTCCACATTATCCAGGGTGTCCTCGTTGAGCCGTTGCCTTACACTCTCCAACAGATCTTTTTCGCTTATGCGGGCCTGCCTGAGGTTTCGATCGTTGGGGCAGCCATTTGCATATAAAGAAATCGCGTCTCCTTTGATCCACCTTCCAATTGTCTCGTTGTACAGGCTTACCCAAGCTAATATCCGATGAATCAATACAAACGTCAGGCAGGCCAGGGTAGTACCTATAAAAGGCGAGGCTCCGACTACTACCCGGCTGAAGATGGACCCCAGCATGATGACGATCACATTGTCAAATGCCGACTTCTTACCGAAGGTTCGGATGCCCGCAACACGGATCAGGATCAGCGTAAGAAAAAAGCTTACAATCGAACGGCTGACCATTTGAAAGGCCGTTAGATCACGGCCCTGCCCGAAGATAGAATAGATGATGTCCATAAAAGACCATTTTGTCTATGTCCGACCGCAAATATTGGCCCGGTTTTTTAGGCCCGCAAAGTATAAGTTCACCTATAAATTCAGTGTATGTCCTGTTTTGAAGTTGTAATCGAAACCCCGAAGGGAAGCGCGCAGAAATATGACTATGTTCCCCATACTCCGTTTTTCAAGCTTAGCAAGATTCTGCCGGCCGGTATGGTCTTCCCCTATGACTTTGGTTTTATCCCGAAAACAAAGGGAGAAGACGGTGACCCATTAGACGTCATTGTCATTTCGGAGTTCAATTCTTTTCCCGGGGTCATCATAAAATGCCGCATCATCGGCGGCATCAAGGCGGAGCAATCGGAGAAAAAGGACAAGAAAGAAATGGTTCGAAACGATCGTTTTCTCGCCGTCCCCAAATGCTCTAACATTTTTCAGGATGTGTCTGAAGCAAAGCACCTGCCCAAGCAGACTATGCGGCAACTGGAAGAGTTCTTTGTGGATTATAATAAGCTGGAAGGTAAAAAATTTACTGCCCTGAAAATGATGTCGGCAACGGAAGCCGAAAAACAGATCGAAAGCCAGATAATCGAGCTTTGAGCGTCATGGCATAATTCTTTAGTATTCTCTATAAAACAGAATGAAAGCTACTCTGCTCCTGGCTACCTTAAAGAAGAACGAGCCCTCCAACACTGAAGCTCTTGCCGAATTCTTTATCAAAAGACTGTCAGTGATCGGCATAGAGTGCGAAACGATTAAACTGGTGAACTTTGCCATTCTGCCGGGCACCAATGCCGATATGGGAGAAGGAGACGAGTGGCCTTCCATCCAACAAAAACTGGAGGCTTCGGACATCATCCTGTTTGCCACCCCGATCTGGTGGAACGTTCATTCCTCGGAAATGCAAAAAGTAGTCGAACGGCTCGACAACATTCACGATGAAATACTGGCAGGCAAGCCATCCCGTCTCGATGATAAAGTAGGCGGCATCATCATTACAGGAGATTCGGACGGCGCAGAGCAACTGATCGCCAATCTATCCAACTTTCTAAACGCGATAGGCATTCTTATACCGCCTTACGCAACGCTATCGGTCCTTTGGGAAGGACATAAAAAAGGAGAAATCAAGCCCAAAAAAGATCTTCAGAAATATTACGAAGACGAATATGGAAAAGTCGCCGACAAAATGGCCCAGCAGCTTATCAGGTATGCGAAGCTGAGATCGTGATATAGCGTTATTTTAAAAACTGCCCCATTCTTTGTCTAACTGGGAGTTGTATTGTAGCAAAAGCCCTCTTACGAGGGCTTTTCTATTTTCCATAACCAAAACAAGAATCTACCAGTTACGGCTGACCTGCACCGCCCGAAGCGCCGTAGATCTGACCGGTGGTAAAGCTCGAACCCGATTCCGCCAGCTGTACGTAGATCCCCGCCAGCTCCGCAGGCTGACCGGGGCGTCCAAATACGGTCTGTCCGCCAAATTTCTTTAATTTCTCCTGCGAGGCGCCGCCGCTTACCTGTAGCGGTGTCCAGATGGGGCCGGGGGCAACTCCATTGACCCGAATGCCTTTGGGTCCAAGCTGCCTGGCCAGGGACTTCACATAGTTCATTGTCGCCGCTTTTGTCTGGGCGTAGTCGTACAGATCAGGCGATGGATCATACGCCTGCTCGGAAGTCGTACCGATAATCGCAGAGCCCGGCTTCAAATATGGAAGCGCCGCCTTTATAATCCAAAAAGGAGCGTAAATATTCGTTTTCATCGTCGCGTCGAAGTCCTCGGTCGTCAGGTCCAGAATAGATGCCCTGGTTTGCTGGCGTGCGGCATTACAAACTATAATATCCAAACCGCCAAGCTCGATGACAGCCTGCTCAACCAGCTTCCGGCAAAAGGCCTCCTCACGCAGGTCTCCCGGAATAGCTACCCCTTTGCCGCCCGCAGCCCGAATAAGCTCGATCACCTCCTTTGCATCCGGTTCTTCCGTGGGGAAATAATTGATCGCAACATCCGCTCCTTCTCTTGCATAGGCAATAGCGGCGGCTCTACCCATTCCTGAATCCCCTCCTGTTATCAGCGCCTTCCTTCCTTTCAACCTACCCGATCCTTTATAGGTTTTCTCGCCATGATCGGGTACGGGGTCCATCCGGCCCGCCAGTCCCGGCCATGGCTGAGACTGGTTGTTAAATGGAGGTTTTGGATACTTCTCTATTGGGTCTTCGAGTCCTATTGATTGTTCTGATTTCCCTGAGACTATTTCCATATTGACATTTTGTTAATGCGCTTCAAAGCATGTGCCACCGCTGTTTACTAAGTCTTAGCTTTATTCTCCTTCTCTTTCTTCTTCTGCTCTTCCTTTTTCTTTTTCTCCTCCCGCTTCTTTTCCTTCTTCTGCTCCCGCTTCTCCTTTTTAGTAAGCGGCTTGCCGCCGGAGGCTTTATAGGCCTTTTCCATTTTGGTCGGTTCCTTCCCGTCCCCGACCGTTCCAATATTGATAGAGTTCTCCAGCGAGGGGTAAAGCGCTTGTATAAAGGCATTGCGAAGCAGCTGTCCTACGATATACCAGACATTGATATCCGGGTCCTTTAGATTTCCTTCAAATTCGGCGCGGGTCGCCAGCTGGTCTTTGCTATGATTCTTAAAAACCCAGGTCACCGCGCTGATCACTGCTTTATAGGCCAGCTTGAGGGGATGGTCTTTGTCTTCCTGCCAGTTGATGACTTTTAAATCTTTGATAATAGGTTTTGTATATCCCTTGATAGCATAATCCCTGGCAGCTGCCTCAGTGTAAATACTTATATCACCCTGCTTAACGTCGAAATTTCCATACGCCTGCAGGAAGGGATTGAGATTGGAAAGCTCGAGCCCGACAAGCTCGGCCTTTGCCTCGAAGGTCGGCGCCTTATTGAGTGCATCCATCTTCATATGAAGCGTAGCCTTTCCCCCGTATACGTCGGCCGTAGCCTCGATCGGAGAAGGAAGAAGCTCTTTCTGATGCCTGGCATTGGACAGGTTTTCAGCCAGGATGTGAACGTTCTTTGTAAAAATGTCCACCTTCGGGCTGCTATAAAAATCGCGGTAATGTATTTCCCCATTGAAGATCTCGAACCGGTTGAGTTTAAATGGAATCAGATGGTCCACCACTTCGGTCCAGGACTTGTCGATTTTTGTCTGCGAGGTCGCTTCCGTCGGCCCCTTGGCAAAGTTCAAAATCGGGTGCTGCACCTCGATCTCGGCTGCTACGGACCCATGAAATAAGGCTCCCCACTCTACCGACAGATCTATGGCATTCGCACTGAAAAAAGGTACCGGTACTTTCCCATCGGTCTTATCCAGCCGTATGCCCTTGATCGTATACGCACCCCGTATCAGCGCAACGTCTATGTCGTCGACGTGCCCGGAATATCCCTTTATCAGCGTCAGCTGCCGGTTCACATACCGGAGCAATATCGAGGGCAGCATCAGCCGGAATACGATCAGGGCAACCAGCAATGCACCACAAATGCTATAGACTATCTTCCTTCTTCTGGTCATCTTTTTCCTCATATATCGGAAAATGCAAAAAAATTGCCATTGAACCCAATAGAGAAATGCTATCTTCCAGCTATGATTAAAAAGCTGCTTCTAGTTGATGACGATCCCGATGATGTTACAACGTTTTTTGACGCAGTCAAAGAATTGGATACTGAAATTATATTGCAGCACACTCCGAATGGTGTCCAGGCCTTAGAAATCTTATCAGATGAGCATATAAGTGCTCCTGACATAATTTTCCTGGATGTCAACATGCCCAGCCTGAACGGATGGCAATGCCTCAGAGAGATCAAAAACATTGCGAGGGCGAATACCATACCGATCATCATGTACTCAACGGCTAATCTTAGCCAAAATGCAATTTCTCCAGCCGATGTCGGGGCCGCTGCATTCTATCAAAAAAGCAATTCATTCGCGGAGCTTAAGAATACGTTGAGGCACATTCTTGTCAGATATATGGGATTGTAAATCTTTATAATAGCGGCGGGGGGAAAATAATCCACACTTTATGGATCATGCTGTACTGAAAAGGGCTGTAGTCGCCTGGGTAGCCGACTGGAACAAACCATAAAGCCCGGCTGGTCAAAGTCTTTACTCCCGCCCGCCAAGCAGGCGTTCGCAACGAATAGCGTATAACACTCTGCCAATCAAAAACCTGTGCGGGGAACTGGCATATGGTTTGAGCCATATATTATACTCACTACCAAACTTAAATCTTTTCTTCATTTATGAGTAATCTGCAATCGACACCTTATAGCCGTGTTATCCTTTGCGATGACGACGAAGATGAGGCGCTGATCTTTAAAATGGCCCTGGGTGAGAAGCTGCCACTCGATTTGATATATATACAGGAAAGCCTTGAACTGCTGCGCTATCTGGCCAATCCGGAAAATAAACCCGACTTAATATTCCTTGATGTTTCGATACCGCGTGTTAACGGTATCGAATGTCTGACGTTTATCCGAACTATGCAACACCTAGATGACGTACCAGTGGTCATGATTTCAACCAACACTACTTCCGACATGATCGACACAGCCTTACAGAAAGGCGCCAATTATTATATTGGAAAGGCATCTACAGCTAACGATTACAAAGCGGATTTAGAAACTGTGTTTGGCTATTCCAGGGAGCAGCTGCTGCATCTGACTCCGGGATCTTCCCTACCAAAGGCTTCTTAAAAATATTCAAAGACATAAAACGGAGTTTTTTATTAACAGCTCTTCCAGATGACGAATCTCGGTGGAGTGTCTGGTATTCTTCCTCTTACCAAAATGCAGCGTGTTTTCTACATGAGGGTCGCCCTCCCATGCAAGCTTTACCGTCTTTCGATCCAGCTCTTTTCGGCAAAGAAAGTCCGGCATGACGGCAAATCCATTGCCGTTCCTCATACACGAAAGTATGGCGCCGGAATGTGGCACAACATAATTGGGCTGGAAATCCGGAGAGCAGTCAAAATTGGCCAGCCAGAAATTCTTCAAATGCCCCACATCGACCGCGGTGGTATACCACACTTGTTTTTTGAGCCAGTCCCTGATGGCTACCCGTTCGTTGGTCGATATCAGGTCGTCCAACTGCCGGGTATCGGTCTGGTCACCGCAGATCAGGATGAGGCGCTCCTTTGTCAAAGGCGTATACTGCAGGTTGGGCTGACGCCCCAGGTGGGATGTCAGCACCACATCCAGCGCGCCCGTATTCAGCTCGTGCAGCAGCTGTGAATGATCGCCAAACCGGACTATGAGGTTGAAGGGTAATTGCGCTACATGCTCTGCAAGCGTATATTCAAACGTTTCGAAATCCAGTCCAATGCTGATCGTCGGCTTGTCCACCTTGGAATTCCTGTAGAAAAGCTGCTCGACCTCCATCAACCGGTTCATGGGATCGACCAGACAATTGTACAAGATGGTACCGCGTTCGGTCGGGATCATCTTTCGCGTATCACGGTCAAAGAGGCGATAACCAATATACGCTTCCAAAGAATTCAGGTGAAGACCTACACCAGGCTGGGAGATAAAAAGCAGCTGTGCCGCATGAGACAGATTACCCGTCTCATAGATGGCCTTAAAAGATCTAAACCATTCCAGATTCAACATAGAATTCTTATTTAGTCGTTTATTTGGACGGATATCCCGGGTTTTGCACGAAGGTCTTTGCAGGAAATGCTCACCTGTTGAGTATGGCCACGGGTAGCAATATGCAGCGCAATGATCAGCAAAAGAAAAGCAGACAATTTCATAGTCAACGATAGTTTGCCCGGCAATGGCCTTGGGGATATACACATACATAAAACGCCGCTCCCCCGGGGATCGACCCCCGGTAAGCGGCATTTTTTTTAAAAATATTCAGGCTCGGCTTCGGCCGATCATTGTAATCGCGGAAAGCGTCCCCGTCACAGGTTTACAGAAATACCCTCTCCTTTGGGAGAGGGTATTCGATTTACTTCGCTTGTACTGTCTTCGCAGCTTTGCGGATCACGTCCAATACAAATTCGGGTTTCGAGAGCATGGGAACATGGCTGGAATCAACTTCAAACGTAGCTGCACCCATTTTCTTAGCGCCGTCACGCTGCAATTGCGGATGTACCGTATTGTCACCGGTAGCTACGATATACCAGCTCGGCTTCGATTTCCATGCCGTCCCATGCGCTGTTGTGTTAAACAGATTCACATTGGGTGCAAAATGAGTCGCCCAAACGAGCTTCTGCTCTTCCGGTGAAAGATCGCCGCAAAAGAATTCGGTCCCGGATGGTTTCATCCAGGCCCTTCCGTCTGCCACCTCGACATTCGAAAAGATCGCGGTTTTAGGATATTTGTCCTGCTGCATCTGGGACGTCTCGTCGGAGTCCGGCCAAAGAGCAGCGATATAAATCAGCCCCGCGACGCGTTCATCGATACCTGCCGCTGTAATCACGGCGCCTCCGTAAGAGTGTCCCACCAGGATCGCCGGGCTGCTGACCCTGCCCAGCGAACCTCTTACAATATCCACGTCTTCAGCAACGGTCTGGAGGGTATATTGACAGGCAATAACCTCGTAGCCTTCTTCCTGAAGTGTGGGAATCAATTTGCTCCAGCAGGAGCCGTCTGCCCAAATGCCATGACAGAATACAATGCTTGGTTTTTTCTTTCCGTTTTCCATATTTGTTTTTTTGTCTAACAAAGATGGAAAGAACCCGACGTCTCTAAAAATAACCCAGCTTATAACTGCTAGTAGAAATGTTTTAGCCGTTGCCGCTCGTCGAATTCCCGGGCGATGGGCGGAGCATGCGGCGTGCTGCCCGCAACATACATCAGGATATCCGATCGCCGGATCAGGTGCAGCAAAAAGATGCTGAACAAGCTACGGAGCACGTCCATCCTGAAGTCGCTTGTACATCTATATTCCTCCAGCATCATTTCACACAAGATCCGGACTTCGTCGAGGAAGATGGGTGGTACCGATATTTTTTGGCCGCTCCCAGGGATCGGACAAAATGCGGCTATAAAGGAGCAATACAATTCCTGTTTTGAACAGTGAAGGAAAGACTTACTAAAGCGGATGCCGAAGCCTTCGGTTTTCGGGGCTGGTTTTATCCTGGCCCATTTCTTATCGCAGGCCCAGTAAAGCGTAGCGGCTTCCAGGATCATCAGGCCTGGTCTGCCTGTGATCTCCAGGTCTCCTTTCAAGACAAGGTAGATATCGATCACTTCATCTCTTCGGATGTCCGTATTTAATTCCTCCGTCTCCGATAGGCGGCGAATGCTGAACAGAGTTTTTTGCATATTTCTGTTTTTAAAAAAGAATGTCCTTCACGCCTTGCGCAGGCATGACAAGATATTTGATATGGTTAGGGGGCTTCTGCTAGTGGTTAGGATATCCTGGATTTTGGACCAGGTTGGGGTTAACTTGTAATTCATATTGGGGCACGGGATAATATCGATCGGTGGGCTGCCAACCGGATTTGTAGGCGCCCAGCACTTCATCCGCTCTTGTCAGGGATGGGTTCGTGACGCCCGGCCACCGTTTGAGATCGAGCCAGCGATGCCCCCATTCGCTAAAGAGCTCTACGCGCCGTTCCTGCTGGACCGCGGCAATGCATTGTGCCTGAGTCAGCGTATCGGCCAGCGCGGGCAGTCCGGCGCGGATGCGGATGATGTTCAGGTCGGCGACGGAAGCGGATGTTTGACCAAGACGGGCATTGGCTTCCGCACGAATGAGGAATTGCTCGGCTAATCGCAATACAACGTAATATTCGATAGGCAGGCTGTCATTGGTGAAAAATCCATTTTTATATTTATAGGGAATCTTGAATGTGTCGCTGTAGGATGTATTGGTGCCGATCCAGGTTTGCCGTCTAAGGTCGCCAGGCTCGAAGGCAGCCAGTAATTCCGGCGTTACTCCGGATGGAGAGTAATGATAGATATATGCCTCGCCTACCGGATCGGGACCGTTGAAATTAGGGGGAAGCAATTGCCAGATGGCTTCGCGGCTGGTGGCGAGGAACACGCCGCTCAACGGAGGCAGGGGCGAATAGAGGTTGCTGCCGATGACGGTACCTGCCAGGCTGATCGCTTCGTTGTATCGCTGCTGATAAAGGTAAACGCGTGCCAGCAGGGCATCCACCGCCATAACGTTGGGACGGGCCCTGCCAGCGCTGGGATAGCTGATCGAAAGGTCATGCTGCGCCTCCAGCAGATCTGCGATGATTTGGGTGTACAGCTGTTCATGGTTCTCACTTTTTGCAAAGGCATTGACAGCGGCGTTGGGTGAAGTGACCAGGGGCACGGCGTCACCCCATAAATTGACGAGATAGAAATTCACAAAGGCCCGGCAGAAAAACATTTCCCCGAGCAGCTGGTGCTGCAGGGCGATGCTAAGCCCTGTGGAGGCCTTTAGTCCGCTGATGTTGGTGTTGATCTGCAGCAAGCTGGTAAACCCCTGCTGCCACATTAAGCGGACGCCGGTGTTGGTATAGAGCAGGGAGTTTTCGGCAAAAGAATCGGTCCCGAGGCGATTTATCACTTCATCGGCCGATCGCGCGGTGTTGTAGGAAATACCGCTCCATTCGAACTGGCCGTGCCCTGCCATCTGGACATAGACGCCGGTGACTGCTGCGACCGCAGTCGTACTGTCGCCAAATGCCGCGGCTACGCCGATCTGACCTGGTGGCGCCGGCACATCCAATACTTTGTTGCAGGCGGGGAGCGCGGCAGAAAGCAGCAGGATAAAAAGCGAGGGTATGGTCGGGTTGGTTGCCATTTAATTATAGTTTATAAGCTAAGGTTTAAACCGCCGATGATGGTTCTTCGCAAGGGAATCTGGCCCCCATTGACGCCATAGGCGGTATTCTGTTCGGGATTGAAGCCTTTATACCGGGCCAGCGAAAACAGGAACAGATTGTCCCCACGGACATAAACCGAGAGATTTCCAATGCCTGTGTGTTTCAGCCGGGATGGTGGAAAGCTGTAAGTCAGCGTCGCATTTTTCACCGCCAGGTAGGAGGCGTCCCCCCACCAAACATCCAGCAGTGAATTATAATCCAGGGGGGCGGCATGGAAGGCGCCGGCGAGAGAAGCATCTGCGGGAGACTGCCAGTGTCTGTCAGTAAGGAGGGAGGCTAGCTGATTGCTGCGTCCAGCAGACAGAAGCTCGCCGGGTTGTTCTGCCAGCTGTAAATTGGTATAGCCCTTTTGCTTGGCGAAGGTGCAGGACACCGTGAAAGAAAAGCCTTTGTACGAGATACACCCTTGCGCTCCGCCGGTGAATGCCGGGAGGCTATTGACGTTGTAAGGTACGGGTGTGTGACGGGCTGCGTCGTATTGCGACCAGATGCCGAGCTCATTGTTTAAATAGGAAGGATATACCTGTTGTTGAACGATGGATTTCCCTATCACCAAATACCGGGAAAGGGAGGAGTTTTGCAGGCCGGGGAAGGCGACTAATCTGTTTCGATTGAAGGCGATGTTGAAGCCCATGTTCCAGGTGATTCCCGATGAAGATTTAGCAGCGGCATAGTCCACTGCTACTTCTATCCCGGCATTTCTGACTTTGGCGGGCCAGTTGGCGTAATAATTCGTAACGCCTGTGACGCTGCTGACGGGTGCGTATACCAATTGGTCGCCAGTGGTCTTCCGATACCATTGCACGGACAGCTTCAACCGCTGGTCGGCCAAAAAATAAAGATCGGCGCCCAGGTCCAGGCTGGCTGCCTGTGCCCAATGAAGGGTGGAATTGGCAGGCTGGGTCGGCTGGAGCGTGGGCGAGCCCTGAAAGGTTCCGTCGCCCAACTGCCAGCTATTGGGGAGCAGCACCTGGTATCCCGACGACTGCCCGAAGGCCGGGATATACGCGTAGGGAAAGATGCTCTGTACGCCCGTGATGCCATAGCTTCCCCTGAGCTTTCCAAAGGTGAGTCCGGGTATCCCTTTCGACCAGGAATGTCCGGTAAAGATCCAACCGGATGCAACCGACCAAAAATTCCCATAGCGCCGGCCCGGACCAAAGGTGCTGGAACCATCGCGTCTACCGCTTAGATCGAGCAGGATCTCATCCGACCAGCGATAGGACAGGCGACCCAGCGCAGAGATGGTGGTTGTCTGCACAACAATGTCTGCGAGGTTTCGAATATTTGTCGCACCGTACAGACCGGTCAATTGGGCATCCGAAGTGTAGCCCGTGGCGAAGAGTTCGGAGCCCTGCTGTTTATCACGCTGATAGGACGCGCCGGCAAGCACTTCGAGAAAATGTCGCCCACGCTTAGCCGTGTAACGAAGATTCGGTTCCAGATCGAGGTCCGTGGCCAGGCTATTCCCAAAGCTGGCGGAACGAAGGCTGGAATAGTATTGCGGGTCAAGGGTTGTCGAGGGTAATTGTTTCGATTGCCTTCCATCCCGCCGGGAGTAACCCGCAGCGAAGGTGAGAACAAACGAAGGGAGCAGCTCGTAAGACAGGTTGGTGCGGCCTACCAGCGTAAACCATTTTGCTTGGTACGGTGCGCCCAAAAAATAAAGATAGGCAGGAGTCGAAAAGCCGGGGGCGATGGGTCGCCAGTCGGCATAATTGAGGTTGCCGGCGGCATCGAATACCGGGGGGGCGTCTGGTGGTTCGAGGAGGTAGTTATTGGGATTTTGGGTAGGCTGCTTCGAAGTGGAGGTCGTAAAAAAAAGGGCGTTGGTGATTTTGAACCGGTTGTCTTCCGAGCGGCTGGTCGTATTGAACGAGAAAGTAGCCTTGTCTTCTCCGAAAGCGGGGATGCCGCGGGCAGACGGATAGGGGCTTTTCCAGCTGCTGTAGCTGACCGATAGACGGTAGGCCGTGCGGCCCTCTCCGCCCGATAATTCGAAGCCCGCATTGTAGACCAGCGCGCTGCCCAGCAGGAATTTCTGCCAATCGGTGTTGCGGGTAGTATCGAAGACCAGGAAGTCATAGGAATTTCTCGCATTGGGTGTGTCACTGACACCGCCAAGACCTATTACGGGGATGTGCAGCCGCATATCGTTGTTCCAGGCCTCGTGCCGCATGGCGAGGTATTGTTGGGTATTCATCAGGCGGACCCGGCGGGCCGAACTATGGATGCCGGTGGATGCAGTGATGCGCAGTGATGTCCTGCCGGGCTTTCCTTTTTTTGTCGTGACAAGGATAACGCCGTTTGCTGCACGCGAACCGTACAGGGCGGTGGCGTCGGCGTCTTTTAGGATCGAGATGCTTTCCACATCATTGGGATTGAGCCAATATAAGTTGTCCTGGCCGCCGTCACCACCGGCGTCGCCGACGATGGTGTTGATGCCTTCGTTGTATCCGCCTGAACCAGCGACGTCGGCCCAAACGGGAATACCATCGACGACGATCAACGGTTTGCTGAGCATTTCTCCGGCGTGGGCGTAGTGGGCGAATTCCGCGTTTGGGGAAAGGATGTTGGCGCCCCTGAGCTGCATCATGTAGGGGTTGGTGGGGTTGCTGCCATTCTGACGAACATACAGCCCGGGCACGCGCCCGGCAAGGGCTTCCAGGACGTTGGGCATGGGAGACCTTTCAATATCGATAGCATTGATGGTGGTCATCGCACCTGTTCGGAATCGGTCGGACGTGGTTCCGTATGCCACGACCATGCTCTTGTCCAGCATGTTATCCGCCGGTTGCAGCACGATGGCGCCGATATTCTGCGAGCCGTGAAGTCCGACACGGATTTCTTTGTAGCCTACACAGCTGATGACCAGGGTGTCTGCGTGTAATGATTTACGGAGCTTCAACGCAAATACTCCGAACCGGTCCGTGAGCGTGCCCATACGGCCGTGCAGCAGCAAGACTGACGCCATAGCCACTGGTACTCCGCCGGGGTCGGTTACCGTGCCAGCGATCGGAAGGACCTGCTCCCGGGGAAGATTGGTTTCGTTGTGGACCGGCTCACCTTCTTTAAAGATTACCACGGTACCGTTGCGGATATTGAAGCCTAAGCCCTGGCCTTGAAGACAGCGCTTCAGCACGTCTTCCACCGGCATGTCCTGTACATCCAGCGACAAAGGGTGCGTACCCTTCAATAGGGAATGCTCGTAAAGGAATTCGAGGCCGGTTTGCTTTCTGATCTCCATAAAAATTGTTTCAGGCTGCAGGTCTTTGCCATGAATGGAGACGCGCTGGCATAGGGCAGGCGTACCTACATGGAGTACAACAGTCAACAGGCAAAAAGCAATTAGCTTCATAACATCGGTAGGTTTTGCGACAATATTGTTTTAAGCGTGAATGAAGTACCAATCGTTAAACGCCGCTGGTAATCGAAAAGGCCCCGGTTCAGGTGATTTTTTTATTGGGCAACGAATACTTCAGGATTGGTGGACGGTGGAGATTTCTTTTTAGCGGGATCACTCTCTTTAAAAATGATAACCGTTCCGCTACGGATATTGAAACCCAGGCCCTGCCCTTTCAAGGCGAATTTAAGCACCTCATCCACACGCATGCTATCTACATCCAGCGATACCGGATGACTACCTTCCAGTAACGAGCTTTGATAAAGAAATTCAAAACCAGTCTGCTTCCTGATCGTTGTAAAAACCTCCCCGAGGGGCAGGTCTTTGCCGTGTATGGAGACGCGCTGCGAAATCGCGGGGCTACATACAGGGAGGATAAATGATAACAGAAAAAAGGCAAAGAATTTCATAACGGCCAGGACGTTTCTAACTGACATAGGTTTGGGTTCTGGTTCAAATTGACCTGCTACCTGCTATTTCGATCCGGGTATGACTACAATGGTTGCCGGCGTTTTCATTTCGAAGTGAACTTTTCGTGTATCGGACAAGATGTCGAGAATGTCCTGTACGCGATGCTTTCTGGAAAGCTCGCCGGAGAATCGGATATGATCGACGGGCCCGCGATATTCGACCGAAACATCGTACCAACGGGCGATCTGCCGCATGATGGCTGGAAGTCCGGTTTCATTACAACGGAATTCACCAAATCGCCAGCCCAGGACCTGGTCGAGATCGACGTGCTTTACGCGCAGCAGCCCGGTAGATTTGTCGAAGGCCGCCTGCTCGCCGGCCTGTAGCACTACTTTCTGCGCCCGGTCTTGCTTTCCGTAGGCGAGTATACTTACGGAGCCATTGACCAGGCTGCTGCGCACGGCGTCTTCGTCTTCATAAGCCATGACATCGAATTCGGTGCCAAGAACCTGGATCGTTGTTTTTCCCGCCGTAACCAGGAATGGCTTCGCGGCGTCTTTGGCCACCTTGAAATACGCTTCTCCCCTAATGATTACTTCCCGGGTGTTTCCGTCAAAGGATGCCGGATAAGTCATAGAAGAGGCGGCATTCAGCCAGGCCTCGCTGCTATCCGCCAGCACGACGTGATATTGCGCGCCGCGCGGAACAGTAATCGTGTTTAGTACACCGGCTCCACTGCCCGTAGCGGTATATATCAACC
>JAFDYG010000080.1 GCA_018267545.1 Bacteroidota bacterium
GATTTTATTTACGGTATAGGATTGGGTTACGGGTTAAACGATCCTTATAATATATAACGCTGAATTCTGCGAATTATGACTTCGGGAGGGGGGGGAATGAAAATAAATTTGAGAAAATTCTGGATAACTGCGGGAAAGGCCTACATGAGGGAAAAAAATAATGTGTTCGGCACACAAATGCCGAAATTTTCAATAGAGATACGCAATAAGACACACCAATAAGCCATGATCGGACAATCGCGATCAATCAATCGGTGCCGGTAGTTCCGGTCGGCCGGTCGCGCTGTTCGCCAGGCTTCTGAGGCGGTTCTTCCTTACTATTCTTCATAGTAATGACAGGACTCGGGGTTTCACGAACCCTCGACTCCAGGTCACAAAATTCTTTCTGTGACTCCAGTAATTCGGCATGCGCCTGAACGAGCTCCTGTTCCAGCTCTTTAATCTGGCGATCTTTTTTTACGAGCTTCCGGCTTCCTTTCAAAAGAAACCCGGCGAGTGCTGCCGTTACGATAATCAACAGGAATATATAAATGTTGATCGAGATATCGAATGTAGGCATAAACAGATCATTAATTAATCGAATAAGGTGATACGATAAAATAAGTTGGTCAACTTACGCGTTTCAACATCAATGGAAACCTGTACCAGGACAAAATAGGCAGGAATAGCCAGGAGAGTAAAGTTTCAACATGGGATACGAATTTGATTCCTATAAAAGTACCCTCCTCGTCAGCCAGCGAATACTCATCAGCGCAAAATGACCTGCGCAATCGGACAAGACCTTCTATCCTAAGCTGTTATAACAGGCATGTATGTCTCAATCTCCCACAAGGGAGTCTTATTTTTTGTTTGTATCTTGGGGGCTTCAAGGTTAAGGCATGCTAAACAAGATCTTCGGGTTTCTGAATTTTGTTATCCTTTCTTTGTCTGTAACACCTGCCCTGACTCAGTCCGACTCTTCGAACGGATACTCTGTCCAGCACTTTACCGACGAAAACGGCCTGCCCCAAAATAGCATCAACGACTTATTGTTCGACAATGACGGATATCTGTGGCTTGCCTCACAGGTAGGCCTGGTCCGCTTCAACGGCAGCTCTTTCAAGCTCTACTACCCGAATGACAAGCCGGTCATGGAATCGAATATCCTTTTTCTGGGCAAAAATCAAAAAGGCACTCTCTACTTTCAGACCGACGACCATAACCTTTACTGTTACCCGGGGAACAATACCCAGTTCATTGATCCCGTCACGACTTCGGCAGAAGCGCTGAGAAAGCCTTATCTGCTCAACGCCCGCAAGCAGCTCTTCAACTTCTCTACTTTTCTGCATAACGTCCATTCTCCCGGTCAGGCAGCGGAACGGAAGCGCCTCTTCGAATACCTTTTCGAGCACAACCGGAACTTCTATGCGGCCGACAGCCTGCACCTATATTTTATTTACAATGACAGTCTCTACTATTATGATAGTCAAGAGCTGAGCACTTTGTCGGCGTTGCCTGGCGCCAACGGGCAATACCTGATGATGGACAAGAAGCTCTATGTGCTGGACCACGAGTCCATCGTCGCCGTATATGCGGAAGGCAAGCTGATGAAAAGCCCGGCCCGGATCGAAGGGGACCTTCGCCTGGGGCCGCCGGGAGCGCCTGTGACAAGGTTCCGTCTATATTCCTGCGGCGGCAAGACGACCCATCTGCTATCCGGAACGCGTCTTTATCAGCTCACCCCCACCCCGCAAGCCGGCCTAAAAGCCGGATTCCTGGTCGATCTGGGCTTCATTCCCAATATTTCGGCGGTCGAATACAACGCGGGTCTCGATCTTCTGCTCGTAGCCACGCACACCGAAGGCTTTTATTTTCTGCGTAAGAATAGATTCCGGACCAACGGCTGGCCGGCTCCGTTACAGCAAAAAATGACCAGACACCTCTTCGGTCCAATGGCCCTGCACGGACGAAACGAAATACTCACCGACAAATTCAACTTTACCCCGCAGGGTCAGCTGATACAAATAAAGGACACGGCGCCAGTCTGGCAGCGCTGTCTCTATATCGACCACAAGGACCAGGTATGGGGCGCCTTTTACAAACAGCCCCGGCGAATGAATACGCTGTTGCATCCCCTGGAGATCCTAGCAACCCTGGACGCCAATATCGTAGACTACAAGGAGGATTCGTCCGGGCAGCTCTATTGTCTGACCGAAAAGTCGCTGTGGAAGCTGGAAGCAGATACCTTCCGCCGGATCTTTATACCGGATCGCCTCTCGGATGAGGAAGCCAATGAGTCTTTTTCCTTTACCGGCACGGGTAAGCTATGGCTAGCCGGCACCAACGGTCTTATAGAATACGACCTGGCGAAAAAGGAAGCCTATGCCTTCCCGGAATTTGTCAATACGCACGTCCGGACCATCTATACCTGCAAGGATGGGAATATATTGCTGGGCACCTATGGACAGGGCTATTTCTATTATTATAACCACCATCTGTACCGGATGCCCCTGGATAAGAATGGATTCCTGATCACGGCGCATTGTTTTCTGGAGGACCGGCGGGGTAATGTATGGATTCCCTGCAACAAGGGGCTTTTCAAGGTCCCCAAGGCCGACCTGGACGGCTGGTGCGAAAACCACAGCAATCCGGTCTATTACTATTACTATGGCCGCCAGGACGGTTTGCTGACCAACGAGTTCAACGGGGGATTCAACGCCAGCGGCATCATTACGCCGGACGACTTCATAGCGCTCTTATCCATGAAGGGTATGGTCTGCTTCTACGCCGACTCTCTCGCTACCGAGATTCCCCACGGCTCGATCGACATGACCCACCTGGAAGTCGATGGCGAGTCGATGGAGAGGACCGACACTATCCAGCTGGCGGCGGGATACAATAACCTGATGCTGGAAATCTCTTGTCCGTACCTGGGTAACCGGAACAACCTCTACCTGCAATATAGCTTGAATGGGCTCAGCGACGAGTGGAAACAAATCCCCGAAGACGGGATTATCAGCTTCAACCGTCTGGCCCCGGGCCATTACCAGCTGCGGGTCCGGAGGGTGAGCGGACAGGGGCCGAACAAATATCAATACCGGGAATGGACGCTGATCGTCCCCCCTTACTTTTACCGGACCACCTGGTTTATGATCCTGGTCGCCCTGGCCGTGCTCAGCCTGCTATTCCTGTTGGTACAGCTGCGGGTCAAGCTGGTGGAAAAGAAGAAGGAAATCCGCGTCAAGGCCGAGAAGCTGCGCGGCGCCGTAGTCCGCCTCGAAGAGACCGTAGCCATGCTCAAGCAGTCCGAACAGGAATTGCTCAAGACGAACCGGCAGCGGGAGAAGCTGATTTCGCTGGTCATCCACGACCTTCGTTCGCCGCTTCGATTCCTGACGCTGCTGGCTGGGGACCTGCATGATAACCAGGTTAATTTTTCCGCGGCCGAAATGAAGGACCGTACCTACTGGGTCAAAAAGGAGCGCAGGATATCTACAATTTCTCCGAAGACTTCCTGCTCTGGGTGACCAGTCAAACGGATAATTTCAACATCAGCAAACGCCTGTTTCCGTTGAAACCGCTGCTGCAGGAAATCTATGACTTCTTCCTGGAGCAGGTGCAGCAAAAAGGAAATACCGTTTCCTATGAGGCCGACGAGGACTTGCTGATCTACTCCGACCCGCACGTGCTGATCACCATCATCCGCAACCTGGTCGACAACGCCAATAAATACACCAGCCAGGGAACCATACATATAGCGGCCCGGCAGGAAGACTCGCAAATCATCATCTCCGTCTCCGATACAGGTAAGGGCATGAGCCCGCAGCAGGCGGCGGCTTTCCTGGGTAATGAAAATATAGATAATGTCAAGAGCGGCAGCCAGCTGGGTCATAAGTTCGTCTATGACCTGACGCAACGGCTGGACGGCACGCTAAGCGTAGAAAGCGTAGAGCAGAAAGGAACACGGATAGAACTTCGTTTCCCCGCGGGAGGGGAAAACGAGCCGGCGGAGTAGCGAGGGCGAACGACGACGCCTGGGCAGCGGGTCGGCGCCTACGCCGGATTATCGATCTGCTTCTTGTACTTACCCGGCGTTATCTGGTAGACCTTCTTAAACGCAAGAATATAATTGCTGATGCTGGAATAACCGATCTCGTACGCGATCTGGCTGATGGACTTGGCATTGTCGGCAATCATTTCCTTGGACTTTTCGATCCGCTTGTTCCGTATATATTCCGAGATGGTCATCCCATGAATCGACTTGAAGAGAAAATTCAGCCGGTGATAGCTGGTATAAGTCTTCTTCAGAATGCTGTCGACCGTAAAGGTATCGGAGCAATAATACTCGGAGATATAGGATTCGACTTCGCGGATCAGGCTCAGGTCGTCCTCGTTGTCGATATCCGAGGCGGAGGTTGCGCCAAGCAGGCTTCGGTGGCGATTGCAGAGGAAATATTCCAGCAGGGAAAGAAGACTGTTCTGGATGCCCAGGATGTCCTGGGGGTTGTCCTGCAGCAGGCCCAGGGCCGTGGAAAACAGCGACATCTGTCTTCTGCCGAGGCGGCAGGTAATGATATTCCCCTCCTGTTCCAGGATCTGTTCGATCTTGTGATAGTGGCTGTTCTCACGCAGGAACAGACTGGTCCAGGCTGCGGGGATATAAAGCACCAGCGCGGAGAAGAGAATGGTTTCGGAAGACCGGAATTGTAAGGGCTGACTGGCAAGAGAAAGGAGGCCGAGACCTGGGCTGGCCGGCTGTTCATCTGCACCGGGAATGCCCAGGGGTCGTACCCGAAGGTCTCCTTTGTGATTGATAAACGTAAGCACCAGACCATTAGGGTCAAATTGAGGCTGGGTAAGCTCCAGTCCATCTACAGACGCCTTGATGGCCGCCGCCTGCAGACCTACCGGCAGCTGCAATTGGTGCCAATGCAAAGCCCTGGCGGTCTGGACAGGATGTTGGGATTTCATAGTCATATTTCTGGGTTAGAGTTAAGGGTTGGGTTGGGTCGTATGTTGTCAATGGGGGTTTAAATAATGCCAGGGAGAAAAACCGTATTCTTTCTTGAAAGCCAGGGTAAAATGGGAAGGGTTGGAATACCCGATCTCCGTTGCCACCACCTTTACCGGCACTTTGTTGTCGAGCAGCTTGCGGGCATGCTCCAGCTTGTTTTTCTGGTAATAGCCAAAGAGGGTTTCACCGTAGTATTTCTTGAATTTGGTCTTGAGACTGGTAGGGCTCATTGCGGAAATCCGGGACAGCTTCTCGATACCGGGAAACTCCTTCTTATAGTGCAGGCACAGGTGCTGCTCGACCCGCGAGAGACTATGCGTGTCCTGGACGCTGAGCGCATTGCCGTCCTGGCTCAGCTTGTTCATGACAAAGAACTGCTGAAGAAGGTATTCCACCAGGATGGAAATATTGCGAATGGTAAATAGCTCACGGAAAGGATGCTGGACGATCTCCGACATAAAGTCGTTCAGCAGCAGGCGGTATTTGAAAGTGATGGGCCAGGTAAGCGTTGCCTCGTTACCGGTAGACTGCAGAATAGAGCTGATAGCGCCCGCATCGAAATCGTGGA
>JAFDYG010000081.1 GCA_018267545.1 Bacteroidota bacterium
AAACAGATATTGATTAAGGAATAACAGTTGTATAAGGTACGCTTCTAACGAACAATTTACGGAATTATTTTATAAAGTAATGTTAAAAACAGGTCGTAGATTTGCTATTGTACCTGCCGGGCTTCCACCGTATCTTGTTCCCAAATCCTTACCAATGAGAAAGACCGTTCTCACATTTGCGCCCGTGCTGCTGTCTGTCAGCCTTTCTGCGCAGGGGGTCTTTTCAAACAAGACCCAGGTCACTCTGGAGAAAGTAATCCAGGATTACCCCAATCATTTTACCCATATCAAAGGCGAATTGATCGGCCAGGCTACTCAAACGGCCCGTTATCGCAGTACGGTCCAGGTACCCGGCTCTACATCGAGCACGGTAATTTTAACCAATTCATCTACGGAAGGCTACGGCTGGTCCTGTACGGTGCTGGAAACCGCCAGTTTCGAAACGGCCAAAAGCCGCTACGCCGAACTGTATGGGCAGCTGAGCAATAGTATCATCGCTTCCAGCAGCCAGAAGACTTTTATTCTCTCCGGTCAATATGTAGCTCCCACCGAAGACCACAAATCTTCGCATGTCTCTTTCTCTTTGCTTCCAGCGGTCGGCGAGCTGAAGAACCTAAAAGTCGAGCTTTCCCTGCAGGAAGAGGGAGGACAATGGAGAATCATCCTCAGCGCAAAGGACAAAGACATGAAGGAAGTTACGCAGGGCGAGATGACCAGCAATTAAACCATCATCGTATAATTTCTTAAAACTTCATCGATCTCTTCCAGGCGGAAGGGCTTGGAGATATACTTATTCATCCCCGCTTCCAGACATTTCTCGCGGTCACCCTTCATGGCGTCGGCCGTCAGTGCGATGATCGGCAGGTTGCACCAGGGTTCGGGCATCTGCCGGATGTGACGGGTCGTGGTATATCCGTCCATCTCGGGCATATTGACGTCCATGAAAATCATGACGGGGTCGCAGTGCGGGAGCCGTTCCAGCGCTTCTTTCCCATTGCTCACCTGGATGACTTCGAAGCCCATGCGGCGCAGTACTTCCGAGATCAACAGCATATTGATCGGGTCGTCGTCGGCCACCATGATGCTGGTCGGCTCGGCTACTTTTTCTACGCCGCCCGCGGGCAGCTCGAAGGGTTTGTTTTCGTGCTGCAGGTGCATCTCGAAAAGGGAGAGCAGGGCGCCATAAAGCTCGTGCATCTTCACCGGCTTGGAGAGGAACTTGGTGATACCGACCTTGGTAGCTTCGTGCTGGTAGATATTCTTTTCGAGCGAGGACAGCATCAGGATGAATGGCTGTGCGGCTGTGGCGGGGAAGGTCTTCTTGATTTCCTTTACCAGCGCGATGCCATCCGTACCCGGCATGAGGTGATCGGTGATGATCAGGCTAAAGGGCTCTTTCTGCTGCCGCGCTTCCGTTACTTTTTCGAGAGCCGTCGCTGCGTCGGATGCG
>JAFDYG010000082.1 GCA_018267545.1 Bacteroidota bacterium
CAGCTGGTCCGTATAGGCGATACAGATATGTACGGGAGCATAGACGCTGACCGTGCGGCCGCTGGGGCTGGCGGAGCTAAGGACGATGCTGCCGGTGCGGGCGACGAGGTTTTCACAGCCGGTGACGGCTGCGTCGCATTCGCCCAGGTCGGTGCTGGAAAAACTGTTGAAGCCGTGCTTGCCCAGCAGCTCCTTGATCTTGTCCTCCCGGCAGTATAGTTTCTTCCAGCCCTGTGCAGCAATGAGGGCATTCAGCTGGCCGACCAGCTCGTTATGATCGGCGCAAAAGACGAATTTGCCGAGCAGTTTTGTAAACTGTTCGGCAAATTCGATTCCAAGGTCTTGTGTAGACGGTTGAAAGACGGAATGGCTTCCTTCGCTTTGGGGAAAAGGAATAGGCGTTGATTCACTCAACGCCTGCCTTATCTTTTTTAGAATATTTTCCTTTGCAGAAGAAACGTTCATAATATTTTACTTCACTTCTTCGGTAGCGGGAGGAATGACCACAGCTGGTGGTACGCCATTGCTCTCTCCGTGTTCGGTAACATCCAGGGTTCTCTTTTCTTCAAAGGGGCGTTTACCGATCAGGGCTTCGACGTCGCTTTGGAAAAGGACTTCCTTCGTCAGAAGCGCTTCCGCCAGCAGCTTCACCTCGCGGCTCTTCACCGTCAGCAGCTGCTTGGTGGCGTCATAAGCCTTGTCGATCAGCTTACGAACTTCTTCATCGATCAGCTTGGAAGTCTCTTCCGAATAAGGCTTCGTAAAGGAGTTTTCCACCTGGGGATCATAGAAGCTGATATTACCGACTTTCTCGTTCATACCATAAACCGTCACCATCGAATAGGCGATACGGGTGATCTGCTGAAGGTCGTTCTGAGCGCCCGTCGAGATCTTCCCGAAGTTGAGCTCTTCGCTGGCCCGGCCACCGAGCGTCATACAGATCTGATCGAAAAGCTGGTCGGTATTGTAGAGATATTGTTCCTTCGGAGTATACTGTGCATAGCCAAGAGCAGCGACGCCACGGGGAACGATGGTCACCTTCAGCAGCGGATAGGCGTGCTCCAGGTACCAGCCGCAGATGGCGTGACCGGCTTCGTGATAGGCGATGATGCGTTTCTCGTCGGGAGAAATGATCTTGTTCTTCTTTTCGAGACCACCGATGACGCGGTCGACGGCGTCCTGGAAGTCTTCCATCTCAACCGTCTCCTTACCCTTACGGGCGGCGATGAGGGCGGCTTCGTTACAAACGTTGGCGATATCGGCGCCGGCGAAACCGGGCGTCTGTTCGGCCAGTTTATGAATGTCCAGCTTGCTGGAGATTTTGATCGGCTTGAGGTGTACTTTGAAGATGGCTTCGCGGCCTTTCAGATCGGG
>JAFDYG010000083.1 GCA_018267545.1 Bacteroidota bacterium
CCGCCCTTTTCGAACTGTCCCGTCTTCACCCGCTCCTCGTTATTCTTCTCGGAATAGTAAATGGAACTCCCCAGCTTATTGAGATTAAAGGAATTTAAAGCCAGATAGGTATAATAATAAGCCCTGTATCGACCCCACCGCGGGTCGTTAAAAGCCACAACCCGGTAAGTGCCCAGCAGCTGTTGGAGACTATCCTCCTTCTCTAAAAACGGGGCAATCGAATCTACCCCCTTCAAATACCCCGTATCGTCCAAAAAATGAGCCCGGTACTGAGTCAAAAGATGCTCAAGACGCCCACGCAGAATATCTACCTGCTGCGCCCGGACTTCACCATACCCCAAAACGACCAAAAAGAGGAGGAATTTTAGCGTAAATTTTAGTCTCATAGTACGATCGAATATAGTACTTGTTCAATTCACATATAGCGAAAGTACTATATTTTTTGTGCAGAGAGTGAGACTATAATAACTTCCTTCCCGAAAGCTCCCTAAATAAATTTTATCTTATTGAAAGACTTTATTGATCGTTATTACTCTCCCGTTTTTTCCGCTATCTCGAGACTAACCCGAATCTCCAGCCGGCAGGAATTGGAGACCCTCACCCAGAACGTACTCTATGACCTTTGGCAACAAAAAGAAACATTCCTGGCCGACAGCAGACAAGGCGTCTTTATCTACAAAACCATACTTCGCCACGTCTTCACTTATCTAAAACACCAGGGAGACGACAAACGCATCGACTTCCTGAAAAATACCCTCCCCATCGATCCGGACTTCTATAACCAGATGCTTTCATAGCCAAATCATCAAACACTCAACCGAACCTCACCTAAACCTTACCCGAACCTCACCTGAATCTCCATATTGAATGGCGATAAAAAATTCCTCAAAATATAATTTTTTATCGCCACACCGCTTATGTCTGTACTTTCGCCTTAGGGCCGAAAGTACTAATTGGACTCCGTCCAATTAAAAACCCCCTGGGCTCAAAAACCTCAGGGGGATTCTCTATATATAAGGACTGTCGCCTACTTGAATTGGACTAAAAAATTTCAAAGAAAATAATTTTTTAGTCCAATACCATAACGTCTGTACTTCGGCCCGAGGCCTCAGTACTTAACTTGACTCCGTCAAGTTTTGGCTATTCCCTTCTTAAAAAACTTCTTCACCACGAAGCTAGTCGCCAACCCAGCCGCCATCTTGAATAAATTGCCCTTCAAATCAGTGGTTCCACCAAAGAGATGACCGAACAGGTTCTTCACGATGTTCATCGGCTTCAACCGATCCGCAATCTCCGACACCTTCCTTCGCATATGCTGCTCGTTGACATAATTCTGATGCTCCAGATTGCGAATTTCCTCCCGCAATTCATCGATGGTAGTGATTTTAGCCATGCTGTTTTATTTTAGGATCTTCCGAATCAACATATTGCTAAAAGGTTCCTTCAACCAGTCTCCACGACGCGCATACAGGATTAGTGCGACGATCGCATAAATGCCTCCAATGATAAAAAAACCATAGTAGCTCTTTCCGATCAAATCTCCTACCAACAAAGCCACCCCGATACTAAACAGGATCACCACGAAACTGGAAACCACGATCATCGCAAGCCCGGATACCAATTCTCCCGATACATCCGATAAGCTTTCTATAGCCTTTAGCTTCCAAAGCGTAGTCCTCGTTTCGATATAATCCCCTGCGTCCGAAAGCAGATTGTCGATATCCGTTTGTTGATCTTCCATAAGTCTATGACATGGAGTTTTTGGTCTTTGAAGAGAAGGATCCCTTCACGCCGTCGACTACTTCGTTGAATTTGTTCTTGACACTACCGCCGAACTCGGCAATCGAATCACCCAGGTCATTGCCTGTTTCGATAATTTTCTTGCGAGTCTCGGAACCCTTATCCGGTGCCAGCAAAAGACCTAATGCGCCACCAACGGCCGCGCCTACCAGAAAACCTACTAATACTTTTGAATTGCTCATAGTTGTAATTTTTGGTGTTCACTTATTACCCTAAAAAATCCTTGCCAGTTTTTGTTAACGGTAACCCTGCGGGGCATATAGGCCTTTTTGAGCAAAATATTCTACATTCTGAGCAACAAACACCGGATACCCAACCCGCTCCAATACCCAAAAACTATTGGTACTATTCTGGTTATACCACATATCAATAAAACATTTTTCTATGCAACCACATATCGGTATTTCTGAAAAATCACTCAAGAGCGTCACGACTCTTCTTTCTACCGTCCTCGCCGATGCCGTCGTCCTCTATACGAAGACAAGAAAATTTCACTGGAACGTCGCCGGCGAAAGCTTCATGGAGCTGCACCTGCTCTTCGAAAAACAATATACCGAGCTGGAAGAGGCCATCGACGAGATCGCCGAACGCATCAATAAGCTGGGTGGAAAAACCATCGGCACCATGAAAGAGTTCCTGGACCTCACCCACCTGAATGAAGCCCCCGGTAAGTATCCCAATCGCAAAGAAATGCTCAAGGAACTCCTCGAAGATCACGAAACCATCATCGTCCACCTTCGTAAAGCCGTCGATGAATGCCAGGATGAATACAAAGACGCCGGCACCGCCGACTTCCTCACAGGCCTGATGGAACAGCACGAAACAAACGCCTGGAAACTCCGCCGCTATTTCGAATAAACACAGAATAAATCAATCATAAAACCCCTGTATGCAAAACGGTACGATCATCCAGTACTTCCACTGGTATTACCCCACCGACGGCAGCTTATGGAAACGAGTAAAAGAAGAAGCCCCCCGCCTGGCCGACATGGGCTTCACCGCGGTATGGCTGCCCCCGGCATGTAAAGGCACCAACGGAACTTATTCTATCGGTTACGATATATATGACCTCTATGACCTGGGTGAGTTTGAGCAAAAAAACTCCACAAGGACAAAATACGGAACCAAGCAGGAATACGTAGACGCCATCAAAGCCGTCCACGATGCCGGCATGCAGGTCTATGTAGACATCGTCCTCAACCACAAAGCCGGCGGCGACGAGGTGGAGCTGATCAAGGTCCGCAAGGTCGACCCGGAAAATCGCACCGAATTCATCAGCGAACCCTTCGACATCGAAGCCTTTACAAAATTTACCTTCCCCGGCCGAAAAGGAAAATATTCCGAATTTGTCTGGGACTTCCGCTGCTTTACCGGCGTCGACTTCGACAACAAAACCAAGGAGAACGCTATTTATAGTATCCTCAACGACTACGGCGATGGCTGGGAAGACGTCATCGACGACGAAAAAGGGAATTATGACTACCTGATGTACGACGACATAGAATTCCGTAATCCTGCCGTCCGGGACGAGCTGAAACGCTGGGGAGAATGGTATTGCAGCCAAACCGGTTTCGACGGGGTCCGCCTCGACGCCGTCAAGCACATCTCCCCCGACTTCGAAAACGACTGGCTCGACCACATGCGAAAAGTCACCGGCAAGGAGTTCTTTGCCGTCGGCGAATACTGGGCCCCCGGCAACCTGCCCCTGCTGCTCAAATATATCGAAGCCACCGGCGGACGCATGTCCCTCTTCGACGCCTCCCTCCACCATAATTTTGAAACCGCCTCCAAACAAGGCCGCGACTACGACCTGACCACTATCTTTAACGATACCCTGATAGCGGCTAAACCCGAGCTGTCCGTCACGGTCGTTGACAACCATGATACACAGCCCCTCCAGTCCCTGGAGGCTCCCGTAGACCCCTGGTTTAAACCTTTGGCCTACGCCCTCATCTTACTCCGGGAAAAAGGCTATCCCTGTGTATTTTATCCCGATCTTTATGGGGCGAAATACAAGGACAAAGGGCACGACGGAAACGACTACGAGATTTACCTCCCGGGCGTTGAGAATATCGAAAAGCTGATGAAAGCCCGCAAGACCTTCGCCTACGGACCTCAAAAAGACTATCTCGACCACGCCAACTGTATTGGCTGGACCCGCGAAGGCGACGACGAGCACACTGGCTGCGCCGTACTATTGAGTAACGGAGACGACGGCTTCAAGACGATGGAGATAGGAAAACGGTACGCAGGAAAGACCTTTGTTGACTACCTTGGAAAACATCCGGCCCAGGTGACGATCGACCCGGAAGGAAAAGGAGAATTTCACGTGAGCGGGAACTCCGTATCCGTCTGGGTCCTCCAGGAGGCCCTCCAAATATAAACTATGATTGGACTCCGTCCAATTTGGAAATGAAAACAGCGATACGAAAATTTGCATTTGACTTACGAATACGTGTTGGTTACGGGACGGCATTTTTCCTGTTGCTCTCCTCCTACCTGCTGACCCTATATGCGAACTCCGAGCTCCTGAAAGAAGCCCGCCTCGTCGACCACTCCAATAAGATCATCACCGGAGTCGAAAGCCTCCTCTCATCCCTGAAAGACGCCGAAACCGGATTCCGGGGCTTCCTCCTGATGAACGATGAACGCTTCCTGGTCCCCTATAGCAAAAGCCATCGGACCGTAGACAGCTGCTACTCCAACCTCATCCGTGAAGTCGACGGCGATCAGGAAGAACACTCCGAGCTGGCCACGCTCGACCGGCTCATCGACAAGAAATACGAGGTCATGGAACAGGGCCTGGCCATCCACCGGCGGTATCCCCTTCAGCTTACCGATAGCCTAAAGATCAAAGGCTTCTTTGGTCTGGAGATCATGGACCATATCCGGTCCGTCGTCCGGCAAATCCAGGATAAGGAACAACAACGCCTTCAGACCCGCCTACAGGCCATGACAACCCGCTACCGCACCCTCAACAATGTTATCCTCCTCTCCCTTGGTGTAGCCATCTTTATGGCCCTGTTTGGCTATTATACCTATTCGTATGAAAACAAAGGCCGCCGCATCGCGGGCGAACGCATCGCCCTGTACCAGCGGCAGCTAAACGAACGGATCGAAGAGCTCGACCACGCCAATAAGCAGCTGATTCAAATGCGCAGCATCGAGAAGTTCGCCGCCACCGGCCGTATCGCCCGCACCATCGCCCACGAAGTCCGAAACCCCCTCACCAATATCAACCTGGCCGTCGAACAGCTGCAAGCCGAGCTAAACGGAACCCAGGCCGAAAACGCCGACCTCATGCTCGACATGATCAGCCGCAACAGCGCCCGGATCAACCTCCTCATCACCGACCTGCTGAATTCGACGAAATTCACCGACCTCGTTTATAAACGCGTCTCTGTCAATCAGCTACTCGATGAAACTCTCGAGCTCGCCAAAGACCGCATCCTTTTAAAAAGTATTACTGTCGTCAAAACATATTCCGACGACATCTGCGACATCGCCGTCGACGTAGAACGCATCAAGATCGCATTCCTCAACATCATCGTCAACGCCATCGAAGCCATGGAACCCGGCGCCGGCATCCTTCAGCTAAAGACCACCAGCCGCGACGGCAAATGCGTCATCTCCATCACCGACAACGGGCCCGGCATCGACGAAGAATCCGTCTCAAAAGTCTTCGAACCATATTTTACAAGCAAAACAAAAGGAACTGGCCTGGGGCTGACCAATACACAAAACATCATCCTGAATCACAATGGACACATCGGCCTGGAAAGTAAGAAAGGGATGGGAACTACCTTTACGATACAACTGGATTTTGCATAAAAAGCTTCTCGATCGCGTCATTGATCAGCTTGCGATTCAACGGCTTGGCCACGAATAGATCTACCCCGCCGTCATATGCCTGCTTTCTTTCCACAGCGCCATCGTGCGCCGTAATCATGATCACCTTGGTAGAAGGATAGTTCTTCTTTACAAAGGGAATAAAATCAAGCCCAAAACCATCGGGCAGGTGATTATCCAGGAATAAAATCGAAGGGTGTTCGGATTCTAAAGCCGTGACCGCATCGGAAAGCGAGTTGACGAAACTGGCGCGAAAACCCCGCTGTTTCAACATACCGCTGAGTAAATAGCAAATATCCAGTTCATCGTCTACGATCAGGACATTGTTTGTTTCTGTCATCATAAATATTTCCTCTTATCCATCAAATTTTATGTTGTCAATCGGTCTAACCCAATTACCCAACAATTGCACATAACAGAATATTTACAATTTTATTGCCATATAAAAAATCACCGATCGTAGGCATTAAAATTGACCCGGCCCGCTTTTAATGCTTTAGTATAGGGGTATTTTCGTAACTTACACACTGATTCATTCCCCATTTTGGGGAACTTTTTCCCCACCCCGCCCCTTAAGAGCCGCTGTAGAACCTTTTCCTTAGCTATGAAGAATTTGGCAAGGGTTTAGAATAATAAAGATTGAATAGGTAACAAATATTTGACAACTATGAAGCGAATTCTCATCATTGACGACGATATGGATATGTGCAACCTGCTGGGCCGTTTCCTGCAAAAAAAGGGGTACGAAACGGACGCCAGCCATAGCGGCAATAAAGGGATTGCCAAGTTTAAAGAATCCAAATTCGACGTCGTGCTCTGCGATTTCCGCCTGGGAGATAAGGAAGGGAGGGAAGTGTTAAAGGAAATCAAAGCCAACGACCCCTATGCTATCGTCATTATCATTACGGGCTATTCCGATATAAAGACCGCCGTCGACGTTATCAAGGCCGGCGCCTTCGATTATATCACCAAGCCCCTGATCCCCGAAGAAGTGCTCAACGTGATCGGACGCGCCCTTCAGCAGTCCGCCGATGGCGCCATCGAAGCCCCCCGGACAAACGGAGCTTCTACCACCGGCGCCAACCAGTCTCGCAAACCCAGCAAGGCAGGCTCCGAGGAAGAATTCCTCGTCGGCCAGGCCCCCGCCACCCGGGAGCTCTATCGCCAGATAGAACTGGTCGCCCCCACCAACTACAGCATCATATTATATGGAGAAAGCGGTACCGGTAAGGAAGTCATCGCCCGCACCATCCACCTGAACAGCGCCCGTAAGGACAAGCCTTTTATAGCCATGGACTGCGGCACGCTCTCCAAGGAGCTGGCCGGCAGCGAGCTCTTCGGCCACGTAAAAGGCGCCTTCACCGGCGCCATGAACGACAAGGAAGGTCATTTCGAGCTGGCCAACGGCGGGACCCTCTTCCTCGATGAAGTGGCTAACCTCTCCTACGAAATCCAGGCCGCCCTGCTCCGCGTTATCCAGGAAAGAAAATTCAAGCGGGTCGGCGGTGTGAAGGAAATGGAAACAGACGTCCGCATCATCGTCGCCTCCAACGAAAACCTCCAGGAAGCCTATCGGAAAGGAAAATTCCGGGAAGACCTCTTCCACCGCTTCAACGAGTTCTCGATCGTCCTCCCCCCCTTTCGCGGTCGCAAAGAAGACATTCCTCTCTTCGCCGATTTCTTCCTGAACAAGGCCAATAAAGAGCTGAACAAGGAAGTAGCTGGCTTCGAACCCGAAGTCATGCAGATCTTCCTCAACTACCCCTGGCCAGGTAACCTCCGCGAATTCCGTAACGTCATCCGCCGCGCCGCCCTGCTGACCTCCTCCGGGCTGGTCAACTCCCGCGTCCTGCCGGCCGAAATCGCCGATACCAATCACTTTACCTATCTACAACAACAACCTGAAGCCGTACCCGTTGCTGCCGTTGCACAGCCAGCAGTAGCACACCATCCCATCGCTCACCGCGAAACGGACCTCAAAAACGCAGCAGCCCAGGCCGAATACGATACCATCATGAACGTGCTGAAGCAGGTCAACTACAACAAATCCCGCGCAGCCGAAATCCTGAAGATCGACCGGAAGACATTATACAATAAGATAAAAAGCTACCAACCCTAATAAACTTCCACTTTTACTCTATTCATAGTATGGGCGCTGAAATACCCCAGCGCCCCACCGCTAATATTCGAATTGGGATTGGCCGGCGTAGCAGTCTGGATATTATTGCTGCTCGTCACC
>JAFDYG010000084.1 GCA_018267545.1 Bacteroidota bacterium
AGAAAGAGCAATAATGCCTTTTCGAACAATCTTTCCGCGCAGGTGAGCGGCTCTATGCTGCTCTACAATGGACAGCGGGTAGTGACGGCGAAGAAAAGGCTGGAGATGGTCGAGGCGCAGAGCAAACAGCAGCTTAGCTCGCGCGCGCTCGTGCTGGTAAATAATGTGCTCCTGAAATACTATGACGTCGTCAGGCAGCAAAGCTATGCCAAGGTATTGCAGGCTTCGATCGAGGCGCAGAAGCAGCAGCTGGCCATCGTACAGGCCCAGCAAAGCGTGGGGCTTGCCAATAATGCGGACCTCTTTCAGTCCCAGGTGGACCTGAATACACAGGTGCAAAACCTGCAGGCGCAGCAGCTGATCATCGATCAGGGCAAGACTGATCTGCTGACGTTGCTGACGCTCAATCCCGACTCGGCCGTCGTTATCCAGGATACGATCCTGGTGGACAGGAATATCCAGCTGGCGAATATCCTCAGCGCGGTGCAGTCGACAAACCCGGATATCATTGCCGCCAATGAGCAGATCACGATCAATACATATATTGAGAAAGAGACGGGCGCCCAGCGTTATCCTTCTTTGAGCGTCAATGCGGGCTATAACTATAGCCGGACCCGGAATACGCAGGGGTTCTCTCTGCTCAACCTCAGTTACGGACCTTATGCGGCTATCTCTTTGAACGTGCCGATCTTCAATGGGAACATTTATAAGAAGCAGCAGCAGGTTGCGGGGGTGAATATCAAGAACGCCCAGCTGGTCAGGGATACGCTTTTGCTGGGATACACGGCTACTGCGGTGAAAAGCTTCCAGGCTTATACGAGCAATCTGCAGCAGGTGGAGACGGCTATGGCCAACTACGATCTGTCGAGGAAGCTGCTGGATTTGGTGGTGCAGAAGTTTAAATTGAAGCAGGCGACGATTGTAGAAGTGACGAATGCGCGGCAGAGCTTCGAGAATGCGGGCTTTTTGCTGACGAACGTGACTTATGCGGCGAAGGCGGCGGAGATTACTTTGAGGAGGTATGCCAACCAGCTGACTTATTAAAACAGGGTCTGTACGCCGTACTGGATTTTCGTTTCGTGGTCGAGCAGCCACTTCTTGCGCCAGAGGCCGCCGGCGTATCCGACAAGGTCTCGTTTGGAGCCGATCACGCGGTGACAGGGGACGACGATGGCGATATTGTTTTTGCCATTGGCAGAGGCGGCAGCGCGGATGGCTTTGGTATCTCCCAGGCGGCGGGAAAGCTCCAGATAGCTGATGGTCTTACCAAAGGGAATTGCCGTCAATTCATTCCATACTTTTTCCTGGAATTCGGTTCCTTCCTGGTAAATGGGGAAGTCGAAGAAACGCCGTTGTCCCTGGAAGTATTGAATGAGCTGTTCGATACACTGGATGATGATGGGAGTGACGGGACCTTTGAGGCTCGACTGCTGGTATTCGTCCTCGTCGAGATGATCGATAAAGCTGATCTCACTGATATAAGTATCCGTGCCGCCGATGCGGAGAAGCCCGACGGGAGACTTGTAATAGGTGGAAGAGATGTCCAGGGTGGTTGCCATAATAGGGTTTATTATTTGCGGTGGTCTCAGCCCAATTTCCAGCCATTTTCTACTTTTCTATCCGGTTGTATTAAAACTACTTCTTTTTTGTCAGTATACACACCCAGGACTAGACATTCGCTGAAAAAATTCGCGATCTGCTTGGGGGGGAAGTTGACGACGGCCATCACCTGCCGACCGATAAGTTCCTGCTTTTCATAGAAGTCGGTTATCTGTGCCGAGGACTTTTTGATGCCCAATTCTCCGAAATCGATGGACAATTGATAGGCCGGCTTTTTTGCTTTTGGAAAATCAGTAACTTCAAGAATTGTTCCGACACGGATATCGATCTTCTCAAAATCCTGCCATTCTATTGTTGGCATAATTAGGAATGTTTAATCGTAAACTAAATATACAAATTTTATGAAACGTACAGCAACGGCCGTATGGAACGGCAATGGCAAAGAAGGCAAAGGCAATCTGACGACACAAAGCACGACCCTGAACAAGACGCAGTATTCTTACAATTCAAGGTTCGAGGAAGGAGTAGGCACCAATCCGGAGGAGCTGATTGCGGCTGCGCATGCGGGCTGCTATACGATGGCGCTGGCTTTTGCGCTGCAGGGAGCGGGGATTACGCCGGAGGAGCTGCAGACGACGTCGGAAATTACGCTCGACCCGAGCAGCGGGGCGCCGACGATTACGAAGTCGCACCTGACGCTAAAAGCGAAGATTCCCGGTATTACACAGGAGAAGTTCCTGGAGCTGGCCAAGGGGGCTGAGCAGGGCTGTCCGGTCAGCCGGGTATTGAAAGCCGAGATCACCCTGGACGCGACGTTGTTGTAGGAGGGCTGGATAAAGCGCGACATAGGCAGGCCGGGAGCCTGCTAAAAAAAGCCGGTTCGAAATTTTAGCCGTCGAGCCGGTTTTTTTATGTCTGGACTGCTGTAACTTACTGGCGCAAACTTTCGACCGTTTAATCTAGCAACAAGCACATTTATGTCTTCAAACAAACAGTCCAAAAACAAAAAAGGTCCGCTGGCTCCTTCGTCGTCGCGCCGGGAATTTCTGCGCAACGCGTCGATGGCCGCGACCGGGTTTTTTATTGTTCCGCGTCATGTGTTGGGTAGGGGATTCCTGGCACCCAGTGACCGTCTATCGATTGCAGCCATTGGGGCCGGAGGCAAAGGCGCCGATGACCTTAAAAATTTTTATGGCAGCGGAAAGGTGGACGTTGCCTACCTCTGTGACGTAGACGACCGTCAAGCCGCAAAATCCGTTCAGGCTTATCCCAAAGCCAAGTATTACAAAGACTTCCGGGAGATGCTGGACAAGGAGCACAAGCACATCGATGCGGTGTCGGTGTCTACCCCGGATAACGTCCATGCCGTTGCGGCGATGGCGGCGATCCAGCTGAACAAGCACGTCTATGTGCAGAAGCCGATGACGCATGACATCTACGAAGCCCGTATGTTAACGGAAGCGGCTAAGCGCTATAAGGTAGTCGCCCAGATGGGGAACCAGGGTTCTTCGGGGGACGGGGTTCGTTTTATGCAGGAATGGTACAATGCAGGGCTGATCGGAGACGCGACAGCCGTTCACATCTGGACCAACCGGCCCGTGTGGCCTCAGGGAGGCGCCAAGCCTACGGGGAAGGACGAGATTCCCAAGGAATTGAACTGGGATCTCTGGCAGGGGCCGGCCCAGGCAGATGACTATCATAAAGAATGGCTTCCCTTTAACTGGAGGGGATGGTGGGCCTATGGTACGGGCGCACTGGGCGATATGGGTTGTCACCTGATCGATCCTCCGTTCAAGACATTGGGTCTGGGATATCCTACGGAAGTAGAGGCCAGCGTAGCCAGCACATACGAGGTGATGTGGAACCCGGTTTATCATCCGGAAAGCTGCCCGGTGTCCTCTTACGTAAAGATGAAGTTTCCAGGCAAGCCGGGTAAGCCGGATATCGATCTGCACTGGATGGATGGAGGGATTCGCCCTGTTCGTCCCGATGAGCTGGGAGCCGATGAGCCGATGGGGGATAGCGATGGCGGCGCCATTATTACGGGTACAAAGGGCAAAATCATGTGCGGATGCTATGGCCGTAAGCCGACGCTGCTGCCCACATCGAAGATGTCGGGTGTAAATGTTCCCCAGACGATCGCCCGGGTACCGGAAGGGCACTATGTACAGTGGGTGAATGCTTGTATTGCCGGTTATGGCAAGAACGAGCTGAGCTCGCCTTTCGAGTATGCCGGCCCGTTGACGGAGACTATTCTGATGGGTAACCTGGCGCTGCGCAGCTATATGATCAAGGATGCGACCGGGAAGCAGTTCCCTGGCCGTAAGAAGCTGCTCTGGGATGCGAAGAACATGAAAATCACGAATTTCGACGAAGCCAACCAGTTCGTTAAGCGGGAATACCGCCAGGGCTGGAAGCTGGGCGTATAGTCAAGAATATGAGCCGCCTAATAGGCGGCTCATATTCTACTTTAGTTTTTGTTAAGCACTAGTTAATGATTGGTTAACCGTCGGTTAACAATCGGTTAACATTGGCCATCTAGTTTTGCCGGCATGAACCTAGGCAAACACCTGACATTAGTCATTGGCGCTCTGCTATTTGCAACTCTACTCCAAGCGCAAACCGTAAAAATCACCGGAAAAGTATGGAACACCGAAGCCAATGCACCCTTACCGGGGGCTTCGATCGTATTAACAGAAAAAGGGGCTGCCGCCACTCCTGGTAAGAAGGGCGTGAGCACGGACGTCGAGGGAAGGTTCTTCCTTTCGGCTCAAAAAGGTCACATTTATACGCTTACGATCTCCAGCGTAGGCTTTGTTACAAAGACCATGGATAATATCACGGCAGGAGAAGAGACGGTCGCCCTGGATATTACCCTGGAAAACAACCGTAAGAGCCTGGACCAGGTAGTGGTTACCACCAGCGTCCGGAAGGCTTCGACGGCTTCCTTATATACTATACAAAAGAATAGCTCGGCCATATCCGACGGGATCTCTGCGGAGGTCATCGGCCGCAGCCCGGATAAGAATACGGGGGACGTGCTGAAGCGGGTAAGCGGCGCTTCGGTTCAGGATAATAAATTTGTCGTCATTCGGGGGATGGCCGAACGCTACAACGTATCGATGCTCAACAATACGGTGCTGCCCAGCACCGAAGCCGACAAGAAAGCCTTTGCCTTCGACATCCTGCCTTCTTCTCTTATCGACAACCTGGTCATCTATAAAGCAGCGACGCCGGATCTGCCCGGCGACTTTGCCGGCGGCCTGGTGAAGGTGCTGACAAAAGACTATCCTTCCAGGCCTATCAGTGAGCTGTCCGTTTCTGTCGGCTACAATACGAAGACGACCGGGAAAAACTTCTACAAGGGCAAGCCCGATGGAAGCCTGGACAATCTCGGATACCTGGATGACTCCCGTCTGATTCCTGCTCCTTATTATCGTCAGCGTGGGGCGGACTTTATCAACAATCCGGACAACTACAAGCGGGAAGTGACCAAGCTGTTTCCCAACACCTATGGATATTCCGCCGCTCGCCAAAGCCTCCCTGCGCTGAGCGCTTCCTATACCGGTGGAAATACGAAAATCTATAACAGCGGCAATAAGCTGGGTTATATCTTCAGCCTGGGTTATGGCGCGAGCCGTGCCGTTTCGGATCGTATCAGAAATGAGTACGACGTCAACCGGATGTTCCTTTATGGCTACAACACGTCCAACTACGACGACAGGAACAATCTTTCCGGTTTGCTGAGCCTGGCTTATTCTTATGGAAAGAGCAAGATTGCCTGGAAGACGCTTTACTATAATGCTTTCGTCAAGACGGTTGGACTACGTGACGGTATCAATAGGGTAAACGATCCTTCCTTCTTCTACTATAAGAGCCTGAACAATGAAGTCAATCAAAACGGCCTGGTGAACTCGTCCGTAGAAGGTACGCATCAGCTGGGTAAAAGCTGGTCGGTTAACTGGACGGGGTCTTTTGCGTATACATACAAGAACCAGCCCGATCAAAAGATACTTTCTTTCCGTTCGGTCGACAATGCGGATGACGGCTATTACCTCCGGGTCAGCAACGAAAACTCTCCCGCGATTCGTACGGCGGGCCGGGTATACTCCTTCCTCCATGAGAACATCTACAATGGCGTCGTCAATGTCAACCATACTTTCAGCTGGTGGGGGCTGACGCAGAAATTCCAGTTCGGTACGCTCAACTATTATCGCGACCGCAGCGTCGAGGTAGACGCGCTGGGTTATGGCTCTCTCAACTTCCTGGGTTCCGCCGACATTGCTGTTGCGAAGGGGTCCGATATCTTCGGCACGGTCTTTACGAAGGAGAACATCGACAAGTATAACCTAACGGTCGCCAATATCGGCAACAATTCCACGGACTACACCGGAAGCGCCTTGCTGAACGCGGGTTATGTGATGCTGGATAATAAATTCTCCGACCGTTTCAAGATGGTTTGGGGCCTGAGGGTAGAGAAATATCGTCAGAAGCTAAGTGCGTTGAATAAGCCCAAGGTCGACAACGACAATACGGACTTCCTTCCATCCTTGCTGATGACCTATAGCCTTAACAACAAGACCAATATTCGTCTTTCCGGCAGCCGTTCTGTCAACCGGCCGGAATTCCGGGAACTGGCTGCTTATTCCGTGTACGACTACGACAACTACTTTTCTACGATCGGTAACCCGGGATTGAAGCGGTCGCAGAATACGAATGGAGATCTGCGCTTCGAATATTTCCCTGGCGCCGGAGAGATATTGTCCGCCAGCGTTTTCTACAAATACTTCAAGGACCCGATCGAGCAGACCAATGAAAATAACGACAACCTCTCTGTCAAGAACGCCGATCATGCTTATGTATATGGAGCAGAGCTCGAGGTGCGGAAGAAGCTCGATTTTACGGGCAATGATTTCCTGAGCCACCTGACCGTGTATACCAATGCGGCTTATATCAAGGGAGGTGTGCAATTGCCCGGCGTAGACCTGAATACACCGATGCAGGGCCAATCTCCTTATCTGATCAACGCGGGTATTACCTATCTGTCTCCGAAGGAAGACTGGTCGGTGAATGTGCTGTACAATCGTATCGGACCCCGTATGCGTTTCCGCGGTTCGAACGGCGTAGCGCTGAGCATTTTTGAAGCCCCCCGCGATGTCATGGATGCGCAGATCAGCAAGAAATTCATGAATGGCAAGCTGGAAGCAAAACTGACGGTGAGCGATATTTTTGCCCAGGCCTTTCGCTTATACTACAAGACGGACGCGACCGATAAAAGTCTTGGTTTCAACTCCAACAAAGACGTCTATATCACCAATTTCAAGTTCGGTACTACGGTCAATTTAGGTGTCCGGCTGAATCTTGGAAAATAAATGCTAATAAAAACGAAGAAAACAAACACCCTTTTATGAAGAGAGCACTCATCATGTTCATGGGCGTCGTCCTGCTGGGCGTTGCCTGTAAGAAAAGCGACGATCAGCCCAATCCCGGCGGCGGTGGCGGCACTGGCGGTCCGGATGCAACAGGTACCTATCCCGTCCGCGGTGTGATCACTACCGATCAGCACTGGACAAAGG
>JAFDYG010000085.1 GCA_018267545.1 Bacteroidota bacterium
ATTTTCCGTCGTCCCCAGCACCTCGAAACCCGCCGGCAGGTCCAGGATCGTATCCGCATGGCTCATCCACACCTGCGAAAGCTCCGTCACATCGTCGAAAAGGACATTGTCCTTTTGCTTGTGAAGAAGCGCCCGTCCGTATTCCCGCTTAGCGCTGCTGGCGACCCGACCCCCAAATTGCTTGGCCGTCAGCTGGGCGCCATAACAAACCCCCATCACCGGGAGCTTGCCGTGCAGCTCGGCAATATTTACTTCAGGAGCATTGGCGTCATTCACCGAGGAAGGACTGCCAGAAAGAATAATACCCTTCAGGGAAGGGTCGATATCGAATTTTTTGTGATAGGGAATGATCTCGCAGTATACATTGGCTTCACGTACAGCCCTGGCGATCAATTGAGTATACTGGGATCCGAAGTCAAGAATGAGTATCTTTTCCGTCATGGTGACGCGAAGGTAAAAAAAATCCCGCTAACCCCCCGCACCAGCCCGCCCACACTCCCGCACCAGCCCGCCCACACTCCCGCACCAGCCCGCCCACACTCCCGCACCCGACCTCCCGCCCCCGCACCCCTGACTCGCGCCGCGCGTCCCACACCCCCCCCACCTACACCCGCATCCCCACCCCGTAACCTCTCCCCCAAACCCGCGTCTAATAAATCAGTTTCACAAATCCACGGAAAATCCTAATTTTTGTACAGAACCTAAAACAAACAATATGAAACACGCTGCGCTCACACGGACCCTCTTTTTTCTCCTTATTCTCCCTGCCTTTATCACCTCCTGTCATAACATACTAGGCAAACGCGTCCGTGGCAACGGCAACATCGTCACCGAAAACCGAACCGTCTCCGACTTTAAAAATGTCGAAGTCAGCGGCGCAGCCAAAGTCTTCGTCTCCCAGGGCGACCAGCCCACCGTCAAGGTCAAAGGCGACGACAACCTCCTCCAATACATCGAAGTCCACCAGGACGGCGACCTCGTCATCATCCGCGAACGCAACGGCTACCACCTCCAGCCCACCAACGAAATCGAAATATACGTCAGCGCCAAAGTATATAACCGCATCTCCGCCTCCGGCGCTTGCGATATTCTCGGACAAATGAAAATTTCGAATCCAGAAGACCTCAGCATGCACGTCAGCGGCGCCGGCGACATAAAGATGGAGGTAGATGCCCCCCGCCTCGCCGCGAAAGTCAGCGGCAGCGGCTCCATCGACCTGAAAGGCACGACCAAAGACGTAGACCTCGACCTCTCCGGCGCCGGCCACGCCCACTGCTATGAGCTGCTGGCCGAAAACACCAAGGTCGACATCTCTGGCGCCGGCTCGGCCGAAGTCTTCGCCAGCGTAAAGCTCGACGCCAACGTCAGCGGCGCGGGCAGCGTCAGCTACAAAGGCAACGCCACCACCGTCAACCAGCACGTCAGCGGCGCCGGCTCCGTCAACAAAACCAACTAGGCCAACTAATTAACATAATAAAAGCCCCCATGCCGGGGGCTTTTATTTATATTTAAGCATGACAAATCGCTTTTTAATCCTCCTCCTATCCATCACGACCTGCCTGACAAGCCGCGCCCAAACCCAGCCCACCCCCCAAACCCCGCCTCCCGCGCAACCCTTGCCCACCCCCGAAGAATTCGTCAACCAAATCCAACACAACGCCGTAGACTCTTCCGCCGATCACTATTACCTCATCACCGGCGCCGACACCTGCCGCTTTACCAAATACGACTACGAAGAATGGTCCAAATACTACCTCTATGAACCCGTCCCCTTCCTCTCCCTCAACGAGCTCTCCGAAAAAGCCTACCTATCCCGCTACCCCTATTACTGGAAACAAGACCGCCTCGACAAAGCCATCTGCATCACCGTAAAAAAAGCCGACACCCTCCTCTTCCCCGAACGCTACACCTCCCCGAGCCCCCCCAAAACCTCCTCCACAAAAAAACGCAACCCCAAACCCGCCCAATCGCAAACCTGGGTACTTAGCTTCTCCCTCCCCCAATTCACCGACGACGGCCACTACGCCGTCATCGACCTCAACTCGATCTGCGGCGCCAGCTGCGGCACCAGCCTCACCTGTATCTTCAAGCACACCTCCGCCGGCTGGAAACTGATCGGCCGCCACGTCAACTACACCTCCGCCCGGTAAATCTTACAAATCAACATACTTCACCCTAATCCACACATTCCTGTTCCTCCCCTTATCATCCGTACACGATATCTTCACCGGACCCTCCCCCGGAACAAAAAACTGCCTGCTCCCCGCTTCCGCCGCCCGGTAAAACTTATCATTGATATACCAATAAACCTTCCCCACATCATTCCCCACCTTACAACGCAGCTGCAACGGCTCCGGATCCTTCCGATTAATAAGATACTCATTCCCATTCGAAGGCGAAGTCACCACCGGCGCCCCCTCGTTAAAAACCTTCTCACAAGCAGGATTATGCGGCGGTATCTTCTGATACGTAATCCTGTTTTGCTCGAAATATTCCTTCATCTCCGGCGGCACCACCGAATACAATTTCTTCTTATACCCGCTCGCCGGCAGACAAATCCGGCAATACGACATCTTCTCGTCCGCCGACACGAAAATCTCCTCCTTATTGTCGCACTTCTTCACCGGTGAAACCAATGGA
>JAFDYG010000086.1 GCA_018267545.1 Bacteroidota bacterium
AATCCGTCGTAATAATCTGAGCCCCAGACGCACAAGCCGCCACAAAGCCACTCTTATCATTCGCACGCGCCTCCCGCGTATCCGAATCCGCCCTGGTCCTCACCATATACCCCTTTTTCACCATCTCCGCAATCCGAACATCCTTAGGATTATTCATAATCATAAAAGCCGCCTCCGGCGTCCCCTCCGGTGAATCCGTAAACAATACCCTGCCCTTCAACGAAGGATGCCCCGAGATATACGAAGCCCTATGTTCCCCCTTCTCATCCAGGATGAATACAAATTTGCCACGTGCCTCTCTCATCGTCGGCCAATGCCCCGATAGAACAGCCGCCTCAACCGATGGGAAACTTCCCCGCACATCATCGGGCATAATCAAATACTTTCGCCCGAGATTGTCGAGGATCTCTTTGTCCAGCCGGTCGAAGACCTCCGCGGTGTAGTGCTCCGGGACCTTAAAACCCGGCTGCTTGATTTCATCATCCTTCGCATTCATCGTAATGTAAATAGGATAGTGATCCGGATGCTTATCCGACCAATCTCTCAATTGCTTCAAGCAGCCCGCAAACGTCGGACAGTTACTACGGAAATCTAAATCCTGTACATGAAAAACCTTGAAGCCCGGCTTCATCATCTCACCCTCCGGATCATAGGCCGGCGGATGTGACGCCGCTTCCCAATCCAACCCGGCCGGATGCGCATACTTCCCACCCTTCTCATCTGCATACACGTCGATCTCCAGATTGCGCAAACCCAGACCCAGCTGCTCCTCCAGCGGCGCATGACTATATTCCAACCCCATAGCGGCAGTAGGATTCTTTGCCTTGAACAGCGAGAATAATGCAGTATCGATAGCCTTCTTATAACTATTGTGCGAACCGATGACCTGTACCTTATTGATAGGCAGATCATCGAAGCCAGTATCACCGGCGTGTACAGCAGCCAACAAACCAACGAGAGCTGCAGAAGCGAGTATTTTCATGTTAGAGTTATTTGACCGTAAAAATAGATTTTAGCAAACCGATGTCCCTAATGAAAAACGATTACGTTATTGTTAATTCGCAAAATATAACTTTCTATTCATAATTGCATAACACGACTTCACTCTCTTTGCGGCCTAAACGTGCAATCCGCACAACATAACTCACAAGAATAACCGCATTCATCATCCAACACCAAAACACTCATTTTACTATGAAGTCAATCCCAAGGCTCTTTTTATTAGCCCTCCTGTTTTTCTCCGTCGCCGCAAAGGCCTTCCAGGAAGGCCCGGGCACACTGAAAGGCAGGGTTACAGACGAAAACAACACCCCTTTAGCAGGTGTTAGCATTATCGTAAAAGGCACACAACGCGCAGCCACTACCGACGCAGAAGGAAGATACTCCATCTCCGCCGACGGCTCCGCCACCCTCCAGTTTTCATACATCGGCTTCACTACCAAAGAACAAAAAGCAGGAAAAGAAAAGACCATCAACATCACCCTGATCTCGGCAACAAAGCAGCTGAACGATGTAGTCGTCATCGGCTACGGCACAGCCGCCAAAAAAGACGTAACCAGCGCCATCACCACCGTTAAATCCGAACAGTTCAACCCCGGCGTAATCGTTACCCCCGCCGAACTGCTGCAAGGTAAAGTAGCCGGTCTGAACGTCACCAAGAGCGGCGACCCCAACGCCGCTCCCGCCGTCGTATTGAGAGGCCCCTCTACCATCCGCGCTTCCGGCGGTGCCATGGAACCCTTCTACGTCATCGACGGCGTACCCGGCGCTTCCATCGACCTGCTGGCTCCAGCCGATATCGAAAGCATGGACGTCCTGAAAGACGCATCCGCAACCGCTATCTATGGTACTCGCGCCGCAAATGGCGTTATCATGATTACGACTAAAAAGAGCCGCGTCGGCCAGGCCCGCCTCTCCTATAACGCCTTCGGCTCCATGGAAGAAGTCTCCAAACAGATCAGCATGCTGACAGGCGACCAGCTCCGCAATTACCTCAAGGCAAACGGAGACTCCCTGAAAAAAGGCGTGGACGACGACGGTTCCAATACCAACTGGCAGAACCTCGCCGAAAGAAAAGGCTATTCCCAAAGTCACAATATCTCCTTCTCCGGAGCCACTCCCACGACCGAATACGGCGGCAGCGGCACCTATCTGAAGAAGAACGGCATCCTCCTCAATACTTCCCTGGAACGTATCACCCTGAAAGGATACCTCAGCCAGCGCTTCTTCGACAACCGCCTCCGGCTAAGCATCGCGTTGACCAATAGCCATACGAAGAACAATGACATCGTACAGGGTTCGGTACTGCCCGGCATCCTCTTCTACCTGCCTACGGTGAGCCCCTTTAACCCCGACGGGACCTATAAAGAGAACTTCACCCGCACCGGCAGCGGCCCGCTGAACCCCCTCTCGCTGATTAATAACAACTTCAGCCGCACCGACGACAACAAAACCCTCATCAACGCCATCGCCCAGGTGGACATCTTCAAAGGCCTGAAGTATACAGTGTCCTTCGCACAGCAAAGAGACGACTACCGCTATAATTTCTACGCCAATTCCCAGTCCGGCCTCTACCTGAACTTCAACGGCAAGGCAACCCGGAGCTCCTATCTCAACACCAGCACCGTAGTAGAATCCTATTTCAACTACGACCGCACCTTCGGTGAACACAGCGTCAAATTGCTCGGCGGTTATACCTATCAGCAGGACCGCAACAACGACGGCTTCGGCGTAGGCACACAAGGTTTTTCCAACGACAACCTGACGTATAACAACCTGTTCCTGTCCAACCCGACAAACCTTTCCCAGGTGCCCTTCGATAACAACCCGATCTCCACCCTCCGCCTGATTTCCTACTACGGCCGCGTTTCCTACTCCTACGCTGGTAAATATCTCCTCCAGGCTTCCTTAAGAAACGACGGGTCCTCCGCCTTCGGTGTTAATAATCGCTGGGGCTACTTCCCCGCCGTATCCGCCGGCTGGAACATCAGCGATGAAGACTTTATCAAACACATCGACCTCATCAGCAACCTGAAATTAAGGGCCGGCTACGGCGTCTCCGGGAACAGCGTCGGCTTCAACGCCTTCAGCGCCCTGCTCGTATACGGAACGCCTCCCGGCAACGCCAAGTTCCTCTACAACGGCAATATCATCAACGCCATCGGCCCCGTACGTAACCCGAACCCCGACCTCAAATGGGAAAGCACCGGTACATTCAACGTCGGCGTCGACTTCGGCATCCTGAAGAACAGGATCAGCGGTTCTGTCGACTATTATATAAAGAAGACCACCGACCTGATCTACGACCAGTACCCCGTATCCACTACACAGTACTTCGTCCCCACTTATACCGCCAACGTCGGTAATCTCAAAAACACAGGCATAGAAGTAACCATCGACGCTACACCGGTCAAGACCCGCGAGTTCACCTGGAAGACATCGTTCAACGTCTCCCACAACCACAACGAGGTCACCAGCCTGTCCAACAGCACATTCCGCATCGACTCCTTCCCCACCGCACAGCTCGGCGGCAAAGGGCAATCCGGCAACTACAGCCAGCTCGTAAAACCCGGTCAACCCATCGGCACCTTCCTGCTCTGGCACTACCTGGGCAAAGACCAAAATGGCCTAAGCACCTATCAGAAAGCCGACGGAACTACGACCAATCAACAACCGCTCACCTCCGATCAGCGCATCGCCGGAAATGCACAGCCAACGCTCATCTTCGGATGGAGCAACAATTTCTATTATAAAGGTTTCGACCTCGGCTTCCTGCTGCGAGGCGTGACGGGTAACAAGATCCTCAACGCCACCCTGGCCGGCCTCAACAATCCAACGGACGCCAAACTGCAGAACATCCCGACGTTCACCCTCGGCGAGTCCCACAAGGACATCAACGCCTACCTGATCTCGGACCGCTTCCTGGAAAATGGCGCATACGTCCGTCTGGACAACGCGACGCTCGGCTATACGCTAAAACCCCACACACAGTTCGTAAAAAGCATCCGCCTCTACGCAACGGGTAATAACCTGTTTGTCATCACCAAATACCGCGGCACCGACCCCGAGATCAATATCGGCGGCCTGACACCCGGCATCGACAACCAGAACTTCTATCCAAAAACCCGCTCTTACCTCATCGGCGTCAGCGCAAACTTTTAATTCGACCAAAACCAACAATCAATAAAAAATGAAAAGAACACATATAGCACTCTTCATCCTCGCCCTGGCTATCGGCTTCAGCGCATGCCGCAAGCTCGACGTGCCCGTCGAATCCCAATACGTCAGCGGCAACTTTCCCGTCACCAACAACGACTACGCAGCCCTGCTGGGAACCATGTATACGAATCTCGCATCCAACTTCGCCGTCACCTACTGGCGCATGCAGGAACTATCCACCGACGAAGCCATCCTCCCGGCACGCGACGGCAACTTCGACGACGGCGGCCAATACCGCCAGATGCACTACCACACCTGGACCTATGACCATCCCTATGTCACGGGTATCTGGCAGTGGGGCTTCGGCGGCATCAACAACTGTAACCGTCTGATTAATCTAACCATCAGCTCCAAGGCCGACACCACGACCAAGCTCCGCAATATCGCCGAGGTCCGTGCCATGCGCGCCCTCTATTACTATTTCATGATGGACCTCTATGGCAACGTTCCGGTGATCAGCACCTTTCCTGTCGATACCCTGCCCCATACACAGTCCCGGGCAGCCGTCTTCAACTACATCGAGAACGAGCTAAAAGCCGTCCTCCCCATCCTGCCCAATAAAAGCAATAACTCGGATACGAACAGGTTGCAATACGGCCGCCCCACCCGGGCCATGGCCTTTTCCATCCTCGCCAAGATGTACCTGAACGCCGACATCTATACCGGAGGCGCAACCCGCTACAACGACGTCGTAGCCATGTGCGATAGCATCCAAAACAACAAGAACTATACGCTGGACGCCAAATTCCGCGACATCTTCTTACCGAACAACGGTCCCCAGATCAACGAGACGATCTTCGCGATCCCCTACGACCAGCAAATCCCCGGCAACCAGTTTACCCGCTTCGGCTTCTACTACTACCTCGTAAACGCCTACGGCTTCAACGTCGGTCTGAGTATCGCCATGAGCACCACCCCCGAGTTCTACAACCGGTTCAACATCCCCGGTGACTTCCGCACCAAAACCTGGCTCGTCGGTCCCCAATTCTATCCCGATGGAAACGGCGGCTTCACCAACCAGCCCGTCTACTACCCCGGCACCACGACCCAGATCGTCATCACACCCAACCTGATCCTGGTTCCGCCCAAACCCATGGACGTCGGTAACACTACCGCCAGCCAGGCCGAAGGCGTCCGTTCGATCAAATACTATCCCGACCCGACTACGACCCAGGCTACCCGCCTGAACGGCAACGACGTTCCCGTCTTCCGCCTCTCCGACATCTATCTGATGAAAGCCGAAGCCGAACTCCGCGGCGCAACGACCACCACAGCAGGCGGAGCCCTCCAGACTCCCCAATACCTGGTCAACCAGCTGCGCACCCGCTCCGGCGCCCAGCTGTGCCCCACCGTTACCCTCGACACCCTCCTGGACGAACGCGCCCGCGAGCTCTCCTGGGAAGGCTGGCGCCGTAACGACCTGATCCGATTCGGTCAATACGAAAAAGAATACGTACTCCCCAACGACAACCTGTCGATGGACAAGAGCGCCTACCGCCGCCTCTTCCCCATCCCCATTTCAGAAATCAGGCTCAACAGCAACCTGACCCAAAACCCGGGCTATCCCAAATAACAAAGCAAAGGGCCTCATGTTACATGAGGCCCTTTTTACTTTAAATCCAAATCATTCTTCAACAACTCCTTTTCCTTCTCCGCATATAATTTCTTATTGACGATCTTCCCCTTCTCATTTATCCACCGAATCAGCTTCCGACGATAAAAATAATATCTGTTCTCCTCCTTACGCTTGATCTTCCCCGTCATATAGCCATCGTAATGATAGTCCGTAACCAGCTCAAAAACGAGCTCTCCTCCTGAAAAATAATAGTCGCTCCCCTGCCGGCCGATAGCCCCCATATAGCTCGACGTCATTTTCATCAAGCTATCCCCCGAATAATACTTGAACACCTCCCCTCCCTCACTAGCCTCATTCTTCTCTTCTACCCTAACCTTCTTCAATGACATAGAATTAATCCGCTGATACTCTGCCCGGATCCGGCTGATATAAATAGCCACACTATCTTGCGCCCGACTCGCCCCATAAACCAAACATCCAATCAAAAGAAGTGATAGTATTTTCATAATCAAAAATATCCTGCATCCGAAATCCCCTCATCCACCAAAAACACGATCAAGCTCTTCGGTCCATGCGCCCCCAACACCAACGACTGCTCGATATCCGCCGTCTTGGACGGCCCGGCGATAAAAGTAGCAAACCCATATTCCCCGATTCCCGCAATACGCTCATACGCTGCATGCATATTCGGCACTAAACTATCCCTTCTTATCACCAGCGCCAGATGCTGCGCAATAAACGGTAAAACCCGCTCCCCCATCCTATCTTCCGTAATCCAGCAAGCTCCATTCTCCGCCACTCCAAAATGCGCCTCCAAAATCGCCAGCCCCACGTCTTCCAACGCATGCGGGTCCTCAAAACGCCCTACCCCCTCGATAACCCTGCCAACGTCAGGATGCGTTTCGCGCAAAATAGTCTTAATCCTTTCATACCCCGATACAACATAAGCCGTTCCTCCAATCGACTCCAACACCGAAATAAACCGCCCGGTCAAATCCTCCGCTACAGGCCCCGCCCCTATCTCGGGCAACGCCCGCTGTTCCGGCTGATTCGCCTTCACCGTATTTAATATCTTATCGCGAGAGCTACTCATTTTCGATTCTTTTTATACCATTCTCCAAACGATTCCTTTGGCGCCGAAGGCATATCCCGCTGCTTATACCAGGCATTGAGCCCGTTCTTTACCGTAAACGGCGCATTGAGCATAAACCATCTCCCCATCTTCCCAGCCCCATGATAAACCGACGGATTCGACAAGACCCAGTTCATGGTCTTCATCGCCATCTTCTTCGATGCCGCAACATGCCCTTCCTGGACGATCACTTGTCGCCACTTATACAGCTGCTCGTGAATATCGATTTTCACCGGACACACATTCGAACAAGACCCACACAACGTACTGGCAAACGGCAGATCAGAATATTTTTCCCGGTCCAGATTAGGCGCCAAAATCGACCCGATCGGCCCCGCCACTGCCGTATGATAGCTATGTCCACCGCTCCGTCTATAAACAGGACAAGTATTAAAACAAGCAGCGCAGCGAATACACTTCAACGAATTCCTAAAATCCTTCCTCCCCAAATGCATGCTCCGTCCATTATCGACCAACACCACATGCATCTCCTGCCCCGGACGCGGTTTCTTAAAATGACTGGAATAAGTCGTCACCGGTTGCCCCGTCGCACTCCGCGCCAGCAGCCGCAAAAACACACCCAAATGCCTGCGCTGTGGTATCAGCTTCTCGATCCCCATACAAGCAATATGTACATCCGCCAGATGAGCGCCCATATCGGCATTTCCCTCGTTGGTACAAACCACAAACTCACCCGTCTCCGCTACCGCAAAATTGACACCTGTCAACGCAGCCCTCCGCGTCAGGAACTTCTCCCGCAAATGCAATCTTGCCGCATGCGTCAGAAACTGCGGGTCAGCATTCCCTTTCGGAGTCCCCAAATGTTCATGAAAGATCTCCCCGATCTCCTCCTTCTTCTTATGAATACAAGGCAGCACGATATGACTGGGAGGTTCTCCGGCCAGCTGCACGACACGCTCCCCCAAATCCGTATCCACCACCTCTATTCCCTGGGTCTCTAAAAACTCATTTAAATGACATTCTTCCGTCAGCATCGACTTGCTCTTCACCATCTTTTCTACCCCATGCTTACGCAGAATCGAAAGCACAATGGCATTGTGCTCAGCCGCATCGGCCGCCCAATGCACGACCACTCCGTTGGCCTTCGCCGCCGCCTCGAACTCCTGAAGATATTCGCTTAGATTGGACAGTACATTGTCCTTGATGCGGGAAGCCGTATCGCGCAGCTGCTCCCAATCCGGCGCCTGATGCGCAGCCTTGTCCCGCTTCACCCGAACCCACCACAGGGTCTCGTCATGCCAGTCGACACGCGGCTCATCCCTATTAAATTCATCCGCCAGCGCGGCATGATCTTTCTTTCCCCCCGCCCCTGCGGCATAATCTTTCATCATAATCGACTATTCAAAATTTCTGCAATATGCTTCACCTGCACCCCACTCCCATCCCGACGCAAAATCCCCTCCATATGCATCAAACAGCTCATATCTGCACCCGTAATAAACTCAGCCCCATGCTCCAGATGATCGGCCACCCTGTCCTTCCCCATCTTGACCGAAACAGCCTCTTCCGCCACACAAAACGTCCCCCCAAAACCACAGCACTCGTCCTTTCTCTCCAAATCGATCAGCTGAATCCCCTTCACCATCTTCAACAGCTTCTCCGGCTTCGAAAACGGTGCAGCCATCAGCTCGCTCATCTGCGCCAGCTTCAACCCCCTCTGTCCATGACAGCTCTGGTGAATCCCCACCCTAAAAGGAAAGCTAGCCTCCAGAGATTCTACTTTCAATACATCCGTCAGAAACTCCACAAGCTCATAAATCTTACGCGGAATCCCCGCACTCCCATGCAAATGTTCCTTAATATGAAGCACGCAGCTCCCCGACGGGGAAACAATATAATCGAACTCCTCAAAATTTTGGATAAAAAGATCATTGCATCCCTTCGTCAAATGCTCGAACCCCGAATTAGCCATGGGCTGGCCGCAACAGGTCTGATTAGGCGGATAAACAACTTCACAACCGAATTTCTCCAAAAGCTCCAGTGTCGCTATTCCAACCTTTGGATAGAACTGGTCGATATAGCATGGTATAAACAATCCCACTCTCATAATTTGGCCCAAAATCCTTTTTAGTAAATATAGTATTTTGGCCCAAAACATCTAATGATGGGCCTTCGGCCGGCCGGCCGGTGGCCGTCCCCGCGTAAACTACTTATAATATTTCAATTCTATTATATCCCCCGGCAAAAACCGGCCATTCCACTCGGGATGTATCGCCAGCGCCGCCCCCATCGCCGTAGCCTGCGGAATCGAAGCCGCAAATACCTCGATATCCGGAAAAGCCGCCGCCAGCAGATGCATATAGACCTGGTTTTTCCCAAATCCGCCGTCCACAAAGATCCGCTTGACCTCCGTCCCTTCCAGGACCAGCTGCGTCGAAGCCACCTGCTCCGCAATAATATCCATCATCAACCGGTGATACGCCTGCTCGAAATTTTCAAAACCCGACAGCTCCCGCTTTGCAAACAGCACAGCCGGCCCCTCCAGCTTCGCCACGATGGCCGGATCATAGTCTATCCCCGCCGCATACGCAGAGCTCCGATGAAAATGCTCTGCCAGCCGCTTCACCTGCTGCTCATGCTCATACCCCGCAAACAACCGCGACGCCTTC
>JAFDYG010000087.1 GCA_018267545.1 Bacteroidota bacterium
AAGGCATCCCCAGCCGCCGCCAGGCAGTTCCTGGAAGATAGCGGTTTGGGCGATATACTTGAAAATGCCGCTCCTAAGAAAAGCGACATAGCAGTTGCCAAAAGGTCCTCCCGCAGATAAGTTCCTGTTCGATTTCCAGCTGTTTTTTCCACCTCACGACGTAAATCTTGATCCATGTCGGATTTTATTTATTCCGCTGAGCCGGGATTACTAATAGGCTTTCATGGCTGTGACCAGTCTGTTCGTGATGATATTGTCACGGGAAGCAAACCCATGAAGATCAGTAATAACTCCTTCGATTGGCTTGGAGATGGGATGTATTTTTGGCAGAATAATTACGAACGAGCCTGGTACTATGCCAACAATCCTCGCGGCAAATTAAAAATAAGCACCCCGGCAGTGTTGGGAGCCGTATTTAGCCTTGGAAATTGTCTTGACCTGACAGATAAAAAATATTTGGACATGGTCAAGTTGGCTCACAACATTTATGAAGATTCATTTGCAGGTTTTCGAGAAAGTACACATATTCAAATTGCCATCCGGAATCCCAATATGATTAAAGGCTTTTTTATACCACGGCGAACTACAAATTGGCCCGGCCACCACATACTACTAACACCAACCCCCAAAAATACTGTCCCCAGCAATAAATAATACTTACCGCCCTTTCGAAAAACAACCCAGCACATCTTCCTCAAAATACGGCTTCTGATCCGCCCAAAACATATACCTCACCTTCAAAAACTCCTTCGCAAAAGCATACAACAACGGAACAAGATTTTGCCGCACCCCACTCCCCCTATCCTCCTTCTCCTCACCCGTTTTCCCAAAATAATTCCCATCCTGCACCGCAATCCCCAACGGAACAGTATACTGCCCTTCATGCATAAGCCTCAACGCATGATTCAGCTGCGCCTTGTTCGTCACCATCAAATCCGGCCCCCCCAGCCCAACCCCAATTTCCTCCCCATACCGATAGATACTCCGGAGATACCCCTTATCCTCCCACGGCAACCACTCCCCCGGAATAAAATTAGCATAGATCATCGTCACCGACTTCGGAAACGCCTTCTTCAACGCCAGCATATTCTCTTTCAACCCCTGAAGATACCCCTGCTCAGAAAAACTAGTATCTCTCTTCGATCCCACCCCTACTACCGTTTCCTGAAGATTGATCCCCTCTATCTTCCCATCATACTCCCTTCCAATCGCCTCCAAAAGCAAGGCAAACCTTTCCCTTACTTTTTTATTCCATCTCTTCGCAACCCTGCCCTCAGGCTCTCCCGCATCATTATATTGAAAGGCGTCCCCCCCATTGTACTCTTCAGTAAGCAGGTAATCGGGAATGGCTCTATTCTTTGGATTGAACGTAACATCCTGCAACTGAACAAAAATCTTTTTGCCGAATTTTTTAAGGTATTCATAATCCTGCCTTAAAAGGGAAAAATCATACTTCCCTTTTTGGACCTCGAAGTCCCTCCATGAATACATTATCTGTGCGCCCGTGAACATCGGATGCCGAAGCAAAGGATGGCCAATAATCTCCTCCCTATTTCTCGAGAAATAAACAAAGTGCCGAATACTATCCTTGACTATCGGACAGGCAGCACTTAAATATTGTTTATAAGCATCTATATACTTTTCGCTTTTGTCCCTTTTCTGAGCCCTACAAGGTACCCAGAACACACCCAGGATTAAAACAAAAAAGCCAAAACGATACAGCATGAAATGAAGATAAATAATATTTCGAATCCTACAACTATTCGTACATTTGCGTAGGTGCCTACACAAACAAGGTAGGAGCCTACATAAATATGAATCCCTCACTATCCATCCGACCGGCGACACCCGCCGACATCGCCCCCGCATTGAATATCTACAACGACGCCATCCTCAACACAACAGCCGTCTACACCTACGACCCATTCACACCCGCCATGATGGAACAATGGTTTAACGACAAAAAGGAAAAAAGCCTCCCCATATTTATCGCCGAAATCGACTCAACCGTTGCAGGCTTCGCCACATACGGCCCCTTCCGGCCCTGGCCCGCCTACCGCCACACAGTCGAACACTCCATCTATGTCCACAAAGGCTTCCGCCGCCAGGGAATCGCCCGCCGCCTGCTAAACGAGCTGATCGAATCCGCAAAACAGCAAGGAATGCACACCATGGTCGCAGGCATCGACTCCGAAAACGACGGCAGCATCCTCCTCCACCGCCAGGCCGGTTTCAGCGAAACATCCCAGCTCCTGCAGGTAGGCTATAAATTCGACCGCTGGCTAAACCTCCAATTCATGCAGCTCCTCCTCAACTCCACCACCCATGAAAAATAAACCCAACCTCATCGATGAGCTCGGCGAACTAGCCCTCTCTACCCGCCTGATGCGGCTCAGCGAATGGACCAGGAAAGACGTAACCCGCATCTACAAAGAAAGCGGCATCGATTTCGAATCCAAATGGTTCCCCGTACTATACGTGCTGAGCCGCCGCTCCCCGATGGCCGTCGGCGAGCTCGCCGAAGAATTGGGATACGCCCACCCCTCCGTCATCGAGCTCGTCCAAAGCATGCAGAAAAAACAGCTCGTCACCGCAAAACCCAGCAAAGAAGACGGTAGAAAACGACTGCTCGAGCTTACTCCAAAAGCCCGTAAGCTGATCGTGAAAATGCAGCCGCTCTGGGACAGAATGCGAATCGTAGCCGCCCAGATCTACAACAACGGCTCCAGTCTGCTAAAAGCAATCGAAGACGTCGAATCTGCCCTCGCGCAAAAAAGCTATTTCGACCGCTTTGAAGAAACCTAAACACAAAAATCATCCTTTTTAACGATTGCGCTTCTTTATACCCGAATCTACTTTTACAGGTATGAAAAAGCTACTCCTATCCCCCCTCCTCATCGCAATCATAACCACAACCCAGGCGCAGATAAAAAGCCTTACCCGCCCCGGCACTACCATCGCACAATCCCGCCTGGACTCCGCCGGCATACGGCCGAACCCCGGACTACGCCCGGGCAACGTCGGAAAAGATTTAAAGGTCTCCCTCATATCTATCCAAAAGGACCCCAGCAGCTTCGCCATCGGCTCAGCCGGCATCTACACCATAAATTTTGAAATGGTCAATTCCGGAACCGAAAATATCGACATCACCGGAGTAATCATACAAAGCTATCTCATCAACGCCGCAGGCAACTTTTCCAACCCTCAGGGAGGATATTCCCTGATCCCCGGCGCCCCCAACTTCCCGGAAAAACCCATTCTCCATCCCGGCGACAAATACCAATGGAAGTTTGTCAAAAACGGCTTCGACCCCGCCCAAAACAACGGCAACAAATTCGTTATCAAAGTCGACAACGGCAACGCCATTGCAGAAATAAATGAGGCTAACAATACACTTGAAATACCCGTCATAGGAAATCTCGAATCCTCGAGCGCCCCCCTCCCCGACTTGACCTTCCAGGTGACAAGAATCGCCCCCGTAACCGGCAGCACCTACTTAAATACAAGCGTGGAGATCTACCTCGTAAATATCGGCCAGGGAGAAATCCCCCTGGATGTAGTCAATAAAATCATCCCTATGATCCAGGTATATCCAGCCGGAAGTCCTGGCGTCAATCTTTACAACGAAGCCTTTCCCCTCGCACCCAGGATCGCTGGAAACCAAACCTATCCCGGTTATAACACGACCAACTCTTCACTCCTGCCCGGTGGCAAAATAAGAATTGGCGGAACCGTTCACATAAACGGGCTTACAACCGGAGCCACCGTTATATTTCATTGCACGATCGGCACATCGAACAACGAAAATATCCCCGAAACAAATAAAGCAAACAATACCATCGATTATTTATATACGGTTCAATAAACGGCGGCGGCGAACGCACATTTTAGCCTATGGCTCATACTCGAGCGAAAGTGTCCAACCCCCACCATTTTTATCGATCTCATACAGTATCACAATAGATATATGATTCCACGACTTTGCTCCAATGCGGCCTGGTATATCTCCAAAAAAGCTCTCATCTTCTATTGTCTTTCGATTCCTGATACACTCGCCGGCACATGTCCAGGTTTTCCCCCCTCCCCAGCTAATACCGCCAATTGTGTTCCAATAGCCTTTATCTACGGTAAGGGAATAAAGCGCCGGTTGCAAATCTTCGATCAAAAAATAAGGATCTTCAGGACGCAGCCCAACAGTCCCTTTATGACCGATACCATCCTTCAGCGCCACCCGCGGCAGCCAGGCACTGTCGAAAAATGAAACGGGGCCTGCATAGGATGCCGGCGATGCATGCCTAAGATTGATTTTTTTTGTTAACACCCATTGTGTGGGGTATTGATTATTTATCTTCTTATTTGAAAACAAGTGAATTTTCAACTCTCCAACCCCCTCCTTCAACTGATGAATGTCGGCGATCAGAGAATCTTTACGCAGCTGCATGCCGATGCGCTGAATCTGGTCGTCTGTTTTCCAGGTCACCCATGCCGAATCGATGTTGCTGCCTTGCAGGTATTGCTCAGTCAGGCGAACCGACAACCGCGGTGCATGCTCCACAGGAGGATTGACATCGTCGCTTTTTTTACAGGAAAGTAATGAAATCGAAAGGATTGCGGCCAGCAAGGCGGTCTCTTTAAGTCTACTCATAAAAATGTATTTGACAGGTATTTATGTGGCTGTTATCCTTAAACCGCATAAACGGCCGGATAAACAGGCTACCAAAACTATAGGTGTCTGTCCGAATACAAAGACTAAATCAAAATGAATTGTCTAAAACGAAGAATAAACTGGACAATGAGCCTAAACCCCAGACCTCACCTCTATCATTCAACCCACTTACCCACTGCACACCCACTACAGTCGTTGTAATTACCTTCCTTATGAACCAAACAACTACAAACCATGCAAAGCTCTATTTCCATGTGCCGCATCGCCGAAACCATCGGCGAATATATCAGCCAGGACTACTACCTTTCTCTGGTCAACGGATACGACCAACAACACCCCACTGAACAAAAATCCGTCTTTATCTCAAAGCAATCCATCCTCGATACCCTCGACAGATTCCCCAACGTTTCCGGCATC
>JAFDYG010000088.1 GCA_018267545.1 Bacteroidota bacterium
GAAAGAAAAGTATAACCAGCAGCTGCCCTCCCTGATGACCTTTGCTACGGGCCCCAGCCGCACGGCCGATATCGAAAAGACCCTGGTCGTCGGCGTTCACGGTCCCAAGCAAGTGTATCTTTTCCTGATCGATAGGCATTGATTATCTTTACGCATGCAAATCCCCCCCGGAAAAAAAATCTATTTTCTCTCCGATTTTCACCTGGGTGCCCCCAATCACGCGACCAGTCTGGAACGTGAAAGGCGTATCGTGGCCTTTCTGGAAAAAATCCGCGTCGATGCAGCGGTCATATTTATCGTTGGCGACCTCTTCGACTTCTGGTATGAATACCGCACCGTCGTCCCCAAGGGATTTGTCCGCATACTCGGTAAGCTAGCCGAGATAACCGACTCCGGCATCCCCATCCACTTCTTTGTCGGGAACCATGACATGTGGATGAGCGGCTACTTCGAACAGGAGCTGAATATCCCCGTCTACCACGAACCCAAGGTCTTCGAGTACAATGGAAAACGTCTGCTCGTCGGCCATGGCGACGGCCTTGGCCCCGGTGACCACGGCTATAAATTCATGAAGAAGATTTTCCGGAACAAGGCCTGCCAGTGGCTGTTCGGCATCCTGCCGCCCGCCGTAGGCGTGGGCATCGCCGGCTGGTCCAGCCGCCGCAGCAGGGCCGTTACCGGCGCCTCCGACGCCGAGTTCCTGGGACCCGAAAAAGAATGGCTCATCATCTACTCCCGGGAAGTCCTGCAAAAGGAGCACTTCGATTATTTTATCTTCGGCCACCGTCACCTGCCCATCGACTTTACCCTGAACGAAACCGGAAGCCGGTACATCAACCTGGGAGACTGGATCCGTTATTATACATACGCTGTCTTTGACGGAGAAACGCTTTCTTTGCTCAGCGAAACCCCCGAAACGGCGGATAAGATCGTCCGGAAATGAAGTGTCTCGGTATCCATATCATCCTTTGTCTTTTCCTGTTGGCCGGAACCCCCGCTTCTGCGCAGCAGGATACGGCCCGGCCCACAGCTACCGCGGCTTCCTTCCAGCTGGTTCGCACCATCGGTCCCGATATCGTCGACTTTACGATCGACAACCTGGGGAATATGTACATCCTCAGCAAGGATAACCGGCTCAAAAAGCTTAGCCCCAACGGCGATTCTCTCGGCGTCTTTAACGACGTGCGTCGCTATGGCAAGATCGGTTCGATCGACGCCACGAATCCCCTGAAGATCCTCGTCTACTACCGGGAGTTTACCACCATCATCGAGCTGGACCGCTTCCTGAACATCATCAACACCATCGACCTCCGAAAACAAAATATTCTTCAGGCAAAGGCCGTCGGTCTCGCCTACGACAACAACGTCTGGGCTTATGACGAGCTGGACGCCCGGCTCAAACGAATAGCCGACGACGGCTCCCTGGTGGACCAGACGACCGATTTCCGACAGATCTTCGACTCGGTTCCCGAACCTACTGTTATCCGCAGCTCGGCTAACCTGGTCTACCTCTACGACCCGGCCAGGGGCGTCTATGTCTTTGACAACTATGGCACGTTGAAGACGCGTATCGATGTACGAGGATGGCTCGACTTCGACGTCCTGGACAAGAGCCTGCTGGGCCGGGATAGCAAAAACTTCTACCGCTATCAGCTCGGGACCCTCGACATGAAGGAAGAACCCATCCCCGCCGCCTACCAGGGCGCCACCCGTATAAAGATCACGCCTACCATTATATATGTACTAAAGCCGGCCGGCCTGGAAATCTATTCACGTAAATAAACCGGACTATGCGCGATTTCTGGAACCTGATCATACTGAGCAACCCACTAAAGAGCTACATCTTCGTCGCCGCTACGATACTCTTTGTCATCCTGCTAAAACGTTTCATCTCCCGGCTTATCGCCCGGCTCATCTTCCGCGTGGTGAGACGTATGGGCGCCGGTCTCGATAAGTCCGCGTTCCTCGACCTCGTCGTCGGCCCGATCGGCTTCTTTCTGGTAGTCTTCGTTTCTATAACGTCGATAGAAAAGCTGCACTTTCCGGCCGAGCTGGACTTCGATATCTACGAGGTTACCTCGAAAGCGATCATCCAGGCCCTGGCCATTATCGTCATTATCGTCTGCTTTATCCGGCTGCTTCTAAAACTGGTCGACTGCAGCGGCGTCGTCCTGCGAAGCAAGGCCCGGCATAGCGGAGGCCACCGCGATCTTCAAATGATCGTCTTTATCCGTGACTTCCTCAAGGCGATCCTGGGGATCATCGGCATTCTCATGATCCTCAACTCGGCCTTCAAGGTGGATGTCTCCGCCATCCTTACCTCCCTGGGACTGGCCGGTGCAGCCCTGGCCCTGGCCGCCAAGGAAAGCATCGAGAACCTGATCGCCTCTTTCGTCATCTTCTTCGACAAACCGTTTAAAACGGGAGACATTCTGAAGGTGAATAATATTTCGGGGACCGTGGAGAAGATCGGACTGAGGAGCACCCGTATCCGCACCGACCAAAAAACCTACGTCACC
>JAFDYG010000089.1 GCA_018267545.1 Bacteroidota bacterium
CCCGGCTAAAAGAATTTACCTCCGCCGCCTTCGACAACCACCGCGGATATTACGGTAAGGTGGGAGATCGGACCGTCATAAAGAATTGCAAGATCATCAAAGACGTCTGGATCGGCAGCGACGCCTACCTGAAAGGCGCGAACAAACTAAAAAACCTTACCATCAACTCCGGCCCCCAGGCCAAATCCCAGATCGGAGAAGGCTGCGAAATGGTCAACGGCATCGTTGGCTTCGGCTGCCGCGTCTTCTATGGCGTAAAAGCCGTCCGCTTTATCATGGCCTCCCACTCACAGCTGAAATATGGCGCCCGCCTCATCAACTCCTATCTCGGCAATAACGCGACCATCTCCTGCTGCGAAGTGCTCAACTCCCTCATCTTCCCGGCGCACGAGCAGCATCATAATAACTCATTCCTCTGCGCCGCCCTCGTCATGGGCCAGAGCAACATGGCAGCCGGCGCCACCATCGGCTCCAACCACAACTCCCGCAGCCCCGACGGAGAAATTATCGCCGGCCGCGGCTTTTGGCCCGGCCTCTGCGTCAGCCTCAAACACAACTCCCGCTTCGCCTCCTTTGCCATCCTCGCCAAGGGTGACTACCCGGCCGAGCTCGACATTCCCATCCCCTTCTCCCTCATCAGCAACGACGTCAGCAAAGACGAGCTCATCGTCATGCCCGCCTACTGGTTCCTGCACAACATGTACGCCCTGGCCCGCAACTCCTGGAAATACATCGACCGCGACAGACGAACCGACAAAACCCAAACCCTCGAATTCAGCTTCCTCGCCCCCGATACCATCAATGAAATGATCGATTCTATCAAACAGATCGAACGTTTCACCGGCCAGGCCCTCGCCCGCCAGCAGGCAAAACCCTCAAAATATACTGACGAAGAGCTCATCCAGCTCGGCGCCGAATATCTAACCAACCCAGCGAGACCCAACGCCCCAGCCCAAAACACAGAACTCGAAATCCTGGCCGAAGGCTGGGAAAACACCGACCGCAAAGTAAAGCTGATAAAGGCCCCCCAGGCCCGGAACATCTTCCGCGAGCTCGTCATCCACCACGCCATCAACCAGCTCCTCCCCCTCATAAAAGAAAACAAAATAAAGTCCCTCGACCAGCTCCAAAAAGCACTCTCCTCCAATACAGCACTAACCACCTGGGTCAACGCCGGAGGTCAGCTCATCCGCGAAACCGAGCTGCAAAAGCTCATCGATGGAATCCATAAAGGAAGAGTAAAAAGCTGGGACCAAATACACCAGTTCTATATCCGCCAGGGCGAACAATACACAAGCGACAAGCTACAGCACGCCCTCGCCGCTCTAAAGGCAGTAACGGGCATCAACATACGCCGGGCCAAACCCGCACAGCTTAAACAGCTGCTCGAACAAAGCCTCGCCACAAAGGAATGGATGACCCGGGAAATACATACCTCCCGCGCAAAGGACTATACCAACCCCTTCCGCCAAATGGTCTATGAATCTACCGAGGAAATGAACGCCGTCGTCGGACGCCTGCAGGACAACGGCTTTATAAAACAAGAGAAGGAAAATCTAAAAAAATACCGGAAAGAAATCGAAACAGCAATAAGCCAACTCACATAAAATCGGTTTCCTGCCGGTCAGGCAGGAAACCGAAAAAAATTTACATCTTCTTAGTCGTGTCCTTGCTTGCGCTATCCTTCTTCATAGAAGTAGAATCAGAAGCAGCGGCCTTGATCGTATCTGCAGCCTTGGAAGTCGCAGAATCGGCAGGCGCGGAGGGAGACGCAGAAGCTTCTGCACCACTGTTGTTACAAGCAGCCATAGCCACAGCTACAGCGAGAACGGCTAATACTTTCTTCATGGGAAATTCTTTTAAAGATTTATTTGGCGGCAAAGCTATATAAATCGCACATTCATTGTATCAATACCGTACAAACCGCCCCAAAACCATCAACTAACCTGTTGACTATCAGCACCCTACCAAGATGGCATTTTTTTTGGGCCACACCTCCCTAGGTCCCTCACTGCAAAACCATTACAGCCCATGCTCAAGAACTATTTCAAGACCGCCCTGCGGCACCTTGTCAAAAACAAAGCCTACACGATTATCAATATCAGCGGCCTTGCCCTAGGCATGGGCGTAGCCATGCTCATCGGCCTTTGGGTATACGATGAACTTTCCTTCGACCGCAACTTTCATAACTACAATCGCATCGCCCAGGTCGTACAAAACGTCACCAACAACGACCAGCGGCAGACCTGGTTCAACGTCCCCGTTCCCCTCGCCGAAGAACTCCGGACCAACTACGGCCGCGACTTCAAACAGATCGCCATGGCCGCCTACTTCGGCAACCACCTCGTCACCATCGACAAAAAGAATTTCCGCGAAGAAGGCCTCGCCTTTGAAAAAGGCATGCCCGCACTCTTTAGCCTCAACATGCTCCGCGGCGACTGGAACAGCCTGAACGACCCTTCATCTATCATCGTATCCGCTTCCACAGCCAAGGCATGGTTCGGCGACGAAGACCCCATCAATAAACCGGTCATCCTCGATAAAAAGCCTCCCCTCAAAATTACCGGCGTCTACGAGGATTTCCCGGCTAACTCCGGCATGGCCCCTTTCAAATACGTCGCCAACTGGAGCTGGTTCTACAACAGCTTTGGACTAAAAGATATGGATGACCCCTGGCGCCCCAACTTCACCATGCTCTACGTCCAGCTAAACGACAATGCAGATATCAACCAGGTCAACGCCCATATCCGCGACGCCAAGCTGAAGAAGATCTCCGCGCACCTCGCCAAAAAGAAACCCGCCCTCTTCCTCCATCCCATGAAAGACTGGCACCTGCGGTCCAAATTTGAAAATGGAGCAAACGCCGGCGGAGCCATCCAATACGTTTGGCTCTTCTCCACCATCGGCGTCTTCGTCCTGCTCCTGGCCTGTATAAACTTCATGAACCTCAGCACCGCCCGCAGCGAGCAGCGCGCCCGCGAAGTAGGCATCCGCAAAACCATCGGCTCGCTCCGCAGCCAGCTCATCTCACAATTCTTTAGCGAATCCATCCTCACCGTTTCGCTGGCATTCATCATTGCCATCGGAATGGTACAGCTGGCTCTCCCCGCTTTCAATACCGTCGCCGAAAAACAAATCAGCATCCCCTGGAGCAACATCCTGTTCTGGCTCGGATGTCTCGGCTTCATCCTTTTCACCGGTCTGATCTCCGGCAGCTATCCCGCTATCTATCTTTCTTCCTTTAAACCCATCAAAGTCCTCAAGGGCACCTTCAAAGCCGGACGCCTGGCCGTGCTCCCACGCAAGGCCCTCGTCGTCCTGCAATTCACCGTCTCCGTAACCCTCATCATTGGAACCATCGTCGTCTACCAGCAAATACAATACGCCAAGGACCGCCCCATCGGCTACTCCCGCCAGAACCTGGTTAGCGTCAACATCAACGATAACATCCGCAAACACTTTGCTGCTATCACGGACGAGCTGAAACAAGCAGGCGTCATCACCGGCATGACCGCAGCCGGCGCTCCAACTACTGATATCGGCAACAGCACCAGCGGCATCAGCTGGAAAGACAAAGACCCCAACCTCTCCGTCGACTTCGGCGTCGTCGCCGGAGCGCTCGACTATGGCAAGACCATCAGCTGGGAATTAAAAGAAGGGCGTGACTTCTCCCGCGACTTCCCCTCCGACTCCTCCGCTTTCATCCTCAACGAAGCCGCCGTCCGCTTTATGGGACTGAAAAAGCCCGTCGGCGAAGTCGTTTCCTGGTGGGGCAAGCCCTTCACCGTCATCGGCGTAATACACGATATGGTCATGGGCTCTCCCTATGAGCAGGCTGGCCCCATCATCTACTGCCTCGCCGGTGACAACGACCCCGAAGTCGCCATCCTAAAAATAAATCCGGCCGTCAGCGCCCACGCCGCCCTCGGCAAAATCGAGCCCGTATTCAAAAAGTTCAACCCGGACGAGCCCTTCGAATACAGATTTACCGATGAACAATACGCAAAGAAATTCTTTAACGAAGAAAAGGTCGGCAAGCTCGCCAGCGCATTCGCCATTCTCGCCATAGCGATCTCCTGCCTCGGCCTGTTTGGCCTGGCCTCCTTTATCGCCGAACAACGCACCAAAGAAATTGGAATAAGAAAAGTAATGGGGGCCTCCGTCTTCCAGGTCTGGAACCTGCTCTCGAAAGACTTTATCATATTGGTCGCTTTAGCCTTCGTAATAGCGGTCCCCGTAGCGTGGTACTTCATGACCGCCTGGCTGCAGAATTACCAATACCGCGCAAGCCTCTCCTGGTGGATCTTCGGCGCAGCCGGCCTCGCCCTGCTCAGCATAACGATCCTTGTCGTCAGCTTCCAGGCCATCAAGGCAGCCCTGCAAAATCCTATCCGGAGCCTGCGGACCGAATAAACTACTTCTTTCTAAAGAAAAGCCGTATAGGCACGCCCTTGAAGTTGAAACTCTCCCTGAGCTTATTCTCAAGGTAGTTCTTGTACGGCTGCTTTACGTCATCCGGAAAATTACAGAAGAACGCAAAAGAAGGAACATGCGTCGGCAGCTGCGTAATATACTTGATCTTTAACATATGCCCCCGCACAACCGGCGCATGATACGCCTCGACGGCCTTCAGCATCACCTCGTTCAGCTCGCTCGTAGTCACCTTACGCTGTTTGTTCTCATACACTTCCAGCGCCTCCTCGATTGCCCGGAAAATACGCGTCTTTTCCGTAACGGAGATAAAAATGATCGGCAGGTCCGTAAAAGGAGCCAGCCGCTTCTTCAATTCTTTTTCATACTCCTTGGCCGTATTCGTCTCCTTCTCGATCAGGTCCCACTTATTGACCAGGATAACGATCCCCTTCCCCTTCTTGACCGCCATGGAGAAAATATTCAAATCCTGCGCCGCAATCCCCTTCGAAGCATCCAGCATCAATAGGCACACATCTGCTTCATCTACCGCCTTGATCGCCCGGATAACCGAATAAAACTCGAGGTCCTCGTGCACCTTGGTCTTCCGCCGGATACCCGCCGTATCGATCAAAATAAAATCCTTCTGAAACAGATTATAACGCGTATGAATAGTGTCCCTCGTCGTCCCCGCAATATCGCTCACGATCGTCCGCTCCTGTCCGATCAACGCATTCAGCAGCGAAGACTTTCCCGTATTGGGCTGCCCGATGATCGCAAACTTCGGCACGTCCGAACCCTCCGATGCTTCCGCGTCCTCGGGAATCAATGCAATCACCGCATCCAGCAATTCACCCGTTCCGCTACCGCTCATCGACGACAGGAAAAACAGTTCCTCGAAACCCAGGCTATAAAACTCGGCGCCTTCCAGCAGCCGGTCACTATTATCTACTTTGTTGACCGCCAGAAACACCGGCTTGGTGGTCCTGCGCAGCACATCCGCCATCGATTCATCCAGCGTCGTAATCCCCGTCGCACAGTCGACCATAAAAATCAACGCATTGGCCTCTTCCATCGCAATCAGCACCTGCTTCTTGATCTCCCGCTCGAACACGTCGTCACTCTCGGCCACAAACCCACCCGTATCGATCAGATTGAAAGATTTGCCCGACCATTCCGCCACACCGTACTGCCGGTCGCGCGTCACACCGCTCACATCATCCACGATCGCCTTGCGCTGCTCCAGCAAACGATTAAAAAATGTACTCTTCCCTACATTGGGCCGGCCCACAATGGCCACTGTAAATCCGCTCATATACTAATTAATTATACCCGTATTCCTTCAAAAAATTCTCCGTATCCCTCCACTTCGGCCGAACCTTCACAAACAATTCCAAAAACGCCTGCCTTCCAATAAACGCCTCGATATCCTTTCTTGCTTCTGTCCCCAGCTTCCGTATCATCTTCCCCCCTTCGCCCAGGATAATCCCCTTCTGCGACTCCCGCTGCACAATGACATCCGCCCTGATCTTCGTCAGCGTACTCTTCTCTTTGAACTCCTGCACCAGCACTGTCGCCTGGTATGGAATCTCGTCACCATATAATAGGAAGATCTTCTCCCGAATCATCTCCCCCACAAAAAACTTCACCGGCAAATCCGTCAGGTCATCTCCTTCGAAAAAGGGCTCCCCCTCCGGCAATATCTTCAACACCGCATCCAACAATCCCTGCACATTTGTCTTCTTCAATGCCGAAATCACTACCACCTCCTTACAATAGGGCTTCCCCTCGAAGAAAGCCTTCGCCTCCTTGATCTTCTCTTCCTTTACCCCATCGATCTTATTCAACACCACAAACGCCGGCACTTTCAGCTTCAACGACTGAAACAGTTGGTCGTTCTCCTCCCAATTATCCTGGATGTCCACGAGCAGCAATGCCAGATCGGCATCCTCCAGCGAGCTCTTTACCGCCTGCATCATCTTCTCGTGCAGCTTATACCGCGGCTCGATAATCCCCGGAGTATCGGAGATGATGATCTGGTAATCCTTCTCCGTCAAAATCCCCTTTATCCGATGCCGGGTCGTCTGCACCTTCGGCGACACAATAGCCAGCTTCTCACCCATCAAGGCGTTCAGCAGGGTCGACTTCCCCGCATTCGGCTTTCCAAATATGCTTACAAATCCGGCTTTCATGACTGCTAATATATAATTTCTTTTTGGCGCCCCCTCCTTTCAACCGGCCAGCCCCTTCTCCGCGAGAAACCTCACTATCCTTTCGGATCGCAACCCAGTACCGATGGCTTCGCCATCTAACCGGGCCAACGATGAAGGACCTCGGCCTAAACCCTCTATAAAAGCAAAAGACCTCTGCCGAGGTCCTTTTGTTGCGAAGGGTGGGATCGAACCACCGACCTTCGGGTTATGAGCCCGACGAGCTACCGCTGCTCTACTTCGCGATGTGGACGGCGAAGGTAGCACCATTTAGCTCCCCCACCAAAATAATTTAAAAAAAATATCAGGAACTTTTCTTGATCGTGCTCGCGCCACTGGCGTGCGACTCCGAAACCACTGCTTCTCCTTTATAATATACACTGCTTGCCCCGGACGCATGCGCCTTTATTTCCTTGCTCACCGTAATACGGATATCCGAAGCACCCGACGCCTGCGCATCACAGCTCTCAACCGTCAGATCATACCCCTTCAGGTCACTCGCCCCCGTACAGACCACCTTGATCAATCCACTCACCGCCCCCGTGATCCGCGCATCCGAAGCCCCATTCTGATCCAGCTGCAATCCTTTTACATTGATAGCCCCTTTGAAGCTGCTGGCCCCATTCAGTTTTATCGACAGACCATCTCCGCTAATGACCCCGTCGACATAAATATCGCTCGCACCCGAAGCCGAAAGCAAATCCAGCGAAGTAAACGACACATACGCCTTCAGCTTATTCATACCGGAATTTACCCTTCTCTTATCCATCTTGATTCGCAAGATCCCGTCCACCACCTCCGTGACGATATGGTCCCGCCACTCCTCGTTCCTGGCGCTCACGACTACCGTCTCCTCATCACCCTGACTCAAATAAAGATCGATGGCATCCGATACCTCGATACCATGGTACCCCTTCAGAGGCCGTACCTGTGCATTCGGGTCATGCACAACTGTCTTCTGCGCCCATCCATTCAAGGCCAGTAAACCACTCACAAAAAAGACAAACAACTGCTTCATGGGATGTAAAATAATTAAAAAACTAATTAACGTGAACCACACTACCCGCCCCGCTCGTATGCTTCTCCTTCACAACTCCCCCTCCCTTATAATGGACATCGCTGCCGCCGCTGGCCCTGGCCACCAGCTCCTTGTTCACAAAAACATACGCATCGCTGCCCCCGCTGGTCTCCACTTGACAATATTCGGCAATCAGCTCATAACCATGATAATCGCTGCCCCCGCTCGTATGAACGAACAGCTGACCCGCCGTGCCGCTAACCCTCGAATCCGAACCTCCCGACTGATGCACCGTCAGCTCCCCGATCGTCACCTTCCCCTTCAAATCACTGCCCCCCGAAAGCTCCATTTTTAGTTTGTCCGATTTGAGAATATCCTGAATATACACGTCACTCCCACCGGAAGCCCTCAAATAATCGACCACCTTACAGGAAACGTAGGCCTTCAAATGCCTATTGCCCCAATTTCCCCAGTTGAAAGGCTTGTTATCCATATAGATACGCAAAACCCCATCCGACACCACTGTCCGCATCCTGTCCCGGTACTCCGCATCCGACGCACTCACCGCAACCGCCTCCTCAGGCCCCTGCGATAAATAAAGATCAATCCCCCCCGAAACTTCTATCGCATGAAACCCTTTCACATCCCGCGGCACCGCATTCCCGTCCCGGATCACCTTCCCATCCTGCGCAACCCCACAAAATCCAACCGACAAAAAGATAATAAAGTAGATGATATTTTTCATAATCAGCATTTTATCTATACGACGCCCACCCCCTCCCAAAAGTTACAAACCAACCCAAAATGACCTATCTTTGTGGCCTGCCCAGGCCGCTGGCCAAAATCCAGCAAAAATCAGCCGGGCCGTCGAAAGTTCCTCGGGGTGCTTCCGCCAACAGCGGTCGCTGAGAAATACCCGTAGAACCTGATCAGGGTAATGCCTGCGCAGGGAAGGTGAACCTAGCTTCTATTGCTATCCCCCACGCTGCATTTCCCCCATTTTATTGCAAAGACAAGTGAACCAAAATTATGAAGAAGACTATTTCTATCCTCTCATTTTGCCTGGCAGCGGCCGTAAACGTCACAAACGCACAGAACCCAACCAACCGCCCAGCCCAAACCCCTGAACAAACCCCAGCAAAAAACAAACCCTCCGACTCCCTCAAGCTCTTCCTCCAGCCCGTCGAGGTCCGTGCCCTCCGCGCCGGCGAAAAAGCCCCCTTCACCAAAACAGACATCAATAAAAA
>JAFDYG010000008.1 GCA_018267545.1 Bacteroidota bacterium
ATCCTTCGCGAGAACCGTAACCTCGCAAACGAAGTATACAACACGATCAAGCTGCAGTATAATTCGGGGATAAAAGCTTACCTGGAACTGATTACGGCCGAGACCGACCTTCGCACGGCGGAGTCTAATTTTAGCGACGCCCTCTACCAGGTGCTGAGCAGCAAAATCGACGTACAAAAAGCATTGGGAATCGTACAGTATTAAAACAAGCGATTGCCCGGAAATACATTAATAACACTGGATAAATTATCTTTTTATATGAGAAATAGCTTACAATGGATGGGTCTTACTTCGGTAGTAATCAGCCTCGGCCTGGCTTCCTGCGACAGCAAGCCGGCAGGTCCCCAGGCTCCGCCCCCGACTGCGGTTAATGTCTATACCGTAGCACGTGGCAATGCTACCTATTTCGATAGCTACCCGGCTACGGCTACTCCGCTGAATCAGGTGGATATCAAGCCGCAGGTTGCCGGCAATATCATCGGCATTTACTTCAAGGACGGACAGGTGGTACGGAAGGGACAGAAATTGTATGAAATCGATCAGCAGCAATACGGCGCCGCGGTTTCACAGGCTACGGCCAATCTGAATGTAGCCAAGGCTAACCTGGCCAAGGCGCAGCAGGACGCCGACCGCTACCAGGAGCTGGCCAAGCAGGACGCTATCGCCAAGCAGACCCTGGACCACCAGCTGGCCGACCTGGAAAGCGCCAAGCGCCAGGTAGAAGCCGCTCAGGCAGGCGTAGTCGCTTCGCAAACCAACCTTAAATACTCCGTCATCTACGCGCCCTTCGACGGCACGATCGGGATCTCACTGGTAAAGGTCGGAACCTCGGTGTATCCGCAGACGCTGCTCAACTCGGTTTCGACGGACAATCCGATGGCGGTCGATATCGCAATCGACCAGGCGGAAATTCCCAAGTTCACCGGCTATTTCAATAAGGGTCCCAAGTCTCAGGATTCGGTGTTTACCGCGATTCTCCCCGATGGCTCGGTCTATCCTTATCCCGGTCAGCTCTACCTGCTCGACCGTTCGATCGACCCGACCACTGGAACTCTCAAGGCCCGTCTGACCTTCCCCAATCCTAAGAACGAACTGAAGTCGGGTCTTACGACCAATATCCGGGTCAAGCACGACGCTGGCGACAGCAGCCTGCTGATTCCTTACAAGGCGGTGGTCGAACAGCTTGGTGAATACTTTGTCTACATAGCCGATAGCGGTCATGCCTATCAGCACAAAGTGACGCTCGGCACCAAG
>JAFDYG010000090.1 GCA_018267545.1 Bacteroidota bacterium
CCGCTCGACTTCGAAGCCGTCAAGGACTTCTGCCTCAAGGAAGACATCGGCATGGTCATCGTCGGACCGGAAGAGCCGCTGGTCAAGGGCATCGTGGATTTCTTCGCCGCCGACTCCTCCCTCAAAAAGATTCCCGTCATCGGTCCTTCCGCCAAGGGAGCCCAGCTGGAAGGCAGCAAGGCCTTCTCCAAGAAATTCATGCTCCGTCACGGCATTCCGACGGCCGCCTACCGCGAGTTTAGCCAGGACAACTATACCGAAGGCGCCGCATATCTCCAGCAGCATCCCCTGCCCATCGTCCTGAAAGCCGACGGCCTGGCCGCAGGAAAGGGCGTCGTCATCTGCCAGTCGACCATCGAAGCGGTGGCCGAATTCGAGCTGATGCTGCAAGGCAATAAATTCGGAGAAGCTGGCAGCAAAGTGGTGGTGGAAGAATTCCTCACCGGCATCGAGCTTTCCGTTTTCGTGCTCACAGACGGCAAACACTTCCTCACCCTCCCTGAAGCCAAGGACTACAAGCGGGTAGGGGAAGGCGACAAAGGCCCCAATACGGGCGGGATGGGCGCAGTCAGCCCCGTTCCCTTCGCCGATACCGCGTTTATGGAGAAGGTGACCAACCGGATCATCCTGCCTACTGTCAAAGGGCTGGCCGAAGAAAAGATCGACTATAGGGGCTTTATCTTTATTGGAGTCATCAAGGTCGGAGACGACCCCTACGTCATCGAATACAATTGCCGCATGGGCGACCCCGAAACCGAAGTGGTGCTGCCCCGGCTCAAAAATGACCTCCTGGAGCTCTTTCAGGCCGTCGTCGACCAGCGCCTGGACGAATATAAGATCGAACAGGAACGCCGCATCGCCTGTACCATCGTCGCCGTCAGCGGAGGCTATCCCGGCTCCTACCAAAAGGGCCTGCCCATCACCGGTCTGGACCAGCTGTCTCCCGTGGACAAGGATAGCCTCGTTTTCCACGCGGGCACCCGCCCCTCGGCCGAAGGCGTCCTTACCAACGGCGGCCGCGTCCTCTGCGTCACCTCCTTTGCCGAAACGGTCTACGAAGCCGTCGACAAATCCCGCGACGTACTGGAAAAGATCGACTACGACGGCATCTACTATCGACGCGACATCGGATACGAATTCTTATAACCCTCCCCTATGCACTACAGCGATTACCTCCAGCTCGAAAAGATTCTCGGCGCGCAGCAGCTCGAAAGCGACAAGCAAGGACAGCACGCGCACGACGAAATGCTCTTCATCGTTATCCACCAGACCTATGAGCTCTGGTTCAACCAGCTCCTTTTCGAGGTCGACTCGATCGTCGGGATCCTCGGACAGCCGGCCCTCAACGACAACTCCCCAGAGCTGCAAACCATCGTTCATCGACTCTCCCGCTGCGCGACCATCCTGAAAGTGCTGGTCCACCAGATCGACATCATGGAGACCATGACCCCCATGGACTTCCTGGATTTCCGGGACAAGCTGCGCCCCGCATC
>JAFDYG010000091.1 GCA_018267545.1 Bacteroidota bacterium
ACGACGACTTTCGCCAACTTTTCCACCGGCCGTGTTTACGACCAGATTCGTCAGTCGGTAGCCTATTCCAATAAGAACGTAAAAATATGTGCTTCTCACGCCGGTGTTACGCTGGGTGAAGACGGCGCTACCCACCAGATCCTGGAAGACATCGGTCTGATGAAGATGCTGCCGGGCATGACCGTTATCGTGCCTTGCGACTATGCGCAGACCAAGGCTGCTACGATGGCGGTTGCTGACCTTGTTGGCCCCGTTTATCTCCGTTTCGGCCGTCCCGTATGGCCCATCTTTACGGATAAGATGCCCTTCGAAATCGGCAAGGCCCAGGTCCTCAACGAAGGAACCGACGTCACCATCTTTGCGTGCGGCCACCTGGTATGGAAGGCGATCGAAGCCGGCAAGATTCTCGAAGAGAAGGGCATTTCCGCAGAAATCATCAACATCCACACGATCAAGCCGCTGGATACGGCAGCTATCCTGAAGTCCGTACAGAAGACCCGTTGCGTCGTTACGGCCGAAGAGCACAACATCATCGGTGGTTTGGGCGACGCTGTCGCACAGACGCTGGGCCGGAACCTCCCCACTCCGATCGAATACGTCGGAACCAATGATACGTTTGGCGAAAGCGGCACGCCTACCGAGCTGTTGAAGAAGTATGGCCTGGATACGCCGAATATCGTTACTGCGGTCGAGAAGGTTATTGCAAGAAAAAACAAGTAAATGGGGGTGACCATCCAAGATACCGAGCTGCTCTTGCAATTCCGGGATCCTGCCACCAAAGAGAAGGCCTTTACTGCCATTATAAAGAAATACCAGGAGAAGCTGTATTGGCATATCCGTAGGATGGTCGTGGAGCACGAGGACGCCAACGACGTATTACAGAATGTCTTTATAAGAGTCTGGAACGGCCTGGAAAATTTCCGGGAGGATTCTCAGCTGTATACCTGGCTGTACCGGATTGCTACGAATGAATGTCTCAGCTACCTGGAGCAGCAGAAGCGGAAATCCGCCCTGGCTTTAGACGAGTCGGAGTCCGGACTGAGCAATAAGATCGTGGCGGATAAGCACTTCGACGCCAATAAATTGGAATGGAAGCTTCAACTGGCCATTCAGCAACTTCCAGAGAAACAAAGAGTTGTATTTACCCTTCGCTATTATGATGAGATGCCCTATGAGGAGATGAGCCGGGTTTTGGACACTTCCGAGGGGGCGTTAAAGGCGTCTTATCATCATGCCGTCAAGAAAATAGAGGATTATATCCTGAATAAATAGGCTGGCCGGGCTATGATCGGCCGCGCGGGTAGGAGGTGGGTATGGCTGGACATTAAAAGTTGAAATTAAGGGGCCGGCTATTAAACTTCGATTAATGTTGGGGGTCTCAAAATAGATGAACGCGAGGAATGAAATATTAGCAGAATTGGGGGCGCTCAGCCCTGTCGTCCGGGATATCAGCCGGGAGACTCCATACGGGGTTCCGGCAGGGTATTTTGACGGCTTTTCGGACCAGGTCATGGCCCGGGTGAGCGCCGAGCGGGGGGACGAGGAGCCAAACTTTGGCTTTGCCAAGGATAAATCTTTGGCATTCAGCGTTCCGGAGGGATATTTCGAGGGCTTTGCCCAGGGTTTGCTGGATAAGATAAAGGCTGGAGCGGCGGGTAATTTGCCGGCAGGCGGCGCCCAGGCAGTGGGTGCTGAAAGCGCCAGTGAGGAGTTGGCCCGGCTTTCCCCGGTATTGAGCGGACTGAGCCGTCAGGCGCCTTACCAGGTCCCGGAGGGTTATTTTGAGGAGCTGAGCTCGCTGCATCCTATTTTGGAGGAGCTGCGGGAGAAGCCGTTGTATAGCGTACCGGAAGGTTATTTTGCCGGATTGGCAGAGGAGGTGAAGAAGAAGCTGGGTCTGGCGGCTCAGCAACAGCCTGCCAAGGTTGTCACTTTCGACCGGAGCTTCCGTCAGCGGTCCTTTTGGAAATATTCGGCTGCGGCTGTTGTAGCAGGGCTGGTGATTACCATCGGCTGGCTGCGTCTGCATAACTCATCACAGAGCAATCATCCCGCAACGGGCGATGCTGTTGCCGGCAACCTGATCAAGGTAAGCGATCAGGACCTGCAGAATTATCTGGAAGACCACAACGATGACAACGACCAGAGCCCTGTTGCAGAACCTATGAATAGCACCGCTACCCTGGATATTAATGACAGTGATGTTAAATCTCTCCTGGGGGATGTGCCCGATGGCGAATTGAAACAATACATGGAGGAGCATGGCGGGGCCGGTGACATCGCAACGAATTAGAAGCAACAATGAAAAAATTATTTTCCGTATTGGTGATCTTATGCTGGTTGGCGCTGCCCGGTCAGTCACAGGACCGCCAACAAAGGCCGGTGCTGGATGCCTATAAAACGGCTTTTATCACCCGTCGACTAAACCTGACGCCGGAGGAAGCCCAACGATTCTGGCCCATCTACAACTCTTACAATGCCGAGATGCGGCAGGCGAATGTCGCCTATCGCAACGGTGGTCCCGTGATACAATGGGAAGAAGCCCGGCTGAATATCAAGAAAAAGTACAGCGTCGAATTTTTAAAGGCGATCTCGCCGGGGAAGATCAATGACTTCTTTACGGCCGAGAGAGACTTCGATGCCTTTATCCTAAAAGAAATGCAGAGAAGAAAGGCGCAGCGAAGACCCTTCCCGGATGAGCAATAGACCGTAGGGTCTACGGGCGCTTTAGCCAAATGATTTTTAATTCATCGACCCCAACATTTCCG
>JAFDYG010000092.1 GCA_018267545.1 Bacteroidota bacterium
ACCTTCACCGGTTTCGGCGGGGCAGCGGGCTTTTTTGGTTCGACCTTCGGCGGGGCGGTTACCACAGGGGGAGGAGCTGCCACTGCTTTGCTCGTAACGGCCGGGGCGGCTACAGCCTGTTTGGTCGCGGTTGCCGGGGCGGATGCTTTGGCGGGGCTGCTAGAAACGGGCTGCGGCTTGGAGGCTGCCAGCTGAGTTTTCGAAACTGGGTGAGCGGCAGGCTTGGATATATTGGATACAGCGGATTTTTTAGTTGGGACGGGGGCGGATTTTTTAGCGGGGGGGACAACCTTTTTTCCGACCGGCTTGGCAATACTCTTAGTAGCCGGGGCTTTTTTTGCGGTCTTGCTGGCACCTGACGACAGGGCAGGTTTAGAAGCCGATTTTTTTGCCGGTACTATTTTCTTGACTGTTGCGGTCTTTTTAGCGGGCTTAGCCGCTTTCTTCTTGGTTGCCATACAGTTAGGCTTTTTTAGTAACAAACACTTTTAAAAGAATATCATTCACTTCAATTTCAGTGCCATTGGCTGGTTCCTTAACCAATTCGATAGAATCTGCCAAAATTTCCGCGCAAATATAATCATTAAATTGGGTCAGGGAATCTGTAAGGGCGGGTACGTCTGCTACTTTTACTAAAATTCTGTCTGTTAGATCATAACCATTGTCTTTCCGGATCTTCTGGATACGATTGACGAATTCGCGTGCATTGCCTTCCTGGGCCAGCTCGGGGGTGACGGTAACATCGAGGGCGACGGTCAGGGCATTTTTATTGGCCACGACCCAGCCCGGAATGTCCTCGCTGGTTATTTCAACATCATTAATCGTCAATATTAAGGGTTCTTTATCAATAAATAAAGTAATATTTTGATCTTTTTCCAATTTTGCTATCTCCTCTTGTGAAAAGTTGGATAAGGCGGTGCTGACGGCCTTCATCTTAGCTCCGAGCCTCTTGCCGAGGGCTACAAAGTTGGGTTTTATCTTCTTCTTTATAAATCCGTCATTTCCAGCCAGGTATTGTATTTCTTTTACGTTTACCTCGGCTTTTATGAGGTCTTCTACCTTGTGCAGCTGCTCCTTCATGGCAGGATTGAGGACCGGTACCAGGACTTTTTGGAGTGGTTGGCGCACTTTGATATTCACCTTCTTACGCAGGGAGAGGATGAGGGATGAGGAGTCCTGGGCCATCTGCATCCTTTCTTCCAGGGGCAGGTCGATAAAGTCCGTGTTGGCGACGGGGAAGTCGGCATGATGGACGGATTCGGCCTCGATTCTACCGGTGGCGTTTTCGAGGTTCATGAAAAGCCAGTCCGAGAAGAAGGGGGAAATGGGGGCCATCAGGCGGCTGACGGTCTCCAGGCACTCATAGAGGGTCTGGTAGGCGCAGATCTTATCGTGTTCGTACTCACCCTTCCAGAACCGTCTGCGGCAAAGGCGGACATACCAGTTGCTAAGATGCTCATCTACAAACTCTTCGATCAGTCGGCCGGCGAGAGTCGGTTCATAGTCATCCAGGCTTTCGGTGACCTTCTTGATTAGGGTATTGAGGGAAGACAGGATCCAGCGATCGATTTCCGGCCGTTCGGTCGGGGGGATATAGGCTTCCTTGAACTCGAAGCCGTCTACGTTGGCGTAGAGGGCGAAGAATTGGTAGGTATTATAGAGGGTGCCAAAGAATTTGCGTTGGACTTCTTTGATACCGTCGACGTCGAACTTCATGCTTTCCCAGGGGGAGGCGTTGGTGATAAGGTACCAGCGGGTGGCGTCGGCGCCGTAGCTGGCGATCGTTTCGAAGGGGTTCACGACGTTGCCGAGGCGTTTGCTCATCTTGTTGCCGTTCTTGTCCAGGACGAGGCCATTGGAAACCACTGTTTTATAGGCCAGGCCGGGGTAGCGGGTGTCAATGTCGGTGGTGGCAAGACCGGCTTTTTTCAGCTCTTCGTGGACGGACTCTTTAAGGAGGGAGCCGAGGGCGTGGAGCGTGTAGAACCAGCCACGCGTTTGGTCGACGCCTTCCGCGATAAAGTCGGCGGGGTAGTTTTGGGCGAAGATTTCCTTATTCTCGAAGGGGAAGTGCCATTGGGCGTAGGGCATGGCGCCGCTGTCGAACCAGACGTCGATGAGGTCGGGAACGCGGTACATGGGTGCGCCTTTGGGGCTGACGAGGATGATTTCGTCCACGTAGGGTTTATGAAGGTCGCTGGTCAGCTTCTTTACATATTGTTCTACGTCGTCACCGACGGGGGGTGACATGAGGCCAGCCTTTATAGATTTTCTCAATGCGTCCTGGAGGTCGGCGATGGAGCCGATGCAGAGCTCGTCGCTCTTGTCTTCGGTGCGCCATACGGGCAGTGGGGTACCCCAGTAGCGGCTGCGGCTGAGGTTCCAGTCGACCATATTTTCGAGCCAGTTGCCAAAGCGGCCTTCGCCGGTGGACTTGGGCTTCCAGTTGATGGTCTTATTCAGCTCGACCATTCTATCCTTCAGGGCGGTAGTTTTTATGAACCAGGCGTCGAGGGGATAGTATAGAACGGGCTTGTCGGTACGCCAGCAGTGGGGGTAGTTGTGCTCGTATTTCTCGATCTTGAAGGCGCGGTTGTCCTTCTTTAGCTTTACGCAGATGTCGACGTTGACGTCGACGTAGCCGGGTTCGTCCTTATAATCTTTGACGTAGCGATGGCTAAATTCGCCGAGGCCGTCGACGAACTTGCCCTGGCGGTCTACCATAACCAGCATGCCGATACCGTATTTGGAGCCGACCTTAAAGTCATCTGCGCCAAAGGCGGGGGCGATATGGACGATACCGGTACCATCTTCGGTGGTGACGAAGTCGCCTAGCATGACGCGGAAGGGGTCGCCTCCGGCCTTTTCGGGGGTATTGGCTTCGTAGGGAAGAAGCTGTTCATAGCGAAGCTCTTCGAGCTGGGCTCCTTTAAACTCGCTTAGGATCTTCCAGGGCAGGATCTTCGAGTCGGCGCCGAGGGCGTCGAGGTTTTCGCCTTCGGGTTTGAAGTATTTGCTTAGCAGGGGTTTAGCCAGGATGACGTTGACCGGCAGGTGCGTATAGGGATTGAACGTCTTTACCAGGACGTAGTCGACCTTGGGGCCGACGGCCAGGCCGAGGTTGGACGGGAGGGTCCAGGGGGTGGTGGTCCAGGCCATAAAGAACACCTCTTCTTCGGAGCCGACGGGCTGGAAGAGGAATTTGCTCTTTTCATTTTTTAGGGCCTTGAACATCACTACGGCGGAGGTATCCTTAACGTCCTTGTAGCAGCCGGGCTGGTTCAGCTCGTGGGAGCTAAGGCCGGTGCCGGCGGCGGGGGAATAGGGTTGGATGCTGACGCTTTCGTAGAGGAGTCCTTTTTTATATAGTTCATTGAGGATCCACCAGAGGGTCTCTATATATTCATTGTTAAAGGTGATATAGGGATCCTTCAGGTCTACCCAGTAGCCCATCTTGCGGGTAAGGTCGTCCCATTTATCCTTGTATTTCAGGACTTCGCGGCGGCAGGTCTCGTTATATTCGGCGATGGAGATCTTCTTTCCGATATCTTCTTTGGTGATACCCAACATCTTCTCGACCCCAAGCTCTACGGGGAGGCCATGCGTATCCCAGCCGCCCTTGCGTTTCACCTGGAAGCCCTTCATGGTTTTGTAGCGGCAGACGAGGTCTTTGAGGGTACGGCTAATGACGTGGTGAATACCAGGCAGGCCGTTGGCGCTTGGGGGTCCTTCGTAGAAAACGAAGGGAGTGGAGCCTTCTCTTAATTCTACGCTCTTTTCAAAAGCCCGGTCTGCTTCCCACTTGGCCAGGATGTCCTGACTGATCGCGGGGAGGTTCAACTGCTGATATTCCTTGTACTTAGCCATAATAAGTTATAAAGCTTTGGATATTAAGTTCTTTTAGTCGGGTTGTCTCGGAAGCATGGCGCCCGGGAAATCCGGGGATAGATTGATTGGGACGCGAATTTACGAAAAAAAATGCGTGGAACATGCCGCAAAGGCTGGCTCTGCTACTGTTAAAAGAATGCAAAAGCCCAAAAATATTTCCAAAAAGGAGGGTTTTTATAGGGGGTTATCCACATTCGTCAAGTTTTGGCATAGTTTATGGATACTACTACGCAGAAAAGCGATACAAACAGAGTGAATCAAATCACTCCAAAAATATACATCAACTCTTTCTACGGTTTAGGGTTTAGGGGTTAAAAAGGGGGGTATTCCTACTCCCCTTCCTTTTAAAACTTCAGGTCGCTTAGGCGATCGGTCCGAAGGACAAACTTAAACTTCCCTCCCGTGTTTTCCACCCCAGCTTTCCTTATTCCGTGTAACTTGTTAAGATTTTATCGTTTACCTTATTCATTGGAGATCCGTAGCCATCCCGTTTTTAATCTCTGATATTACCTTGCAAAAAACCTGATCACAAGCACCAGGCTCGTAGAGTCTCAATTCCTGAATTACCAGTCGCACACAAAGTTCGTTTCCGGAAAAACCTACCTTTTTTACCCCGGATGATGGAACCCTCCCGGCTCATGAGTCGGGAGGGTTTTTTCTTTTTATCTGTGTGGGGCTGAGGTTGGCGTAGAAATGCAGTAGTATCTCTACCCCTTACGGGTTCTAATCAGCTTGTAGATGCGGATGGCGCTCATGAGCAGAACCACGAAACCTACCAGGCCAAGAAGTCCCCAGGCCCAGCTCATATTTTGCTTTACTACGACCAGCATGACGATCGCCACGAGGAAGATGGTGGCTACTTCGTTCCAGATTCGGAGCTGCTGGGAGGAGTAGCGGAAGATGCCCTTCATCTGTTGGCGGTAGATGGCTTGCAGGGTAAAATGATAGGCGTAGAGCCCCACGACAAAGCCGAGCTTGATGGCCAGCCAGGTGGGAACGGAGCCCAGGAGGATCATCATCCAGGGACCGAAGATGAGAGTGAGGATGGCGGAAGGCCAGGTGATGCCTCGCCAGAGCAGGCGGATCATGTGGGAGAATTGCCTTTGCAGGATGCTTTTTTCCGGCTCGGGTTTGGCTGCGGCCTCAGTGTTGTAGACGAAGAGGCGGACCATATAAAATAGCCCGCTAAACCAGGTTACGATGAAGATGATGTGGAGCGCCTTGACGTAATTATACATAGGATTTTTAT
>JAFDYG010000093.1 GCA_018267545.1 Bacteroidota bacterium
GCATCCTCAACGATATCCTCATAGCCGGCGGCGACCTTCGCTTCGACGGCTACGTCGGCGGAACCGTCCGCACCATCGGAGGCAGGCTCACTATCAGCGCACCCATTACCCACGACCTCGTCGTTGCAGGCGGCAACGTCATCATCGAGCCGAAAGGCCGAATCGGCGGCGACCTCCTCGGCGCCTGCGGCAAGCTCGACCTCTCCGGTGAAATAACAGGTAACACCAACGTCCGCGCCGGCACGTTTACCCTCGACGGCGTAACACACGGCTCCCTCGACGTCAAAGCCGAATGGATCATCATCCGCGGCCGCTCCGAAGGACAATGCAACCTCGCCGCCACCTCCGACATCACCATCGACGACCATGCACAGCTCGCCGCAGAAGTCCACTATTGGACACCCGACCAAAAGCTCGATACACACGCACGGCTAAAACCCGGTCAGCTTATATTCGACCCCATCCTGAAAATCGACCGCGGCCGCTGGTACTACTCCGGCGCCACCGGCTTCATGGGCCTCATCTGGTACCTCGGCATGGCCCTCGTGCTGATCTTTGTGCTGCAATACCTCTTCCCGAAAGCCTTCAGCGCCGCCGGCGCATCCGCAGCCTACAACCCCCTCGCGTCCTTCGGCTGGGGCCTCCTGTTCGTCGTCACCGTCCCTATACTTGCCATCGTCAGCTTCCTTTTATTTATCGCAGCACCCCTCGGCGTTTTCCTGCTGCTGAGCTACGCCTGCATACTCTTCCTCGGAGGCGTCCTTACTGCACTCGTCGCAGCCTACTGGTTGAAAGACAATACCCGCGGCAAATGGAAACCCGCCCGGACCGCCTTCGTAGCCCTCGGCATGCTCATCCTGCTCCGCCTCATAGCAGCCACTCCATTCCTCGGCTTTCCCCTTTTCTGCATACTGGTCTGCATCGCCTTCGGCGCACTCCTCCAAAATTCACCCATACCTTACTTCAGAAAAAAAGCGGCTAACTAGCCGCTTTTTCTTTTGCCGTCCTGTCCATAAACTTACCGAGCAGATCGGGCAGCTTCTCGAAAACCGCCGAGACCCCCTTCGTATTCCGCGTCGGGATAAAGCTCAGCTGATCCTGCCGGCTCGCCAGAAAACCGATCGGCTCCACGCCAACCCCGCCGCCGGCGCCCCCGCCCGTACCCTCTCCCTTCGCCTTGCCGTTTTGATCACCCCTGCCCTCTCCCCCTCCATAACCCAAACCTATTCCAAACTTAATGACCGGGACACAGGTAAATTCACCCAGCTGAAAAGGCTGTCCTACAACCGTTTCAGTCTTTGCTTCTGTCTTGAGAAAATCGGTCAATCGCTGGACCGTCTCATCGAAATTGAATGCCATGATATTTATTTTTAAGGTTTAAAAATCATACTACCCATGCCGCCAGCAGCCGCCAGGGCCTCACACCTATCCTCATACGCAAACGGTTATAATCTTCGAAGTTCACCCTCAGACGACACCCAGCCGGCCAGGGATAATAATTCAGCGGATACAAAACCGCGTTGACCGCATAATCCCCCGTATCCAACGACAAATAAAACTCCTCGACCCGGCATTGCCTCATCATCCGCATCCAAACTCCCCGCCCTTCTCCGCTGTTCCGGCCCTGCCTCCGTTTCCCCTCCATCTGTTTCCGCCCGCGCCTCCTGCGCTCCCCCGAAAACATCTTCTCCCAATCCATATTCCACACCCTGATCCCACTCCACCAGACTGCAAGCTCAGGCCCTTCCGTATCGACAACAACCTCGACAGTCGCCGCCAATACCCATCCCAGAAGGAAAAGAAAGACCACCGATATCCATAATAAAATCATAGTTAAATGTAAGCACACCCCGTCTCCCCCCACATGACCACACTCATCGTTACCAATGACAGGCCTCAGGGCCTTTCCCGCAACGCAAATTGACCTTTGCCCATAATACAAGTTTTATGAAACCTTCATTTCCCGGCATAATCCATCGCCGCTACAAGACTATCTGCGGCTATTCTAAAATACTCCCCGAAAAATTCGGGGAGGACGATATTCATAACTTTCGCCTGGAAGTCAAAAAGCTCCGCGCCATCTACCGGCTGCTAAGCGCCGCAGGCAATAAAAAACGCCGTCTTCCGGCCAGACTGATA
>JAFDYG010000094.1 GCA_018267545.1 Bacteroidota bacterium
AGTAAAAATAGGCGACCTCCTCCTGGGCAACAATCATCCCATTCGCGTACAGACGATGACCACCACCGATACCATGGATACCCTGGCTACCGTGGAACAATCCATTCGTTGTATCGAAGCGGGAGCCGAGCTGGTCCGCATCACTGCACCAAGCAAGAAGGAAGCGGAAAACCTGCTGAATATCCGCAACGAACTTCACCGCCGCGGCTATAAAACTCCGCTCGTTGCAGATATCCACTTTACCCCCAATGCAGCCGAGATTGCCGCACGTATCGTAGAAAAGGTCAGGGTCAACCCGGGGAACTATATCGACAAAAAGAAATTCGAACTCATCGAATATACCGATGCGGAATACAACGAAGAGATCGACCGCATACGCCAGCGCTTCACCCCGCTGGTAAAAATCTGCAGGGAATACGGCACGGCCATGCGTATCGGCACCAACCACGGCTCGCTCAGCGACCGCATCATGAGCCGCTATGGCGACACGCCGATGGGGATGGTGGAGAGCGCGATGGAGTTTCTTCGGGTAGCCAGAGACGAAAGCTATCACAATATCATTCTCAGCATGAAGTCCAGCAATCCGCTGGTGATGGTACAGGCGTATCGTCTGCTCATCCGCCAGATGGAGGAAGAGTTCGGCGCTTGCTATCCCCTGCACCTGGGGGTTACCGAAGCGGGCGACGGAGAAGACGGCCGTATCAAGTCGGCCATCGGCATCGGCACCCTCCTGGAGGATGGCATCGGCGATACGATTCGCGTCTCGCTGACCGAAGACCCCGAATTCGAGATTCCCGTTTGTAAGGACCTGGTCAAGCGCTATCAGGACCGCACCCGGGGCAGCGAAATTCCGCCCGTCGAAAAAATCCCCTACTCTCCCTTCGAGTATAAACGCAGGGTCTCCCGCCAGTTGACGGGCATCGGCGGCCAGCACGTACCCGTCGTCATGGCCGACTTTATGCAAGCGGCTTCGATCAGCCGGGAAGACCTAAACGCCATCGGCTATAGCTATGATGCGGGCAGCGATAAATGGAACATCGGCGACGCCGCAGCGGATTTCCTCTACACAGCTAAAAAAAGCGTCGACTTCGACCTGCCCGGCACGCTAAAGCTCGTCTGCGATCACTCCGCCTGGCTGGAGATGGACGACCAATCCAAATACTTCCCCCTGTTCCAGGGTAATGAATACGACCCTGCCGGAGAACGCTCGGATACCCTCAACTTCGTCGCGCTCGACGCGGCGTCCGATGCCGCCGCCGACTTTACGGAATCCCTAAAAGATGACGCGACTATCGTCCTGGCGATCTATTCATCGCACCCCCAGGCCATGCTATCCGTAAGGAGATTCGTCATGGAGCTGATACACCGCGACGTTCGCAGCCCATTGATCCTCGCCGTCGAAAGCAGCGACACGACGATCGACGAGCAGCTGATCCATTTCTCCGCCGAAGCCGGCGCGCTCCTGCTCGAAGGCATGGGCGACGGACTCTGGCTGATGAACAATCCCAAGAAGATCGTCAACACCCGTGTCAGCGGCCGTACTTATTTACAGACAAAGAATAACCACCAGTTCCTCAACAATACGGCCTTTTCGATCCTGCAGGCTACGCGTACGCGGATCTCTCGCACCGAATATATCTCCTGTCCTTCTTGCGGACGAACGCTCTTCGACCTCCAGGAAACCACGGCGAAGATCCGCGCAGTGACCCACCACCTGAAGGGCGTGAAGATCGCCATCATGGGCTGTATCGTCAACGGTCCCGGCGAAATGGCCGACGCCGACTTCGGCTATGTGGGCAGCGGCGCGGGTAAGATCACCCTGTATAAAGGAAAGGACGTCGTAAAAAGAGGCGTAGACAGTGCCATCGCCGTAGAAGAGCTTATTGCATTGCTAAAAGAAAGCGAAGTTTGGATTGACCCAATAATGTCCGTTACACATTAAAGCCATTGACCGGTGAATCGCATCGACCGACTTCATGCCATACTCACTCACCTGCAGAGTAAGAAGAAAGTGACGGCCCAGGAAATGGCCGATCGCTTCAACATCAGTCTGCGTACGGTATATCGGGACGTAAAGGCACTGGATGAATCGGGGGTGCCCGTCATCGGCGAAGCGGGTACAGGCTACACCATCATGGAAGGCTACCGGCTTCCTCCCGTCATGTTTACCCAGGAAGAAGCCAGCGCCCTGCTCCTCGGCGCCAAGCTCGCGGAGCAATTTACCGACGGCTCGGTCAAGCGGCATTTCAACGCGGCCCTCTTCAAGATCAAGGCCGTTTTGAGATCGACCGATAAGGAATACGTCGACAGCCTGACGGAACACATCGAGATCATCACCCGCTACTCACCCGACAGCGAATCCCCGCAGCAGTTCCTTTCGCTGCTGCAACAGGCCGTGGTTCATAAGTATATCGTGCACCTGCACTACAGGTCCAACAAAAAGGAAGAAGTCACCCAACGGGACGTAGAGCCCATCGGCCTGCTGCATTATGGCTCCGCCTGGCATCTCATCGGCTGGTGTCAGCTTCGCCAGGGCTATCGGGACTTTCGCCTCAGCCGGATGCTCGGTGTTTCACTGAGCTCGACGACCTTCGACCCCAGCGCCCACCCTTCCATCCGGGAATACATCAAGCAGATCATGGCCGAATCGGACCTGCAGGAGGTCGTCGTCCTTGTCAAAAAGGAAATTGCCAAATATTTACAGGAGCAGAAATACCTGAATGGATTTGTCTCCGAAGAAGACCTCGGAGACTGCGTCCGGATGAAATTCCTGACCGGGTCCCTTCATTATTTTGGCCGCTGGCTCCTGATGTACACCATCCACGTTTCGGTGGAGGAACCGGAAATCCTGAAGGCCCAGATAAAGGAATTATCCCAGAAATTATTTGCCCACCACCAGAGCTACTGACATACTGTTGTCACACCTCCCCCTGACCTTTACCGGACTAAAAAACTGGAATTGACTATGCTTATCCGTGTTCATCCTCCCATGGCTGTCCTCTATAGCACTCACCAGACAACCCTGGGAGAATTAAAGAATTATGCCGGCACCTCCGTCCGGGAGCTGTATCGATACGTGGCCGATCTGGACCTCCTGATCTGCGGCCCCCAGTATTGGTTCTACTATGGGGCGGACGGGAAGCCGGAGACGAAATTTACCCTCGAAGTCGCCCTGCCCGTTCAGGGGCGGATACCGACCACCCTGCTGCCGATTTTCAAACAGGTCCCGGCTTTTAAATGTCTCTGTTCCCGGTATGAAGGCCCCTGGGAGGGGCTGAAGGGAGAATATGAGAGAATGTTCAAATATATAGCCGCCGAGGGGCTAAAACCTAGCGGCTTTGCAGCAGAATCGTTTCTTCACATCGATTTTGCCGCGCCTGCCGACCAGATTACCGAGATTCAGGTGGGGCTTCTTTGACCCCCTCCGTTTTTTGTAATACTTTGCAGAAAATAAATCCGCAAATGAAATTTTCGATTCGGCGTACCACTGAAAACGAGCTTCAGCAGGTGATCATCAGGGATAACGATAACGGTACTGAAGTTGCCCTGCTCCCCGATTTTGGCGCTACGCTGCATTCCTTCAAGGTTCAAAAGAACGGCGAGTCTTGCAATATCATCGACGGCTACCGGGACCTGTCCGAATTGAAAAAGGAGATGCCCCGGTCTTTCAAAGGCCCCAAGCTCTCCCCATTCCCCTGCCGAATCCCGGACGGAAAGTACGCCTTCGACAATAAAGAATACCAATTCGACAACCTGTTCGCCGATGGAACGGCTATTCACGGGCTGCTTTACAACAAAGCCTTCGGGATCATGGACGAGCAGGCCGATGACAACTCCGGCAGCGTATCTATGGAATATTTCTATAAGCAGGACGATGCCGGCTACCCCTTCGACTATAGCTGCCAGGTAAAGTACAGCCTGCACGCGGATAACGTCCTGGAAGTGACCACGACGGTGATCAACCACGGCAAGAGCCATATGCCGCTGGCCGATGGCTGGCATCCCTATTTCAAGCTGGGCGGCAAGTCCAACGACTGGCTGCTGCAGTTTCATTCCTCGGCGATCGTGGAGTTCGACGAACGCCTGGTGCCGACCGGCCACCTCTCTCAGTACGAAATCTTCAAAGAGCCAAAGCTGCTGGGCGACACCTTCCTGGATAATTGTTTTACCGTAAAACCCGGGATCGTCAGCGCGGTCTGTGAGATCTCGAATCCCGGGATCGGCCTAAGCGTTAGCTTCTTCCCGGACCCCACCTATCCCTATCTGCAGATCTATACGCCGGCTACCCGCGATAGCATTGCTATCGAGAACCTTAGCGGCGCGCCAGACTGCTTTAACAATAAAATGGGTCTGCTCATCCTGGAGCCCGGCCACTCACAAATATTTACACTGCGTTATAAGGTTAACGTCGGGTAAAAAGTTAATTTGCCAAACAAATATTTGAACTGATGAAATTTGTAAAGTTTATCCTACCTGTAGCGATCGTATTGTTCTTTACCGGTTGTCTGGATATCAATGAAAACGTAGAAATAAAGAAGGACGGCAGCGGACAGATGGTGATGGATATGGACATGAGCCAGATGATCGAAATGATACAAACCATGGGTAAAGAGGCGCTGGCGGAGAAGGGGGTTAAGAACATGGATACGACCATCAACCTGAAAGATGTCGTCGATACGGCCAGCGGCCTTAGCGCTGAAAAGAAAGCCCTGCTCCGTCCCGGTAAAGTACATATCAAGCTGAATCTCGAAGACAAGGTCTTCAAGACCAATATGACCTTCCCTTTTACCAGCCAGGAAAACTTCCAGAAGCTGTACACGGCGATGGGTGACGGCTCCCTGAGCAGCACGAGTCTGTTGAGCGGTATGGGCGGCGGCGGCGAAGGCGGACCCAGCCCCGACGTCAACCAGTTCAATGGCATCTATGACTTCACCTGCAAGGACGGTCTGATGGCTAAGAAGGTAAATGAAGCCAAATGGAAGGCCCTGAAGGACGACCCGCAGATGGCCCAGATCAAGCAAGCGTCTCAGATGGGCGTGGAGATCAATTATACGACGACGATCGTCCTGCCCCGCGCCGTGAAGAAGGTGGATAACCCGCTGGCGAAGCTGTCGGAGGACAAGAAGACCGTCATCATGAAGTACAACCTCATCGACGTCTTCGACCATCCCGAGCAGTTCAACTACCGAATCGAATACTAGTCCTATATGAAACCCTTACTCCTTGCTGGCCTCTTTCTGGCCGTGACCTTCTTTGCCTGTAATCAGCATCCCGCGCCAGCCGCTGCGACTGTTGCCGCGGGAGCCGGTATCTCCGATTCACTGGCTATCCGCGCCATGGGCACCTATACGGGCCGTTTCGGCAGGAGCCTGATCACCGTCGTGATCAACTATATTTCCGGCAAGACGGTTTCCGGCTATGACGTTCACAAGGGCCTGCGCCGCAACTTCAATGGCGAGGTAACGCAACAGGGCGCCCTGCTCAACTTCATGGTGAAGGAACCCGGGGATAACGCCTACGACGGCTCCTTTACCTTCTCCCTGGATACCGCCAGCTGGAAGATCAACGGGAAATGGCTGCCCGCCGACAGCAGCAGGCAAAAAGCCCAGGAGATAAGCCTGAGCCGGAGGGTGGAAGACAATGAAGATGACCCTTTTCACCTCTCTTATCTCTGGCTGTCCAATGGCTCTACGGACAGTACGCTTCACTTTAGCTCGGACGGCACCTGCGTACTCGAATTCTATCCCAATACGGGGGATTCTACTTCGACCTCCCAATTGGTGACGGTAAAAGGAAATTTTGAAAAAGACACGAAGAATCGGATTCTCCGAATCGAATGGGAGAAGAATGAATTTATAAAACCCCTGTCGATGAAGCTGACCATGGACTCGTCGAGACAGGAGAACGATTCGATGTATATCCCGGCGAAACTACACGGCGATGGCTTTGTATTTACTCCGATGATGGCGGGTTAGTCTTTTTGCATATGAGAGCAACCTTACTTTTTCGTGTGCTCCTCCTTGTGGCGCTGGCCTTCTTCACCTTCCTGATGGTCAGGCTGACGCTTCCCTATACTGCCATGAGCAGCGACGTCGACTTCCTTAAAAGCAAACAGGCGATCTATCACCTGCCCTGGTGGCGGGATAGCTTCTATCTCCACGTCTTTACGAGCTGTCTGGTGCTGATAGCCGGGTTTACCCAGTTCAACCCCTGGCTGCTGCGGCGTTACCGGAGGGTCCACCGCTGGATGGGCTGGGTCTATCTCGTAACGGTGACCCTGATCAGCGGCCCCGCGGGTTTTGTCATGGGATGGTACGCCAATGGAGGACTGCCGGCGCGGACCAGCTTTATCCTGCTTTCTGTATTGTGGGTGACGCTGACGCTGTATGCGGGTTACTATGCCGTGCGAAAGAAGTTTCAGCTGCACGGGGCCTTTATGTTTCGAAGCTATGCGCTTACCTTGTCGGCGATTACGCTGAGGGCCTATACCTGGCTCTTTGCGGTGGCGCAGGTTCACGCAAGCTCGAAGGAGATCTATATCACCACGACCTGGCTCAGCTGGGTGCCGAACCTGATCCTGGCGGAGATCTTGATTCGTAAAGGTTTTGTCGAAAGGGTATATTCGGAGACCCGCCGCCTCGGGTAGGCCTAGCGCATCGCCAGCGGAGCATCCGTCTTTTCGAACTTGCCGTTGGCGGCAATCCGGTAGTGGCTGACCAGCTGTTCTTCCGTCTTTACGATGGGGTTGTCCGCGCCATAACCCGCTTGCTCGGGATCCTTCTGATAGATATTCTTGAATTCCCTGATCTCGAACGTATAATTGGGTTGAAGGGTGAAGACCTTGACAAAGTAGGACAATTGCTCCTGACCCGCTACGTGCAGCTTGTCGATGATCTTCCCTTTTGGATCATAGGTGACCAAGTAAAAGAACAAAGGAGGATGCACATTCCCGTCTTCCAGTCCCTCATCCTCGCCGGCATAGCAAAGCGCGGTATAAGCCGTATCCTGTTTGATCGCGGCAAAGAAATAATATTCTTTTCCCGCTTCTCTGGCAAACCGTTCGTTTCGCATCTCGGGTACAAAGCGCTCGTACTCGAAGTTGATGCCCTTTTCCATCGGATGCGAATTGATCCAGGCCGTATTGATGACCAGGGGCAACTGAACCGGAGAAAACTGACCCTTGAATTCCTCCCAGAGGACCGCGGCCGGGTCTTTTACATTTCTACCGCCATTGAGCGCGGCGCTATAGGTCGTATTGAAATCGTACTTATTCCTGATGCTCTTGAACAGCTCATCCGTCCGGAACTTTTCCGGATTGGCATAACCCATCTGAAGGGCTACTTCCATATAGTGAATGGCCTCCGTTTCATCTTTACCGGCGTAGGCAGCGGCGATCTTATACACGACATTGGCGAGCGGCTTATAGTCCAGCTTTTCTGCAATATGCAGGGCGGACAAAGCCTCGTCATGAACGCCTGCGTCGAGCAGGGCGCTGCCGAGCTCATAATAGCCCTGCGCCGTCGGCTTGATCAAAATCGCCTTCCGGAAATAGGGGCAGCTCGCCATGGGGTTTTTCTTGTTCTTGTAAAGATCGATTGCGGTGGCCAGCTGTTTGCGGGAGGCTTTTTCGTCACCGGTATTCAGGGCCAAGCGAACCGAATCGATATTGTAAACGGCTGTTTCTGTCAGGGCAACCGGTGCTGGAACGCCAGGAGTGTTATGACAGGAGAAAAGGACGGCCGATACGAGGAGAAGGGATAAGTGGGGTTTCATATAATATGTACAAGAATTGAAACGAAAGATATAAATTTTTTGTTAGGCTTCAAATGGTGGTTCTGCGCTACCTTTACATCTATTTGATTCTTATGGTTAAAACAGATTTTCTGGTTATTGGCTCCGGGATTGCCGGCCTCAGCTATGCGCTGAAAGTAGCCCAAAACCACCCCGATAAGAAGGTCCTGGTCATTACCAAGACGCAGGCGGATGAGACCAATACCAAGTACGCCCAGGGCGGTATCGCCGGCGTGACCGATTTCGAGCACGACAGTTACGATAAACATATACAAGATACCCTGATCGCCGGAGACGGCCTTTGCAACCCTCATACGGTGGAGATCGTCGTCAAGGAAGGACCGGATCGCATCCAGGAGATCATCGAGTGGGGGACCCGATTCGACAAGGACTCCGAAGGCGACTACAAGCTGGGCAAGGAAGGCGGTCACTCCGAGTTTCGCATCCTGCATCACAAGGACGTGACGGGTAAGGAAATCGAACGGGCGCTGCTGGACACCGTCGGCAAGCAGAAGAACATCGAGGTCGTCAAGCACTGGTTTGTCCTCGACCTGATCACCCAGCACCACCTCGGCTTCCTCGTGACCAAGTCTACACCGGACATCCAATGCTATGGCGTCTATGCGCTTGACCAGCATACCAATAAGATCGTAAAAATCCTCTCCCGCATCACCCTGCTGGCTACCGGCGGCAACGGTCAGGCTTATCGCACGACAACCAATCCCCGCATCGCCACCGGCGACGGCGTCGCAATGGTCTATCGCGCCAAGGGCCGGATCGAAAACATGGAATTTATCCAGTTTCATCCTACTGCGCTTTTCGAGCCTGGCATCAGCCCCTCATTCCTGATCACGGAAGCGGTCCGTGGCGACGGAGGCATCCTACGGAATGGCAAGGGCAGGGCCTTTATGGAGAAATATGATCCGAGAAAGGATCTTGCGCCCCGCGACATCGTGGCGCGTGCGATCGACAGCGAGATGAAGAAGGCGGGTGTCGAGCACGTCTACCTCGACTGCAGGCATATGGACCAGCAAAAATTCATCGAGCACTTTCCGAACATCCACGCAAAATGCAAGTCCATCGGTATCGACGTTGCCGAAAACATGATCCCCGTTGCGCCGGCCGCTCACTATAGCTGCGGCGGCATCAAGGTCGACGAATGGGGCCATACATCGATCAAGAACCTCTACGCCTGCGGAGAATGCTCTTCTACTGGCCTGCACGGCGCCAACCGGCTGGCCAGCAATTCGCTGCTCGAGGCGCTGGTCTTCTCGCACCGCTGTTTCCTGGATAGCATCAAGCAGGTGGACCTGGTCGAGTTTCACGACAATATTCCCGACTGGAATGCCGAAGGCACGACCGAGCCCGAAGAAATGATCCTGATCACTCAGAGTTTGAAGGAGCTGCAGCTGCTCATGAGCGACTATGTCGGTATCGTTCGTACGAATACTCGTCTGCAAAGGGCGCTGAAGCGGCTCGACCTCCTGCACGAAGAGATCGAATCCCTCTATGAAACGACGGCCGTCTCTCCGCAGCTTTGCGAGGTGCGGAACCTCATCACCGTAGGTTATCTCATCGTCAAGGAAGCAGCTTTCCGGAAGGAAAGCAGGGGCCTCCACTTCAATACGGACTATCCGGATAAAAGCACTATTTTACAAAATATAGTCCTGTAATGAATACTATTTCTCGCGCGATGATCCTGGCCGCGGGTCTTGGCACCCGGTTCAAACCCTGGACGGACCAGCATCCCAAAGCGCTTGCGCCCGTCAATGGAAAGAGCCTCCTCCAGCGTAACATCGAATACCTGCAAATCTTCGGCATTCGGGATGTCGTCATCAACGTCCACCATTTTGCGGGCCAGATCCTCCACGCCCTCGAAGTAAACAAAGGCTGGGGCAGCAGTTATACCATCAGCGATGAAACCGATCTGGTCCTGGAAACAGGCGGCGGACTAAAGAAAGCCCGCCCATTTTTAGAAGACGCTCCCTTTGTCCTGATGAACGTCGACATTCTGACCGACATGAACCTCTCGGCGATGATCGCGGATTTTATCCACCATAAGCCTCTCGCGGCCCTTGCCGTGACCAACCGGACCACCTCTCGTTATTTTCTCTTCGACCCCGCCGACCAGCTCTGCGGCTGGCGGAATGTACAGACGGGTCAGGAACGGATGGCGCGCCCGGCGGAGGCCTATGTCGAAAAGGCGTTTAGCGGCATCCACGTGATAGATCCTGCTATTTTCCCCCTGCTCGAACGAGAGGGAAAGTTCTCGATGGTGGACGTCTACCTCGACCTGGCCGCTAAGCACGTCATTCGTGGTTTCGATCACAGCCATTCCCGGCTCATCGATGTGGGCAAGCCCGAGTCGGCCGAGCGTGCAGCACAATTGTTTCCATAAAAAATAAAGGGCCCCAAACGGGGCCCTCTTCTTTGTAGCTATTGTGGTTGTATCGTTTACCATCTTCCTCTGTATCCGCCACGGCCGTGTGCGAAACGTTCGCGTTCAAATCTTCCGCGGTCAAAACGTCCGTGATAATAATAACCGGCGTTCGCTCTCATAAAGTAAGGACGGTAGTGGGCATAGTAGACCCGGTCACGATAGTGGCCGTTCCAAACGGGGTAGTTATAATATGCATACCCGGGATACTCGGCTTCGAAAGCGACGGGGTCACAGTTTATGGGAGCGGGCGCATAGGCATAGCTGTCATCATAAACCGGTTCCTGATAAACAGGGGCCTGTTGATAAACAACCGGTGCGGGTGCAGGGGCAACATAGACCCTGGGACCGGGAACGCGAAAGCCGACGTGTGCATTGATATATACTTGAGAATAACTTTTGGTAGCGATGAGGCTAGCGGCAAGTACGGCGGAAAGAATGAATACCTTTTTCATAATCGTAGATTTTTAGTTAGCGGATGTTTTTTTTCTGGTGTACATCCTTGTATATAAGATTTGAAAAAGGGATAAAGATTTAAAAGCCGAATGTTAAAGAATATGTAAAGACAATCAGGCTTTGAACCCTATGATTGCCAGTGAGTTATCCGGCGAAAAAGAGGGGTGCTCGGTACGGATGCCCGTCAGCCCGGCGATATGGAAGTCTTCGAGGAGGTTGGAAGCGAGCTTGTGAAGATCGACTTCATCTCTTCTCTCTTCGAGGAGTAATACCAATCTCCCCTTGGTCCTTAATAGATTGGCTAGACGAAGCACTTCCTGACCAAGGTTCTGACAGGTGAGGTGAAGATTGAGTCCATAAACGGTATGGAAATAATGCCTGGGATAAGAAAGCTCATAGGGCTCTCCTATATGTAATTGCAGGAGCTGCTGCTGAACGAATCGTTTATTCCGCCGGTAGGCTTGCTGATACAAAGGAATCGACGATTCGATACCCGCGATAAAACCGACGCGCAGGGCGCGGGCCACTTCCTCCGTCAGATGACCGGCGCCATAGCCTACTTCCAGCAGGTGCTGATAGGGTTGTATGTGCAGCTGCTGGAGAGCCCAGCTAAGGAAGGAACGATTGGGCAAGCGCGGGAACCAGCCCGGCTTGCTCGCGGCTACCAGGGAGATCATAAGCTGCCCTCCTGTGCTTCGAAATCCCCGCGACGTTCGCCCCAGCAGCGATTTTTCCAATTCTGCTTGAATTTCTCGCGCTCCTCCGGCGTCATATTCATCCAGCGCTTTTTGAGATCGTTCTTCCAGCGGTGCTTGGGGCCACCGCCACGAAAGCCGCTAAACAAGATCTTGGTCAGCAGCAGGAGACCAAGGGCCTGCCAGAACGTGACGACGGGCAGGTGGAAAAGCTCGGGCATCAGCGCATTCCACAAGAGCATGACGATGCCGCCAAACACGAGACAACCGACAATGGCAAAGGCGATAAAACCGCATACTTTGCGCAACCAAAAACCTTTCATATTTTATGTTTTTAACTTTCCGTAATTTCTCTGTACAAAGCCAATAGTCTTTCCCGCAGGTGTAAAACCGCATATCTCTTTCGCGAGATCAGTGTATTGACATTCTCACCGGTCAGATCCCCTATTTCCTTAAAGGAAAGTTCTCCCAATTCATGCCATACGAAGACGGCCCGCTGTTCTTCCGGCAACTCATCCAGCGCAGCCTGCAAAGCCTTCCAAAACAGGTTTCGCAGATTGGCCGTTTCGGGCTGCGTGCTGTTATCCAATAGGATGGCTGCCAGATCGGGTCCACCTTCTTCGCTGGACTGCAAAAGCATTTCCAGGGACTCCGGTCGTTTCTTCCGGTATCGGTCCGTGATCTTGTTTCGGGCCACGGTGAAAAGCCAGCCGCTCATCTGCTCGATGGGCTCCGTATCTACCGTGGTAGTCAGCTGATACCAGACGTCCTGTAAAATATCCTCCGCGTCGGCTTCATTGCCGACCCGCTGGCGTATGAAGCCGAGCAGCCGCTTGCCCCACTGGCTCACGACCGAAGCGATATTTTTCCGGTTTGGAGTAGACATTCCCGGTGATATGCCCAGTATTTCATCCATCTATATAGGAAGACGGACGAGACTGATGTATATTTTAAAATTTCTAAATTTTTTTGATCCCGTATTAATACGCGTTAGCAAATGCATCCTTCCCTCTATTTTTGTTCAAACCTTAAATCATGAAAAATTTAGCCCTTTCCATCGCTACGGCGATCCTTCTCCTTTCTTTGTCCAGTTGTCAGAAACTCCTCGAATATGCCGAATCTCACGGCTATCCCGCGCCGGTCAAAAGCCTGATCAGGAAAATAAACTACAGCGACAGTGCCCATTATGTTCCGGGCGTTCCCTTTACCGTTGAGACCAATAGCTTTACATTTATTTACAATTCGGCCCATGATCCCATTTATGCCATAAGAGAGACAACCGGCACAGGCGTACCGAGCTATATTTTTCGGTATGATGCTTCCGGCCGGCTGACCGACCTCATCGCCGCCTATGATACGGCCATCACCATGACCAATGTAGAAAGCTGGCATAAATTTACTTATGAGCCACCTATCAATACGATGCTCAGCACCGGATGACCCACTACAGCGTGTTTTTCAATCTTTTCAATCCCAGTCTCCCGTCGAGCTTCGACACCGCCTATTCGTATGACGTACATGGCAATACGGTCGGTATCGGGCATGACAACAAGGTCAATTTTAACCGTACCAGCAGGGTCTTGCAGTTCATTAATCAGGACTATAGCGTCAATAACCCTGCTGCAGTCTACACCTACAATAAAAACGGCTTGCCCACCACTGTGAAGTCATTGCCCGGCATACCGATCTTTATCGTACCTAACGAATCGCCCGCCCATCTTTCAGGCGCCACGCTGACGTATACTAACTATTGAACGGTCTTCAGCTCGTCCCACCTGGTGGTATGCCGGCCGGAGCGAAGCTCCTGCCGCATCTTCCAGCTTTTATTCATCCCTGAAGATCCGAATTTTACGCTATCGTCGCGCATGCTGAAATTGATATTGTCGATCGTATTCATGAGAAACCGATGCTGGTTCTCAGCGGGTGCGGCGAAGAGATTGCCCTGGATAGAGTCGTCTGGGACCAGTCCGCTCAGCATGACCCCGGCTTTCTTGTAGGTCCGTCCATTCTCGAAAAGATGATCTACCAGCTCGACAGCGGGCTTGATCAATTCGTGGGTCAAAGAGGTGGGCCGGGGTAGGGAAGTATGGCTGCTGACGCTGGGGCCATGGCGAAAGCTGGTGGTATACTCCAATTCCTTCGGGACGATAAAGACGCTAACGACACCTGCGGCGCTTTGCTGACGCCGCAGCTTCTCGGCCGCCCGGGAGATATAGGTGGCAACGGCTTCTTTTAATTCGTCTACGGCAGTGACGGGCCGCCCGAACATCCGGGTGGTGGCGATCATCTTTTTATTGACCAGTTCCTCCTCCATCACAATGGCGGGGATGCCCTTCAATTCCCTGATCAGCCGGACGCCGACCACTCCGCCCATATTGGTATGGGCCCATTCTTCGGGCATACGGCTCAGCTCCCAGGCGCTGGTGATGCCCCAGTTGATCAGCTTGGAGGCATAGGCCCGCCCGACTCCCCAGAGGTCGTCCACCCGGGTCCGGCGTAGGGCTGCGTCGATCGTCTCTTCTGTCGCCAGCACGGTGATGCAGCCCGTGGCCTGCTTGTCCTTCTTGGCGATACGGTTCGCCATCTTGGCCAGCGTCTTCGTGGGGGCTACGCCGATAGAAACCGAGATCCCGGTCCACTGCTCCACCGTCTGCTTGACCTGGCGGGCAAAAGCATCGAGCTGGTCGATAGGGATATCATCCAGCTCCAAAAAGGCTTCATCCACCGAATACACTTCGACCTTGTCCCTGTCTCCCATCAGGGTGCGCAGGGTATCCATCACCCGCCAGCTCATGTCTCCATACAGGTGGTAGTTCGAAGAAAAGACGGCGACGCCGTACTTTTCGATGATGTGCCGCGACTGGAAATAGGGGGCTGCCATCCCTACGCCCAGCTTGCGGGCCTCATCGCTGCGCGAGATGATACAGCCATCGTTATTGCTGAGGACCGCAACGGGCTGGTTCCAGAGATCGGGCCGGAACAGCCGCTCGCAGCTGCAATAAAAACTGTTACAATCGACGATCGCCTTCATAAACTATGGATGACATAGGTGACAACACCCCAGATCGAAAACTCCGCGCCGGAAAGGTCCACATCGATCGGAGACAGCCGGCTCGTCTCGGGTACCAGCCGGATCTTATTAAAGGTCTTTTCCAGTCTTCGGATCAGCATCTCGCCATTGAGCGTTGCAATGATGACCTTTCCGCTGGCTGGCTTGACCGACCGGTCCACGATTACTACGTCCCCATTGAAGATGCCCGCGCCGATCATCGCATCTCCGCTGACCCGCATAAAGAAAGTCGCTGGCTTATTCCGGACCAGCTGCTCGTTGAGGTCGACGCCCCTTTCCATATAATCGTCCGCCGCCGCGCCAAAGCCGGTTGCGTTGGCCGTGGGCACGTCCCATTGCGTAAAACGCTTGGTGCCCTTATAGCTCATTCCAAAAAATTGTTCGACTTCCATAAAGTGTGTTTTTCTCTGCCCTCTGAAAAAATATATTTTAGATACTAATTTCTTTAGTAAATTTATGCTAAATTATTGGTCATTTAAAATTATTTTATGGAAACCGGGTTAGTAAAAACAACAAATTTTCCACCTTCCGCGCCTGGCCGGTTCGCCGCCGGTGCGGCCTTCCAGCCCTCCGCGGCCGATTATTCCTCGCAGGCCTATCGACCCTCCGCGGCCGATCTGCGCCGGGCGGAGTACCTGCTGGTCATCTATCCATATGGAGAGGTGAAAGACAAGCTCTTAGAAGAACAGGAGCAATTTTCTTCCGACTATGGCCTGAAAACCATAGCCCGCAACAAACCCCACATCACCGTCGCCGCTTTCCAGGCGGGCGAGCCGATGGAGGACACCCTGATCCGCTGGATCCAGCGCATCTGCAACCGCCACCGGAGCTTCGACGTGTCGCTGAATAATTATAGCGGTTTTCCGCCGCATACCATCTACCTACGCGTGCAAGACCCCCAGCCCTTCCGGGAACTGATGCAGCAGCTGCGGGCGATCGACGATTTTATCCGTTCTTCGGGCTGCCCGCCCGTAAACCTGATTACCCGCCCCTATCTCAGCATCGCCGGAGGGCTCACCGAGCAGGTCTACAACAAAGCTATGCCCGAATATTCGCGCCGGACCTTTCACGATACCTTTCATGTCGAAGAGCTGGTTCTTTTAAAGAGAAACCATTCCTTCGACGCCTGTAAGACCGTCAACATCTTCCGGCTGTTACCCGATACCGCTCAATCCCTTTAGGAGGCCCTGGAAGGGCCTCGTCCAAAGGACAGACATTAGCGCTTTGCAGGAGATGCGCTAATTTTTGAAAAGCGCATCTCCTGCATATTATCCTGAACTAATAGACCGGCTGATGCTTTTGTCACTCTTTAAAAATGAAACTATGCAACAAGCGATCAAACCCGTTGCTGCTGTCCTGAATGAAAATTATAAGAAACAGCTGGCGACCAACGAATATATGCTGGTGCTGAATCCGCGGGAGGAGCTCTGCAACCGCATCCAGCGCGTCAAGAAAGAATTCTATGACGCTTACCAGGCGCCCACCGCCATCGGCGGCAAGCCGCACCTGACCCTGGTGCGGTTCACCCAGCTGGACCTGATGGAAGAGCGGATCGTACAGCGGCTGCGGACCATTTCGATGGGCTTTTGTCCCTTCAAGGTAGAGCTAAAAGACTTTGGCTGCTTCCCCTCGCACACCATCTTTATCAATGTCACCAGCAAGCTGCCCATTCGCGGACTGATCACCGAGATCAAGGACGTACAACGATTGATGCGGCTGGACAAGGACCACAAACCCCATTTTATCGACGAACCGCACCTGCCCATCGCTCGCAAGCTCCTGCCCTGGCAGTACGAGAAGGGCTGGCTGGAATACAGCAACAAGTCGTTCACCGGCAGATTTGTCGCCGACTCCATGCTGCTGCTTCGCCGCCGCGCCGGTGACCGCGCCTGGCAGATTGCGGAACGGCTCGTATTCCAGAACCTTCCCGTATCGACGCGTCAGGGGGACTTATTTGGCTAGGCGCGGGAACCCGCGACGAAACCCCGCCCGCCTCATCTACTAAATCGAATTACCATGTCTCAAGAACAAGAACAGGAAGGGATCCCCATGCCCCTCCAATACCTCAAAGGCCGCGGCGCCCAATTCAATCCCAAGAACCGCTTCCTTAAAAACGAAATCGTCAAAGAGCACGTCGAAGGAATCGACGACTGGGTCGAACCCAATATCGAAACCCAATACCTGGAAGACGTCGCCAAAAGCATCGTCAATAAGGTCGACAGCCCCGACGTCGGCATGTGGTACAGCATGAACCCCTACCAGGGCTGCGAGCACGGCTGCACCTATTGCTATGCCCGTAACGCCCACGAATACTGGGGGTATAGCGCCGGTCTCGACTTCGAACGAAAGATCATCGTCAAGAAGAATGCGCCCGAGCTGCTCCGCAAGTTCCTCATGAACCCCAAGTGGGAATGCCTGCCGATCTCCCTAAGCGGCAATACCGATTGCTATCAGCCCGCCGAAAAAAAGTTCGGCATCACCCGCAAGCTCCTCGAAGTTTGCGCCGAATTCAACCAGCCCGTCGGGATGATCACCAAGAATGCGGGAATCCTCCGGGATAAAGATCTCCTCGGACAAATGGGTAAGAAGCGTCTCGTATCCGTCCTCGTATCCATCACCTCGCTCGACGAAGACCTGAGAAGGCTGATGGAACCCCGTACCACCACGGCTAAACAACGGCTGAAAACCATCAAGGAGCTCGGCGAAGCAGGCGTACGCGTCGGCGTGATGCTGGGCCCCATGATCCCAGGCCTCAACGAGCACGAGATGCAGCGCATCATGAAGGCCGCAGCCGATAGCGGCGCCACCTTCTCGGCCTATACCTTTATCCGGCTCAACGGCGCCATCAAGCACATCTTCCACGACTGGCTGTATAAGAGCTTCCCCGACCGGGCCGACAAGGTATGGCACTTTATCGAAGCCAGCCACAACGGCAAGGTCAACGACAGCCGCTGGGGGGTGCGTATGCGCGGAGAAGGTAATTACGCCCAGCTCGTAGCCCAGCAGTACGCGCGCTATACCCAGAAATACGGTCTCAACGCAGAACGCTGGGAGCTCGACTGCTCGCTGTTCAGAAGACCGGGCCAGCAAATGAATTTGTTTTAACTTGGTGCAAATTCCTTTTCATGCTTTACCGCCGCATGCCCATCGAAGTCGAATCGCCCGAACAGCTCGGTTATGACAGTATCCGTAATAATCTCTCCGAAAGCTCCTATACCGACGCCTTCTTTCGCGACATCGAGCTCGATAGCGCCGACCCGAACCACCCCGGCGCCTTCAACTTGCGCGACCTCGTTCTCTGTTACGGCGACCACGCCGGCCACCCCGGCCTACGGCAGCTGATTGTCGATGACACCTCTTTAAAAAAAGACGATGTCCTCCTCACCATCGGTGCAGCCGGCGCCCTCTTTATCATCGCCACCACCCTGCTCGAGAAAGGCGACGAGCTGATCGTAGTACGCCCAAACTATGCGACCAATATCGAGACGCCCCTTGCCATCGGCGCAGCCATTAAGTATATCGACCTGCAATTCGAAGAAGGCTTCCAGCTCGATATCGAAAAGGTAAAAGCAGCCCTAACGCCAAAGACCAGATACATCTCGGTCACCCATCCCCATAACCCCACCGGTGTTTGCCTCAGCGCAGAAGAACAACGCTCTCTCATAAACATCGCAGAACAGCACGGCATTTATCTGCTGGTCGACGAGACCTATCGGGATATGGTCTTTGGCGAACAGCTGCCGATAGCCGCGACCCATTCGGAAAGAATCATCAGCGTCTCCTCCCTCTCCAAGACCTATGGTCTGCCCGGCCTTCGGACAGGCTGGCTCATCTGCCGCGACCAAAAATTAATGGAACAATTCCTCGCGGCAAAAGAGCAAATCCATATCTGCGGCCCCGTGATCGACGAGGAGCTATCGTTTCGCTATCTGCTGCACCGCGACAAATATTACGATCGCATCCGCAAGGATATCAAAGAAAAATTCACGATCACAAAAAACTGGATGGAACGACAGACGCACTTCGAATGGGTAGAGCCTCAGGGCGGCTGCGTCTGCTTTCCAAGGACAAAGGACAAACACACGCTCGACTATAAATTATTACTGGAGAAATACGGCACCTATGTCGGCCCCGGACACTGGTTCGACATGCCCGATCATTATATGCGTATCGGCTTTGGATGGCCCACGAAAGAAAGACTGGAAGAAGGATTGGCCGCACTTGAAAACTGCCTTATTGCCCGCTGACCCAGCGCCGCTATTGCCCGTTGAACGCAACAAGCCTCGCGTGCTCGCTCTCGATGATCGACTTGGCGCCGATCAGCTTTTCGAACAACACCGCATAGTCACCCGCCAGGTCGGCACAGCTGGAGGTTAAACAAGCATCTTCGAAACGGAGACAATTGGATTGAAGATCGGTCAAACCGACAAAACCAAATAAGGGTTTTATCTTATGTATCGCACTTTTGAGGGCTAAAGAGTCTCCCTGGCGGAAACAGGTATTTATTTTTTGGACAAATCCGTCATATTCCATCAAAACATCGCTAAACGTTTCTTCTATCATTACATAATCGCCTGCATATAACTCGATTATGTAGGTACTGTTGATAGCATCGCTAAACACAAAGGTCTTATCGGACATTGGCTGCTGCATACGCTCGGTAGGATATACAACGGGTAGTTATAATAATTTATTGCCTTCGAACGTTCACGTAAAGGAATAGTAAAAAACCCTTATTCGACATCCTGTGAGCAACCCTTTCGTTTTTTTCCAATCCTTCTATGAGGATATTGTTTACTCCGGTCTTAGGGAGGATTATACCCACTCCAAGCGGAAAAAGACGATTCGTTTCAACCAGTTTATCCTGCTCATACTCATAGCGCACTTTGTCTGCGTCGTTTCCTATTTCTGTTTCGGTTTATATATCAGCGCCCTGATCAATCTCAGCGCAGCCTATATCTTCATTATCGCCTATCATCTCAACCTGCGCCGCCAATATCAGCTGGCCAGGATTCTGTCGATCCTGAACCTCAACCTCTACCTGGTGATCATGAATTATATGGAGGGACTCAGGGCCGGTGAATACCTGTTTTATTTCCCCTACTTCCTGATCATGACCTTTATCATCAGCTTCCGTAAGAATTTCCGGGAGCTGGGCTTTGCTTACATGATCACGGCGGTATCGCTGTCGTTTTGTTTCTATGTTTGTCCACAGGAAAATTACTACCAGGTACACATCGTCAATATGTTCCCCCGGCTCTATGACAGCAATCTCATGTTGTCGCTGATGCTGACGACCTTTTTTTCCTATGCCATCGTACGGATCAATCGCAATAATGAGGAGGCGATTCTAAAGGAGAAACAATTCGGCGACACCATCTACAATACTTCCCTCGACGGCGTATTTATCCTGGATGCCCAGGCCCTGCTTATCGCAGACTGTAATAGAAGGGCGCTGGAGCTGCTCGAGATCGACGATAAAAAGCTGATCGTCGGCGCGCCCGTGGACAGCCTCTTTACAAAAGAACATATCCAGCTATTCACCCACATAAAAGGTGACGCGGACAGTTGGCAGGGCGAGCTTTCCCTTACTTCAAAAAAGGACAACACCGTCTTTGCTTTCGTCAACGTAGTCTCCTTCTTTGAGATCGACCGGCATTTCTGGAAGATCAGCATTCTCGATATCTCCGAGATCAAGATGGCTCAGTTCGAGCTGATGAAGGCCAAACAAAAAGCGGAATCCGCCTCTCGTGCCAAGAGCCGCTTCCTCTCGAACATGAGCCACGAACTGCGTACTCCTCTCAACGGCATCATCGGCGCGTCCAACTTACTATTACAGGAACAATACCTCGAAGAACAGCGCTCACACCTGGAGATCCTCAAGTTCTCCTCCGAGCACATGATGACCCTCATCAACGAAATCCTGGATTTCAATAAGATCGAATCGGGCCGCTTCGAGCTGGAAAGCGTACCCGTCAATATGCGGGCTTTCCTAAAAAAGCTCGAAGCCCAGTTCTCCGTCCAGGCCCACGCAAGGGGACTCTTGTTTTTGGTGGACATCGACGAAAACCTCGAAGCGGAATTTCTAACCGACGAGACCCGTCTCAACCAGGTGCTCAGCAACCTCCTCTCCAACGCCATCAAATTCACCCAGACCGGCGGTATCACGCTCGGTGCGAGGAAGGTCTCTTCCAGCAGCAAGAAGTCTGTCGTCCAATTTATGGTGCAGGATACGGGCATCGGAATACCGACGCATAAACAGCAGGAGATATTTGATAGTTTTACCCAGGCGGATACCGACACCACCCGTAAATACGGCGGCACCGGTCTCGGTCTTGCCATCAGCAAGAAGCTGGTAAGCCTCTTCTCGGGCGAACTGCTCCTGAAAAGCGAAGAAGGAAAAGGAAGCACCTTTTACTTTACCATCGAGCTCGAGATCAACGAAAACGCAAAGCTTTATATCAACGACGAAAAGGTCAAGCACCTGCCCGGCTTCGACCGGCTCAAGGTGCTCATCGCCGAAGACAACTTCGTCAATATGTCCGTCGCCCGGAAATTCCTCACCAAGTGGGGGATCGAAGTACACGAGGCCGTCAATGGCCTGGAAGCCGTCGAGAAATTCCGGCGGGGCAGCTTCGACCTCGTCCTGATCGACCTGGAAATGCCCGAGATGGACGGCATCACGGCCCTCGCCGAGATCAGGAAAAGTCATCCCTCCGTTCCCGCCATCGCCTTTACAGCGGCCGTGTATGAAGATATGCGCGTCGACCTCATGAAGAAAGGTTTCATGGAAGTGGTGCCCAAACCCTTCCGCCCCGAAGACCTCCACAACAAGATCCAAAAGCTCGTCGCCAACCGCGCGTAGTTTGCGCATATACCACGAAGAGGGTATTAGTGTACGCGCGCAAAATTATTTTTTGAAATACTTGTTATTTAGTGGAAAAGATATTTACTTTTGTAGAGTAACAAAAATACGCACCATGCTACGACAATATACACATACAAAGTCTATTTCCTGGTATAACCAGGTGAAGGACTGTATATCCGCGGGGCAAAGTGCTGCATAACCAATCAAAAAAAATCCAGCATAATAAAAGCCCCGCCCACACGCGGGGCTTTTTCGTATGAAAACCACGAGAAAACAAAATACAATACTGGTCCTCCTTGCGCCCTCGAAGCGCGAGCAGGCAAAGTATTGCCCAGGACCAGGTTCCACAAACTAACCATTGCCAGCGCAGGCACGATAGTGAGTAACCCGGTCAAAAAATGACCGGGTTTTTTTATAATGTTTAAAGCAAGAAGGAGGTCGTCATGAAATTTAACTTTAGCCTGAAAGGAAGACAACCCGCCGGTACACACTACACTTTCATAAAAGCGGGTGTGCCCGACGCACAATGGGAATTGTATACAGCCCTGCTGAACTTTTCCCTCAACCCTTCCAACGACTCTCTACTATCGATCCGCACAACCATTCGCCGCAGTGACCCGGAATTGATTGCGAGCCTGGCGCTCTATTTCCGTGAACAAAACAATTTCAGCCGCCTGGCCTTCCTGCTGAGCGCAGAGCTCGCTATCCTGCAAGGCAACGACGAACGGATCGGCGCACTGGTGGCCCGCATCGTCCGCCAGGTCAGCGACCTCCCGGCATGGCTGGAGTATTTCCAGGCCGCAAAGACCGGACAAAAGCCGGGCCGTGCTGCTCAGCCGGGCCGCGCCATCCGCAAGCAGTTGAACACGCTGTTCAGCCAGCTCGACGAATACCAATTCAGCCGATATAGCAAACACCTGCAGACGGGTCTAAAACAAGCTATCTTGTCCTTACAGCCGCGTGCAGTCAACCGTGAGCAGAAGGCTTTATTTGTAAAAATCCTAAAGGAACAGTTCCCTGTCCGTTCCACCTGGGAACAGGAATGGCACGCACTGCATCAGCACCACTACGACGGCCACGAACAGCGTCAGGTGATCCTTCGGGATAAATGGAAAGAAGGCATCTCTACATTCCGTATCGGATACACGGCCTTGCTGGACAACCTACAGCCGATGCTCTGCACCGGCGTCAGCGGAAAAGTCCTGAAGCTGGCCGCCGAATACCTCGGCAACGCCGCAGCCGCGTCGAGGGCCAACCATTCCCCGTTGCGGATGCTGGAAGTATACCGTTCGCTCCGCGATATGGACCAGGGCGGCGCAGTCCTGCTCATCGACGCGCTAGAGCAAGCCGTCTACCACAGCAGCTGGGCCCGCTCCGGTTTTGGAAAGAACGCCGTATCCGTCATTGCAATGGACATCAGCGACAGCATGAAACGTCCGGTTGGCGGACCTGGCAGCGCATTGCGCTTCGACATCGCCCCCTTGCTGGCCTTGTTGTGGAAGAGCCGTGGCGACCAGGTCATCACCGGCTTTATCGGCAATACATGGAAGCCTTTGGACATCTCGGGACAGCCGCCCATCGTTCCCTCGGAACAGGGCGCCCACGTCCGGCAGTATACCTATTCCGTGCTGGCGACTACCGATGAGCTTCGTCTGCGGGAAGGAGAAGCCGGCTATGCAACCAACGCCCACCTCATCCTGCAATCCTTGCTGCGCAGAGGGCAGATCGTCGATAAGATCCTGGTCTTCACCGACAGCCGGCTATGGGATCGCCGCTCGTTTAATCAGTCTGCGGACAGCGACCTGCATGGCGCATGGAAGGCCTATAAGCAAATGGCTCCACAGGCAAAGCTGTACCTGTTCGACCTGGCAGGCTATGGTGACAAGTCGTTGGAGTGCCCCGAAGAAGACGTGTTCCTGATCAGCGGCTGGCAGGACCGGATCTTCGACGTGCTCCAGGCTCATGAGGAGGGCAAGAAGTCCTTTGAGCCCCTCCATAATATGCGTTAGGCCATATTGTCAAATTTGGCTAACTTGACGATTCAAATCAGAAAATCGTCAATATATATGGAACCTCCCTCATGGCCAGCGCGCTTTGCCCGCCTGAGACAGTTATTCTGGTTGTTCTTACTGCTGACTATCGGCTACATGATCTGGGTAAGAAATTATCTCTCTCCTCTAAGTTCTGGCGATATCGTTCAATTTGAAATTGCCAAAACGGTAAGCAAGGCCCAGACCATGATACAAGATTGGAAATTGACGGGGAAGTATGACCAGATGGTGAAGAGCACTTATTTCGCCTACATCTTCATGTTCCTCTATACGATCGCCATCGGTGTCGGCTGCCGCTTCATATCCGCTTGCACGGGCAACGAGATCATGATCAAGGGCGGCCGGGGTTTTGCATGGCTGATACTGGTTGCCACTATCTGCGACGTCATCGAGAACATCGCCCTCTCCCATACCCTTAACGGAAATATCTCCCAGTGGAGCGTTTCCCTCGCGTACAATCTCGCACGAGTCAAGTTCTCGATCGTCATCGTTTGCCTGCTTTTCATGATCGCCTGTTTCCTTTATTGGGGCATCAACAAGCTGACAGGAGAGGAGGAATAAGGCCTCCATCACCCGGTAAAGAAGGGGGCATAACGCTAGTAAATTCCTGCAAATCAACGCGACATAAAATTTATTTGAAATTAAAATCGCTTATATTTGTAGCAAGAGGGTATAAAGGGTTATTAAATAATAATTTGTAATCGGACGTACAATAAAACCTGGAAAAACTTGTTTTTTGTCGCGAGAGCCTTCAGCATCTTAAATTATATATTCTTGTGAAGAATCGGGTTGTTCGATCTATTGTCAATAATGGATTTGGAAGGGTATAGTCAGCAGTCGAAAGAGTGCTCGCCTATACCCTTTGTCATTGATAGAGGGGTATGTTGTCGTTGATCGAGGCTATGAAAGGGGTGAATTGAAAATATTTGATAATCAAACAGTTGCAAGATTTTTATGTGACTGAGAGGGCGAAGCTATGTCTATGGGGTCAAAGGTTTGGTATGCCGTTTACACACGGCCGCGCTGGGAAAAGAAAGTATACAGCCTGCTGACCGACGAGGGGCTGGAAGCCTATTGCCCCCTCAACAGAGTGCGAAAGAAGTGGAGCGACCGGATCAAATGGGTAGAAGAACCCTTGTTCAAATCCTACGTGTTCGTCAAGATCGCAGAGGAAGATCAAACAAGGGTCAGGATGGTTAACGGGATAGTGAATTTTGTATATTGGCTGGGCAAGCCAGCCGTCGTAAAGGAAAAGGAAATCGAGACCATCCGCAAGTTCCTGAATGACTATGACGAAGTGTGGGCGGAACCGCTGGGCTTGCGAACCGATACAAAAGTGACGATCCGCCAGGGCGCCCTGATGGACAAGGAAGCAAGAGTGATGAAGGTGCTGAACAACAAGGTGAGGGTGGTGATCGAAAGCATCGGCTATTCGCTGGTGGCCGTGATCGACAAGTCGAATGTGACCGTTGTCCGAAAATAGATTTATTCTAAAGATAATATCGCTGGACTCATGCAAATCGTATCTCCTTTAAAAGCCATTTTTTTCTGTGTTACGGCCCTTGTGCTGGCTTCGGTGACCCTCTGCTCCTGCGGCGATACCCGGCAGCTCGTTTATATGCAGGGAAAATTCGACACGGCTAAGCTGAGCCAGGTAACGATACCCGAACCCGTCATCCAGAAGGGGGACCTGATCAGCATCGTCGTATACAGCGACAACCCCGCCGCAACCGCCCTATATAACCAGTTTGTGATTGCAGGCGCCGGCAGCACTTCGGGCTCCAATACCAACCCTGGCGGCGGCACCGGCTCGCAAAGCGGCATCACCTCCACTCCTGCCGCATCCTCCCCCGGCTACCTCGTCGACGAAATGGGAAATATCGAGTTTCAGGGTCTCGGTCTCTTACACATCGCCGGCCTCACCCGTATGCAGCTGAAAGAACTCCTGGATTCGAAATTGAAAGAATTTCTAAAGAACCCCTACTACAGCATCCGTTTCCTCAACTACCGCTTCACCATACTGGGTGAAGTGACCCGCCCCGGGATTTACAATATACCCGGAGAACACCTTTCTCTAATGGAGGCACTGGGCCTTGCCGGTGACCTGACCTTTTATGGCCGCAGGGACAATGTCCTCATCATGCGCGAAGCCAATGGCGTCAGGACCTACGAACGGCTGGACCTCAGGAAGCCCGAGATCATGGCATCCCCCTATTACTACCTGCAGCAAAACGACGTCGTACTCGTAGAGCCTACCAAAAGGAAAGTGGCCGCCAACGACCAGGTCACCGCCCGCAATGTTACGCTCGCCGCTACGATCGTCTCCACCATCGCCATCATTTACAGCATTTTTAGAAAATAACCAGCTAGCACTCTCATGACTGAAAATATTAACGACCTGATAAGCTACGACAACGTAAAGTCGAATCGTTGGACCATGGCGCCCAGGGAGTTTCTTTACAAGTACCTGCACTACTTGCCATTTGTCATCTTATGCCTGGCCATCTCCGTTGCATTGGCCTATATAAAGATCCGCTATTCGACACAGCTCTTCCGCGTCGAATCTTCCATGCTGATCAAAAACGACGATAACGGCTCCGCTTCTAAGGACGAGAAGTTTCAGCAGTTGCTGATGACGAAGAATGTCACCAATCTGAGCAACGAGATGACCCTGCTCCGGTCCAGCCCAGTGCTGGAGAGAGTAGTCAAGGACCTGGGTCTGCAGGTCCGCTATTACAATAAGGGAAGCGTAAGGACCAGCTATATCTACCCCGACCCTCCCTTCTCCCTGGAACTGCTGCACCAGGTCGACACGGCCGCAGCCTTCGGCTGTAAGGTGGTCGTCGTCAACGAGCACCAGTTTATGCTGGGCGAGGCCAAGACGCTGTATACCTTCGGCCAGGAGATCCAGAGCGGCGGCAACCGTTTCCGTCTCCTGCGTAATGTCGGAATAGCCCTCGACGCATTCAAGAGCATGATCTTCGAGGTCGTCAAGGTGCCGGTGAGCGATGTCGCGAGGGAGTTTTCGGGCAGCCTGCGAATTGCTCAGCCGAATACGGAGTCTACCATCCTGGCGCTGACCTTCGAAAGCGAGAACAGCCACCTCGGCAACGATATTCTGAATACCCTGATGGCAGTCTACGATACCCTGATGGTGGAAGACCGAAACCGGGTCGCCAGCAATACACTTCGCTTTATCAACGACCGTCTCTATGAGCTGGACGATACCCTGCGGGGCGTAGAAGGAAACCTGCGGAACTTCAAGGCGGAAAACCAGGTATTCGACATCAGTGAACAGTCGAAGGTCTACCTCGATAAGATGGGGGAGAACGGCAAGCAAAGGACGGAGATCGAAGTAAAGATCGGGATCGTCGATTACCTGATGAAGTATATCTCCGACCAGAAGAATGTCCACGAGCTGGTGCCGACGAACCTGGGCATCGAAGAACCCGCCCTGATGCAGTTGGTCTCCGAGTACAACAAGATGACGCTCGAACGAGATAATAATCTAAAGACCACTTCTCCCAACAACGGCTTGATCGTGGGAATGGACAATGCGCTGGACAAGCTCCGCCGCGATATCTACGAAGCCCTCTCGAGCGTCAAGCACGCCTACGGTATCGCATCGGGCAGCCTGGACGTGCAGGACCGGAAGATGCACGACTACCTGACCTCGCTGCCGGGCAAGTCCATGCAGCTCCTGACAAAGGAACGCCGTCAAAAGATCCTGGAAGAACTATACTCCCTATTGCTGCAAAAGAGACTCGAAATATCCCTGTCCTCCGCTTCTACCATTTCCAATTCGAAAGTGATAGAGCCGGCCCGGGGAGAAGGAACGATGACGAGCCCTGACGGCAAAAAGATCTACGTCTTTTATTTCCTCATCGGCCTGGTCGTCCCCGTCGGTATCATCGCCATCCGCGAGCTGCTCCAGGATAAGGTAAGCGGCCGCGCGGACGTAGAGAAATTTACCGCCGCCCCCATCCTGGGCGAGATCGGACACTCCACGTCGGAACAGTCGCTGGTCGTGATGCGCAACAGCCGCCGCCTGGTGGCTGAACAATTCCGAGTCATCCGGACGAACCTCCAATATATCATCGCCAAAAAGGAACGGCCGGTCATTATGGTGACCTCCTCGTTCAGCGGCGAGGGAAAATCTTTTATCAGTACAAATATTGGAGCCGTAATGGCGTTATCTGGGAAGAAGACAGTTATCATGGAATTCGACATTCGCAAACCCAAGATCGTATCGGGCCTCGACCTTAAACGGAAGATGGGGATCACCAACTATATCATCGGCAAAGCTTCGTTCAACGACCTGCTGGTAAAGGTGGAAGGAGTCGATGACCTGTACGTAATCCCTTGCGGACCGATTCCGCCGAACCCTGCCGAGCTCCTCCTGGATAAGAAACTGGACGAGCTGATGCAGGAAGTCATGGAGAACTTCGAGGCCGTAATCATGGATACGGCTCCGATCGGTCTGGTTAGTGACGCCGCTACCCTGTCGCATTATGCCGACTGTACCCTATACGTCGTAAGAGAAGGCTATACCTTCCGCAATCAGATGCGGATGGTAGAAGAGCTGTACCAGAGCAAGAAGCTCAAGAGCCTTTGCCTGGTATTGAATGATGTCAACAAAGAAGGCGGCTATTATGGAAGCTACTACTATGGCCGCGGCGGCGGCTACTATGGCGGATACGGCTATGGCGCCAACTCCGGATATTTCGAAGACGAGAAAAAGAAGGGCAAGAGGACGCTCGGCCAACGCCTGGGCAGCCTCCGGAAGAAAATATTCGGCTGATTTCCAATTGATCCTAGAAACTCAAATAAATGACTGAGCAAAGCAACACTGTCCAAGCCGAACTGATCATTGAGCCAGGACGGACCGAGAAAAACTACTGGAACGATCTCTGGCGTTTTCGTGAACTTTTTATCATACTGAGCTGGAAAGACATCAAGGTCCGGTACAAACAAACCGTCATCGGCGCCGCATGGGGAGTGATCAGGCCGTTGCTGACGATGGTGATTTTTACATTTGTCTTCGGAAGGCTCGGTAACCTGGATAAAGGCAGCACCATTCCCTATCCCATCCTCGTCTTTGCGGGCCTGCTGCCCTGGCAGTTCTTTGCCTCTGCTCTTTCTGACTCCAGCAATAGCCTGGTCACCAATACCAATCTTATTACCAAGGTCTATTTTCCCCGGCTGATCATTCCGGCCAGCTCTATCATCGTGAGTCTCGTGGACCTGGGTATCAGTTTCCTGCTGTTGGTAGTGGTCATGTTCATTTTCAAATTCGTCCCACCCATACAAATTCTCCTGCTTCCCCTCTTTACGATAATGGCGTTTCTGATCTCCTTCGGCGCAGGCCTTTACATCACCGCACTGAACGTAAAATACCGGGACTTCCGGTACGTCGTACCCTTTATCGTCCAGTTGGGAATTTATGTCACTCCCGTAGGCTATAGCAGCGCCATCATCGCTCAGAAGTACTCCGAAAAGATCCGCTTCTGGTTCTCGCTGAACCCGATGGTCGGTGTGATCGACGGGTTCCGCTGGTGCATCACCGGCGAACCCATCTATATGCCGGGATTCCTCCTTTCATCCGTCGTTATCCTACTATTCCTGTGGCTGGGCATCACCTACTTCAGGAGCACAGAAAAATCATTCGCCGATAATATCTAAGAAATGCCCCTTCCAGTCATAAAAGCAGAAAATCTTTCGAAGAACTTCGTCATCGCGCACGAGGCCCCGGAACGTTATCAATCCCTTCGGGATGTCATTGCCAAGAAGGCCGGCAATCTCCTGGGCCAGGGTAAGAAAAAAAGCACCACCAAGGAAGAGTTCTTCGCCCTCAAAGACGTCAGCTTCGACATCCATGCCGGTGACCGCGTCGGGATCATCGGCCGCAACGGAGCCGGCAAGAGTACGCTGCTAAAGCTGCTCAGCCGGATCATGGAACCGAGCAGCGGCCGTATCACCATGCGGGGAAGAGTAGCGAGCCTGCTGGAGGTAGGTACCGGCTTTCACCCCGAGCTTACGGGCCGCGAGAACATATTTTTAAATGGCGCCATCCTCGGGATGAGCCGGAACGAAATCCGCCGCAAGTTCGACGAGATCGTCGACTTCGCAGAGGTCGAAAAATTCCTCGATACCCCCGTCAAACGATATAGCAGCGGTATGTACGTGCGTCTCGCCTTTGCCGTAGCCGCACACCTGGAGCCCGAAATCCTGATCGTGGACGAGGTCCTGGCGGTTGGAGACGCCCAGTTCCAGAAGAAATGCCTCGGCAAGATGGAAGACGTCAGCAAGAATGAAGGCCGGACGGTCTTGTTCGTAAGCCATAACATGGGTGTCATCGCCCAGCTGTGTCAAAAGGCGATCCTCCTGAAACAAGGCCAGGTAGTCAGCTACGACAGCGCATTCAACGTCATCAATAGCTATATAGCCATGGACCAGGCCGGTACCAACGTGTACCTGCCCAGCGACGACACCGCCCGCCGGAAAGAAAACTTCTTCACCCGCATCGCCAGCGAAAACGAGAAGGGAGAAGGCGCGACCGACTATTCCTTCGATGACGGCATCGTACTGGACTTCCGGTTCTCGCTAAAGGTAAGGACGTCCAATCTGCAAATCGGCATCGGTATCAACGACAAGCTCCAGAACCGGATCTTTACGGTCCTGAAGCCGATCGACTTCTTCCGCCAGAACGGCTCGAATGAATACGTCGGTAAGGTCAAGCTGCCTGCGCGCATCATCGCCCCCAATATCTACTCCTTCGCCTGCGCCATATGGACCCGGGAAGGACACGTATATGACTACGTAGATAACGTCTGTCCGGTGAAGATTCACGACAACGGCACCAACCTCGCCCTCTACGAAGGCATCGACTACGGCAGCGTGATCGTCGACGCAGAATGGTTCAGCTAAATTAGACTATGCTAAAGCGCCTGATCAAGAAGCTCCTCGTCAAAGCCTACATGGCCGCCAAGATCGACTATGAGATCAAACAGGCCGCGGACAGAAAGACGTTCCTGGAGTCCGTTGCCGTCATCCATCCCGAATCGATCATCGGCGAGGATATGATCATACAGAACTCGACCGGTGACCGGACCAGGATCTCCATCGGCGCAAGATCCTGGGTACGGGGACATCTCATGGTATTCGCACACGGCGGTAAAGTCACGATCGGAGAAGACTGTTTTATCGGTCCAGATACCAAAATCTGGTCGGCCATCGACATCCGAATCGGCAACCGCGTGCTGATCTCGCACAACGTAAACATCCACGACAACAATTCCCACCCGCTGGATTCGAAGGAAAGACACGAAGACTTTCAACATATTTTCAAAGCGGGTCTCCGGGTGGAAAATAATTTGATGGAAAAAGAAGTTATTATCGAAGACGACGCATGGGTCGGCTTCAACTCGACCATCCTGAAGGGAGTGCGGATAGGTAAAGGGGCGATCATCGGGTCCAACAGCATCATCACCAAGGACGTCCCCCCCTATGCCATCGTGGTCGGCAAGTCGCAGTCGGAGATCATCAGATACACTACGTAACAGGCCTTTAAAAAAGAATAAATGGACATCGGATTTCACTTGAAAAAGCTCGGCTGGATGATCAGGAACTACCGGAACATCCGAACAAGCACCAGCTACCTTTCCAATCACTTCGGCGGGCCTATTACCTACGACGCAGACAGCCTGGTCACATCCAATAACTGCGATTTTATTACCGAGCCCCGCTTCGCCAAAGCGTATGCCGCAGCCGCCGCCACCAATCCCTGGCCCGGATTTACCCTGCAATGGCGGGTTTATACGGTTTGCTGGGCGGCCGAGCACGTAAAGCGACTCGAGGGAGACTTTGTCGAATGCGGAGTCAACACCGGCGCCTATTCACGGGCCATCATCGATTACATCGACTTCAACAAGACGGGAAAAACCTTTTTCCTGCTGGACACCTATGAGGGAATGCCCGAGCACCTGGTAAAAGAAGAGGAGAAGCAGGTTGGCGTAAGTCATTACCTGGGCTCCAACTACAAGAACGTTTATCAGCAGGTGCTCGACACATTCGCTCCTTTTAACGTAAAGGTCATCAAGGGCGTCGTCCCCGACACGCTGCCCGAATGCAAGACCGATAAGATCTGCTTCCTGTCTATCGACATGAACTGCGTAGAACCGGAAATAGAAGCCGCTACGTATTTCTGGGATAAGATAGTACCCGGCGGCGTCATGGTCCTCGACGACTATGGCTTCCCTATGCACATCTACCAGAAGAGGGCGTTCGACGCCTTCGCCGCGGAGAGAGGATTACAAGTACTATCCCTGCCCACCGGTCAGGGAATTATCTTTAAAGTATGAGAATATTCGTCCTCGGGTCCGACGGCTTCATCGGCAGCAACGTCGTAAAGTATTTCAAACAGCGCGGACATGAAGTCTATAAGTCGGACATTACGCTAAAAGACGAAGAGAACTATCTGGCCCTTCACCCCGAACGCGTCAACTTCGACGAGCTGATCTCCGCCGTCAAGCCCGACGTCTGTCTGAACGCCACGGGCGCCGCCAACGTACAATTTTCCTTTCAGCAGCCGGCCCTGGACTATACCCTGAACGTCGCCAACGTCTACTGGATGCTGGAGGCGCTCCGCAAGGCCGCACCCGAGTGCCGGTTCCTCAACCTGTCCAGCGCCGCCATATACGGGAACCCCGTCAGCCTGCCCATCGCAGAAACGGCCATGATCAATCCCCTTTCCCCCTACGGGTGGCATAAGGTGTATAGCGAGCAGGTCTGTAAAGAGTTTCATACCCATTTTTCCATACGCTCGGCAAGCCTTCGCGTATTTTCCGCCTATGGCCCTGGCCTGAAGAAACAGTTGTTCTGGGACCTCTATCAAAAATTGACGAAGCCCGGTACCAAAAAGGTCGAAATGTTCGGCACCGGCGCAGAGTCGAGGGATTTTATATACGTCCGGGATATCGCCCGCGCCATCGAATGCGTTATAGAACGCGCAAGCTTCGAGGGCGAAGCGATCAACATCGCCAGTGGGGCAGAGACGACCATCGAGGAAGCCGTGCATACGTTTAGAGACATGGCTGCCCCCGGTATCGATCTCCAGTTCAACGGCGCAGAGAAAAAAGGCGACCCCAAAAACTGGCGGGCCGATATTACTACCCTGCGCTCATTGGGCTTCGAAGCCTCGGTTAATATGAAAGAAGGACTCCAGGGTTATCTGGACTGGTTAAAAAGCTTATGAAACGATGAACCCTGAATTGGTTTTTATCTGTCAGTATAAAATGGGAGGCGTTCAGAACTACTACCAGAACATGGTCAAGTCGAGCTCCTTCGATGGTTTTCGCACAAGGGTCATCTACACGAAAAGAGACGGCGATACCGAAACGCCCCTTCCTCATCTTTTCAACAGCACCGACGAGGAGCACGTCTTTAGCTACAACGAGGCAGACGGCACGTATAATAATTTTAAGGAATTAAAAAAGCTAATTTCGGACCAGCCGGGTATCGTCTTTACCAATTTCCCGCTGGAGCTGGGCTGCTTGCACGTCTATGGCAGTCGCAAGACCGTCGTCTTTGCGGTTCACGACGAATGGTATATCCAAAACGCCATCCGCTATGGCTTTTTGATCGACGTATACATCTGTCACAACCCCGGAATCTTCGAAGAGCTTCAGCGCCTCATGCCCGACCGCAGGGGCGATATCTATTATTTGCCCTATGGGATCGTACCGGCGCCCGGCGTCCGGCAAAGCAATCCCTCGGGTAAGCTAAAGGTCCTTTTTATCGGACGGCTCCACCCGCTGAAGGGGATCTTCGACATCCCGCTGATCGACGACCAGCTAAAGAAAGCGGGCGTCCAGATCGACTGGACCATTATCGGAGACGGTCCGGCACGGGAAGAATTTCTGGGACAGATCGGCAGCCGTCCCAATTTCAACCACCTTTCCCCCGATACTTCGGAAGAGGTGCTGCAGACAGCCATGCAGAACGACGTGTTTATCCTCCCTTCGCGTCTCGAAGGGATGCCCGTCTCGCTGCTGGAGGCCATGAGCGCAGGCCTGGTTCCGGTGATCGCCGACTTCAACAAGGGGATCCGCTCCGTCGTCACCGCGGACATTGGAAGGGTGCTGCCGGTTGGCGACGTCGAAGCCTTTGCGACGGCTATCGCCGACCTCGACAAGGACAGGTCGATGCTCGACACGATGGGCCGAGCGTCACGACAAAAGATCGAATCTTCCTTCGACGCCGTCCGCAATACCCAGGCCTACTACGAGCTGTTTAAAAAATATCAGAGCCTGAAGAGCGATAAGAAAAGTCCGCTGCCGGTCCACTATGGTACCGGCCGGCTCGACAAGCCGTATATCCCCGGCGGGCTGTTAAAAATATTTCGACACCTAAAAAAGGGCTCCGTTTAGCCGGAAGATGCATACTATGAACAGATGCTTGGTAATTGGCGGCAGTGGTTTTATCGGTACACACGTAATCAGAAGACTGCTGCAGTCCGGCCGCGAGGTCTCGATCCTGGATATCCGGGATTCCGCCGAGTTCAAGGGAAGGGTGACCTTCTTCGACAATTCCGCCCTCGGCGACGAAGACCTGGTCCGCCTGTTCGACGAGCACGACGAGGTGGTCGACCTGGCCTATCTGAGTAATCCCAAGACCAGCTATAGCGACCCACTGAAGGACATCATCGAAAACCTGCAGAGCACGGTAAAGCTTTTTACGCTGGCGGCCGAAAGCAAGCGGCTGAAGAAATTCCTGTATGTTTCCTCGGGCGGCGCGCTTTACGGAAATACCGCCGTCGAGCTGATCGACGAAGAGCACGCGACCAATCCGATCTCGCCCTACGGCATCACCAAGCTGGCGATCGAGAAGTACGGCTTTATGTTTCGCTATTCGAAGGACTTCCCCTTCCTGGCCGTAAGACCCTCCAACGCCTATGGCCCCGGACAGGGCGCAAATAGAGGACAAGGCTTTGTCGCTCAGGCGATATACAATATTACGCACGGAGACCCCGTTGTAATCTTCGGAGCGGAAGGAACGATACGCGATTACATTTATATAACGGACCTGGCGGAAGGAATCTTCGCCGTGCTGGAAAAGGGTAGGATCGGTGAGATGTATAACCTGGCTACCGGCGTCGGTCTGTCGAACTTGCAGATCATACGGGTGCTGGAAGAGCTTTGCGCCACCAGGGGGCTGAACGTAAAATATCAGACCCTGCCGGAACGCAAGTTCGACGTCAACAAGAATATCCTCGACTGCAGCAAGATCGAACAAGACTGTCAGTGGCGTGCAAGGGTCGGTATCACGGATGGATTGGTTAACACCCTGGATTATTCCCTTACGAACAGGTTATGAGAATTCTTATCGTCGGCATGCCCTTTAGTATTCATATAGTCAGGTGGATCAGCCTGATCGACAAAAAGGAGCATGAGGTCCATTTCTTTAGCTCGTTCTACTATGCCAAGCCGCACGCGGCGCTTTCCGACGTTATTTTTCACGACTATCCCGATAACTTCGCCGATAGATTAAAAGGCAAGTCTACTTACCGTACCTTCTCGAACAAAAAACGCCCCATCGACAGTTCTTTTTTCTGGAAATGGATGGAGAAGGGTTCGAGATTTTTAAAATACAGAAAGGATCACCTGGCCTGCCTGGCGCAGACGATCGAATCGATACGCCCGGACGTGGTTCATACCATGGAAAGCCAGCACGCGGGCTACCTGATGAGCGAATACGTTCAATCCAACCAGGGGCCCAAACCCTTTTGGATTCACACGACCTTCGGGATTGACCTGGACTATTTCCAGTATTTCCCGGAGCACAAGAAGAAGCTCGAAAAGATGTTCACCGGAATCGACCTGTACCTGGCCGAAGGCGACCGCGATATAAATCTGGCAAGAGGACTGGGGTTCAAGGGACGGGTACAGAAATTTCCTTCAGCCGGCGGGGGATATGACCTCGGAAAATTTTCCGGAAACCACGGCCTGGCGCCTTCCAAAAGAAAGCTAATTTTGGTAAAGGGCTATCAGGATTCCGTAAGAAGAGGCCTCTCGGCGATTCGCTCCCTCGTCCTGTGTAAGGACGTCCTGCAGCATTTCGACGTGGTGGTCTACTCCTGTGCAAACGAAGTAAAAGATTATATTCAGTATATCAACTCGAAAGAAGGTATGAACATCGGCATGTACGAGTCGACCGGCTACGACGAGTGGCTGAAGACTCTTTCGAATGCCAGGATTTCCGTCACCTGCAACCTGAGCGACGGCATCCCTTCCTCTCTTTTCGAGTCGATGCTGATGGGGGTATTTCCCGTTCAGTCTTACGCGACCTGTGCGGACGAATGGATCGAGCACGGCAAGACCGGACTCTTTATACCCCCGGAAGACCCGGAAGTCATCGCCGCGGCTATCCGCCAGGCTTTGACGGACGATAGCCTGGTCGACGGCGCGGCTCCTCTGAACTATGAGAAAGTCGCTTCGGCATTGTCCAGTGATAAGGTTCAGACAGACGTACGTAATCTATACACGCAAGCAGTTAATTCATAATTCCTATATTTTTAAACCTTTCACATGACACTCTTAAGGCCTTTGAAAGAGACCATATCCCAAAGATGCATAACGCGGTTTTCCAGGATGAACCGTCTTGGATTAAGCGTCAACTATATAAAGGGAGAGGGCATTGAGATCGGCGCGCTCAATCTTCCTATGTTCGTCCGTCCCGGCGTAAAGGTCCGGTACGTAGACCGCATCAGCGCGGAGGAACACGCCAAGATCTTCCCCGATATGCCCCTGAAGTCCATGGTTCACGTAGACATTATCGACAACGGGGAAACGCTTCAAACGGTAGGCGCCGCTACACAGGATTTTGTCATCGCCAATCACTTCATCGAGCACTGCCAGAACCCGGCAATGACCATCGAAAATTTATTACGGGTCCTGAAGAAAGGCGGCGTCCTCTTCATGGCTATCCCGGATAAACGCTACACCTTCGATATCGACCGGGACCTGACGGACATGGAGCACTTCATCCGCGATTACCGGGAAGGTCCCGCATGGTCGGAAGAGTCGCACTACCAGGACTTCGTAAGAAAAACTGAATGGTCCAAGAATGCCAAGAACGATGAAGACATCGCAAAAACCATCCAGCACCTGAAGGATATCAATTTCTCGATCCACTTTCACGTCTGGTCCCACCCGACGATGATCGACTTCTTCCAGATGCTTCGGAAAGAGCTCCGCTTCCCATTCGAAATAGAAATGACAATGGCCCCCCTGCCGGGTAGTAATGAAGGCATATTCATCTTAAAAAAGTTATGATAAACGTTACCAAAGCTTTTCTGCCGCCGCTAGAAGAATATACCAAATATCTCCAGGGTATCTGGGACAGGTGTCATCTCACCAACCATGGCCCGCTCGTAAACGAGCTGGAGGAGAAGCTCAGAGAATATCTTGGCGTCAAACATTTTTTCTTTGTCAATAATGGCACCATCGCCCTTCAGATCGCCATCAAGGCCCTGAACCTGGGAGGAGAGATCATCACCACTCCTTTCTCGTACGTGGCGACAACCTCTTCCATCGTCTGGGAAAATGCGCAGCCGGTCTTCGTGGACATCCACCCCGAAACGCTGACCATTGACGTGGATAAGATAGAGGCGGCCATCACCCCGAGTACTTCGGCCATCCTGGTCACACACGTATACGGTATCCCCTGCGACGTAGAGAAGATAAAGGAAATCGCAGACCGCCGGGGTCTGAAAGTGATCTATGACGCGGCGCACGCCTTTGGCGTCAAGTATAAGGGAAAGTCCCTGCTGGAATATGGCGACATCTCCACTCTTAGCTTCCACGCGACCAAGCTCTTCCATACCGTGGAAGGCGGCGGGATCGTCACCAATGACGACGAGCTGATGCACCGCATTTCCTATATGAGGAACTTCGGCCACAAAGGCCAGGAAGACTTCTGGGGCCTTGGTGTCAACGGCAAGAACAGCGAGATGCACGCCGCCATGGGACTTTGCGTGATGCCCTATATCTCCGAGATCCTCGCGAAGCGCAAAGAGCTTTCCGAGACCTACGATAAACATTTTTCTTCCATGGGTGTCCGCATCCAGCGGCCCACGGTACCGCCCGGTACCGAATACAACTACGCCTACTATCCCGTGCTATTCGAGACCGAAAAACAACTGGTCTCGGTGAAGAATGTATTGAATGCGGCCTATATCCATCCCCGCCGCTATTTCTATCCTTCCCTGCACACGTTACCCTACCTGAAAGACAAAATCAGCTTGCCTGTGACCGAATCCGCTTCCGCCCGCGTGCTTTGCCTGCCCCTTTTCCATGAGCTGACGGCAGACAGCATTAGAAGAATCTGCGCTATCATAGCGGAAATCCTTAAATATTGATTTCATGATCATATTAGGCGCCGGAGGGCATGCAAGAGAAATCATCGGTGTGCTCTCCGAGCTGGAGGAATTGGAAAACCTCTGTCTGTATGATGACGTCACCCCGCATCCGCAGGCGACGCTGTACGACCGTTTTCCAATATTGGCCACAAAAGCCGCGGCTGCCGAAGCCCTGGCAAAAGACCCGCGCTTCCTCCTCGGCGTCGGTAAACCCGCCCTGCGCAAGAAGCTGTCGGACGATTTCAAATCGCGGGGAGGCCGGTTGACCTCGGTCATCTCCCCCTTTGCCCGCATCGGACGCTTCAACGTATCGCTTGGCGATGGCCTCAACATCATGACGGGCGCCGTCCTGACCTCGGACATCGTCATCGGCGAAGGCACCCTTATCCATATCAACGTAACCGTTCACCACGACTGTATAATCGGAGACTACTGCGAGCTGTCCCCGGGATGTCATATCCTCGGCAAGGCAGAGATCGGCCACCTGACCTCCATCGGCAGCGGCGCCGTCGTCCTGCCGGGTGTGAAAGTCGGTAGTCGGGTAATAGTCGGTGCAGGAGCCGTTGTGACATCCAATATTCCGGACGGTGTCACCGTTAAAGGAGTCCCCGCGAAAATTTAAATTATGACCATTATCCGGAAGACCGTCCATTCTATCAATCGCACCGGCAGACTCCTGCTCAAGCCGCGCGCCTGGAAAAGGCTTCGCGTTGAATCCGGGGTACGGCGTCAGCAGAACAGGGCAATCCGCCTGCTGGACCGCAAGACGGACCGGCTTATCGTCTTCCTCGTTCCCGGTGCGGACAAGCTTACCGGGGCCGAACGCATTTCCGGAGGCATCATCTCCATCACCTCGCTAAAGGAAGAGTCCGGTCTGCTAAAAGAGGTCCATGGGGCAGAGGTGATCCTCTGCACGATGCCCGAAGAATATTTGTTATTCCAGCATAAGCTGTTCGCCAATAATAGCCCCGTGTTCCGCTTCCCCCAGCTGCGGCAGCATTTTTCCCACGTAAAGGAAGTGCTGTTCCACCTGCCGGAATTTTGCAGCCGCGACTTTATAGGGATGCTCGACAAAAAAGATCGGGAATGGATCGCCGGTCTGCAGAAGGTCCACATCAACGTGCTCAACCAGAATATCCTGCTGATGCCTTCCGTGGAGGAGCTGCACGGTCTGAAGGAGATCGCCCACCAGCTGACCATGACCACGGCCCACCAGCGGTACTGTACGCCGGTCCAGCGCCAGCACTACGGAGTGCCCCTGCACAAGTTCTCGGTGTGGATTAGCCCGGAAAAATATACGTTCAAAAAATACAAGGATAAGGAAAACCTGATCGTCGTGTCCCCCGATGGACACCCGATGCGCGATACGGTGCTCGAACGGCTGAATGCAATACCGGGTCTGCGCGTGCAGATCATCCGCAACCTCACCTACGAGGAGTTCAAGGCCACGGTCGCCAAAGCGAAGTGGACCCTCACCTTCGGAGAAGGTCTGGACGCTTATATCATCGAGCCCATCTTCAGCGGCGCGATTGGCTTCGCCGTTTATAACGAAGACTTCTTTACCCCCGATTTCAAAGACCTGCCGACCCTGTACTCCTCCTACGATGAGCTGCTGGCCAGAATAGCCGGCGACATCGAAAGGCTGGACAAGGAAGCCGCTTTTGAACCCTATCAGAAAGAACAATACGATATCCTGACCAAGTATTATAGCTTTTCCGAATACCGGAGCAACCTCCGTTTATTTTACGAAGGCAAATACACATTCCAATAGTTGATGGAAAACCCGCTCGTCACAGTCATTACGGTTACTTACAATTCGGGTAAATACGTCCGGGACGCCATAGAGAGCGTGCTGCATCAGAACTACGAGAATATCGAATATATCATCGGGGACGACCACTCCTCCGACGATACCTGGGAGATCATCAGCTCCTATAGAGATCCCCGCATCAAGGCCTATCGCAATCCTTCCAACCTTCGGGAGTACCCAAACCGGAACAAGGCGCTGGAGATGGCCACCGGGAAATACGTGATCTTTATCGACGGAGACGATATGGTTTATCCCCACGGCCTCCGATATATGGTCACGATGCTGGAAGCCTTTCCTTCTTCGGGTCTGTTGGTGGTGGGATACGATAAAAATGCTTTTATCTATCCGCTGGAATTCGGCCCGGAACAAATATATAAGCTGCAATATTCGGGCAAGGGCTTTCTATCGGCGAGCATGGTAGGAAATTTGTTCCGTACCCAGGCGCTCAAGGATGCCGGCGGCTTCCCCACCGGACTGGTCTGCGGCGATTATTATGTCAGGCTAAAAATCTGCCAGCGCCACCACTGTCTGGTCATCGGCGGCAATCCCGTCTGGGCAAGGGCTACGCCGGGTCAGGCGTCCTCCCAGGTGGCTACGACAAAGGGCTATCTGGAAGTCGTACGGATCGATCAGGAATTTATCGGCGCCTCCGACTCCCCACTCAGTGAACCGGATAAGACACTCGCAACGCGCAACGTGTCCTATCCCGCGGCGCGCAAGATCGCCCGAAGCCTGGTTACCCTGCACTGGAAGGAAGCCCGGTACATGATGAAGACCCTGGGCTGGACCTGGACCGACCTAAAGACGTACTTGTCGGCAATGCCCGACAATTCTTATATGAGCGAATATAATTCGACCCATCTCTTACGAATGGATCTTAGTAAAAACCCTTTCTCAACAAACTACAAACGTATCAGCAATGGATCTTCGGAATAAAAAGGTTCTGATCACCGGAGCAGATGGATTTATCGGCAGCCACCTGGTCGAAGCCCTCCTCGAAGAGGGGTGCCAGGTTAGGGCATTTTGTTATTACAATTCCTTCAACTCCTGGGGATGGCTCGACAGCCTGCCAAAGGACGTGCTGAGTAAGATCGACATCTTCACCGGCGACGTCCGTGACCCCAACGGCGTCCGCACGGCCATGGAAGGAATGGAGATCGTTTTCCACCTCGCCGCCCTCATCGCAATCCCCTACTCGTATCATTCACCCGACTCTTATGTGGACACGAATATCCGGGGGACGCTCAACATCGTACAGGCCGCCCGCGACCTGAAAACGGAACGCGTGCTGGTGACTTCCACTTCCGAGGTATACGGAACGGCGCTCTATGTCCCGATCGACGAAAAGCACCCCCGGCAGCCCCAGTCGCCCTACTCCGCGACCAAAATAGCCGCGGACTGCATGGCGGAGTCCTTCTACCGCTCCTTCGACCTTCCGGTGACCATCGTCCGTCCCTTCAATACCTTTGGCCCCCGACAGTCGGCTCGCGCTATCATCCCGACGATCATCACACAGCTCCTGAACGGCAAGAAAGAAATCCGTCTGGGTGATCTTTCTCCCACCCGCGACCTGCTGTTTGTAAAAGACACGGCAAAGGCGTTTATCGAGATCGCAAAATGTACTAGCCTGATAGGACACGACGTTAATATTGCCACCGGCTCGGAAATCAGCATCGGCGACCTGGCGACGAAACTGATCGCACTGATCAGCCCCGACGCAACACTGGTAAGAGATGAGGAACGAATCCGGCCTCAGAAATCGGAAGTCCACCGTCTCTGCGGCGACAACAAGAAGCTGCTGGAACATACGGGCTTCAAACCCAAACACACCTTCGACGAAGCTTTGAAAGCTACGATCGAATGGTTCAGCCGCCCGGAAAACATAAAGCAATATAAAGCGGATATCTATAATGTATAGCGAGATCGTCCAATTCATCCGGGAGACCTTCCGCACACCGGAAGGGTTTATCCCGCTCCACGAGCCCAGATTCACCGGGAACGAGAAGAAGTATGTGCTGGATACGATCGATTCTACCTTCGTATCATCCGTTGGCGCCTATGTCAACAAGTTCGAAGAGATGGTTTGTCAGATCACGGGAGCGAAGCACGCCATCGCCGTCGTCAACGGGACCGCCGCCCTGCACATGGCCATGCTGCTGGCGGGTGTCGAGCCTGGCGACGAGGTCATCACACAGCCGCTGACCTTTGCCGCGACCGTCAACGCGATCAAGCACGCCTATGGCATCCCGCATTTCGTTGACGTCGACCGGGACACGATGGGCATGAGCCCGGCCCGGCTCGAAGAACGCCTCGCGTCCATTGCGGAAATCCGGGACGGAATCTGCTACAACAAAGAAACGGGTCGCCGCATCATCGCCTGCGTCCCCATGCATACTTTCGGCCTGCCCCTGCGGATCGATGAGATTGCCGCTATCTGCAAAAAATACCAGATCAAATTGGTCGAAGACGCCGCAGAATCACTTGGCGCTTTCTACAAAGGCAAGCACACCGGCCGTTTTGGGATCATGGGAACGCTCAGCCTGAATGGAAACAAGACCGTGACCAGCGGCGGCGGCGGAGCCATCTTTACCGACGACGACCAGCTCGGCCTCCGCGCCAAGCACCTGACGACAACGGCAAAAGTGCCGCATCCCTGGGCCTTTATCCACGACGAGGTAGGCTATAACTACCGGATGCCCAACCTTAACGCAGCCCTGGCCTGCGCCCAGCTGGAACAGCTGGACAAGTTCGTCGACAACAAGCGGGAGCTGGCGGATATCTATACCGGCTTTTTCAAGAAACAGGGGATTCCCTTCGTAAGAGAGATAAAAGACGCCAGGGCCAACTACTGGCTGATGACGATCCTGCTTCCGGACTCCGAACAGCGGGACGCGTTTCTAAAATATACCAACGACAACAAGGTGATGACAAGACCAGCCTGGCAGCTGGCTAGCACCCTGCCCATGTACAAAGACTGTCCCGCGGGCGACTTGTCGACGGCCATCCAGCTGGAACAGCAGATTGTGAATATACCGAGCAGCGTAAGAATAAAACCATGAGCAACAAAACCATTATCATAGCCGAAGCCGGCGTCAACCACAACGGCAGCATGGACCTGGCCCGGCAGCTGATCGACGCGGCGGCCGACGCAGGCGCCGACTATGTCAAATTCCAAACCTTCAAGGCCAAAAAGCTGGCCAGCAAGTCGGCCGGAAAGGCGTCGTACCAACAAAAGACGACGGCCGCAGGCGAGAGCCAGCTGGAGATGCTCCAAAAACTGGAGCTCGACGAGTCGGCCCACGACGAGCTGATCCGCTATTGCAAGCTTCGCAAGATCGAATTCCTGTCCACCCCCTTCGACATGGACAGCATCGACCTGCTGAAAGGACTGGGGATCAAGCTGGGTAAGATACCCTCGGGAGAAATCACCAACCTACCCTATCTCCGCAAGATGGCCGACAGCTTCGAAGAGCTGGTGATATCGACGGGGATGTCCGACATCAAAGAGATCGGTGAAGCCATCGACGCCATTACAAGCCGCGGATTCTCAAAGAAAAATATTACGGTGCTCCACTGCAATACGGAGTACCCGACGCCGTTCGAAGACGTACACCTGCGGGCCATGCACGCAATCGCCGAGCAATTCGGGGTTAGGACCGGCTATTCCGACCATACCCCGGGCATCGAGGTGCCGGTAGCGGCAGTCGCGCTGGGTGCGGTGATGATCGAAAAGCATTTTACCACGGATAGAAATCTGGAAGGCCCCGACCACAAGGCGTCGTTGGAGCCGGCCGAGCTGAAGCAGATGATCTCCTCGATCCGGCACATCGAAATGGCGCTGGGGACCGCGGTCAAGCAGCCCTCGCCTTCCGAGATCAAGAACAAGGCGATCGCCCGTAAGAGCATCGTGGCAGCGAAAGGCATCCGCAAGGGTGAGATCTTTACCGAAGACAATCTGACCGTAAAGCGCCCCGGAACGGGACTAAGCCCCATGTTCTGGGACCGGCTCCTCGGACAGGCGGCTTCCCGAGATTTTGAAGAAGACGAGCTAATCGATTTATTATGAAAGCAGCTGCTCTAAATATATGTGTAGTGACCGGCTCGAGGGCGGAATACGGCTTGCTGTATCCGCTGATGCGCCTGATCAAAAAAAAGGCGGGCGTCAATCTGCAGCTGATCGTTACCGGCATGCACCTTTCACCCGAATTCGGTCTGACATTTAAACAGATCGAGTCGGATGGGTTCACTATCCATGAAAAAATCGAAATGCTGCTTTCCGCAGATACGGACGCAGCCATCACCAAGTCGACCGGCCTGGGGCTGATCAGCTTCGCGGGCGCCTTCCAGCGCCTGAAACCAGACTGGGTCGTGATCCTGGGGGATCGGTTCGAGAGTTTTGCCGCGGCAATCGCCGCCCACCTCGCCGGACTCCCGATCGCCCACCTCCACGGCGGCGAGCTGACGGAAGGAGCGACCGATGACGCCATGCGCCACGCCATCACCAAGATGTCGTACCTGCATTTTACCTCTACGGAAAGCTATCGCAAAAGGGTCATCCAGCTTGGAGAAGACCCCAAACGCGTTTTTAATACCGGAGCGATCGGCCTGGATAATATAAAAGGATTGAAGCTGCTGTCGAAAAAGAAGCTGGAGCAGGAGCTGGCATTCCCGATAAACGAAAACACGATCCTGGTGACCTATCATCCGGTGACCCTGGAAAAAGACCAGGCGCTGAAACAGATGAACCAGCTGCTCCAGGCCCTGGATAAGTTCCCCGAGCTCCGCATCATCTTCACCCTTCCCAATGCCGACGCCGGCGGCCGCGAGATCATCCGGCTGATCAACGAGTATGTCGCACGGCACACGGAAAATACCCGGGCATATACCAGCCTCGGTCAGTTGAAATACCTTTCCACACTGCAATACATCACCGCGGTCGTAGGCAACTCGTCCAGCGGGATTTTGGAAGTACCTTACTTTAACATCCCCACGGTCAATATAGGCGACAGACAAACAGGACGGATAAAGCCCCCCTCCGTTATCGATACCGCTACGGATGCCAGGAGCATCGTCTCGGGAATCCGGAAGGCGCTGACACCCTCCTTTGCGGCGATCAGCAAAAAACCGGTGCATCTCTACGGCAAAGGCGATACCGCAATCAGGATCCTGTCGACCATTCAACGCTTTGGCAAACCCTCAACTATCAAGAAAAAATTCTTCGATCTACCGTCATGAACAACTGGAAGAAAAATATCATACGGGAAGACAGCACTATCCGGCAGGCACTCGGCACCCTGAATGAGAACGTCAACATCGCCAACGTCCTGTTTGTAGTAAGCGAAAACGGCAAGCTCCTGGGAACGCTCACGGATGGCGACGTCCGGCGAGGCTTTCTAAAAGACATCACGGTCGGCGCAAAGGTGACAGAGGTGATGAACCGGGAGTTTTCTCGCCTGGTAGCCGGGAAGATCGACGGCGACGCCGTCCAGCGGATCCTGGATAAGAAAATCAACTTCGTTCCGCTGCTGGACGAAAACGGCGTAATGGTAGACCTGCTCAACCTGAAGGAATACCGGAGCGCCATCCCCCTCGAAGCGGTGATCATGGCCGGAGGGAGGGGCGAGCGGCTGCTGCCGCTGACGCGCACGACACCAAAGCCGATGCTGAAGGTAGGGGAGAAGCCGATCATCGAATATTCTATCGACAGACTGGCTCGTCACGGAGTCAAAAACATCCATATCAGCATCAACTACCTGGGTCATATCATCGAAGACTATTTCAAGGACGGCTCGGAGAAAGGACTGGATATAAAATATATCCGCGAAGACAGACCGCTGGGCACCATCGGGTCGCTGACGCTCGCGGAACCCTTCCAGCACCAGACGATCCTGATCATGAACAGCGACCTGCTGACCAATATCGACTTTGGTCATTTCTATAACGAATTTATCCAGTCGGGCGCCGATATGGCGGTTGCCGCGGTTCCACACCACGTCGACCTGCCCTACGCGATCCTCGAGCTCGACGAAGACCGCGTCATCTCCCTGCAGGAGAAGCCCCGCTATACCTATTTCGCGAATGCCGGTATCTACCTCATCAAGAAGGAGCTGCTGGACTATATACCTAAAGACGGCCACTTCAACGCCACCGACCTGATGGAGAAAGTGCTGACCGAGAAGAAGAAGCTGATCAACTACGCCATCCTGGAATACTGGCTCGACATCGGCCGCATGAGCGACTTCCAGAAGGCGCAAGAGGATATCAAACACTTACCTTTCTGAACTTATGCCGGAGAAGATCGAGAATATACTATGGCTGATCCCCGCCCGTGCCGGCTCGAAATCGGTACCCGGGAAGAACATAAAGCCGCTGAACGGCATGCCGCTGATGACCTACCGGATCAAAACCGCGCTGGCGCTGTCGCCCGCGGAGAAGGTCTGGTGCTCGACCGACGATAAGGACTATGCGGAGATCGCCAAAAAAGCGGGTGCGACCATTCCCTTTATGCGGCCGGCAGAGCTGGCGACCGACACCGCCTCCTCGGCAGACGTAGTGCTGCACGCAATGGACCACGCAGAAAAGGGCGGCTGGAAGCCCGACTTCCTCGGTCTGCTGGAACCGACCTCACCGCTGGTCTTCAAGACGGATCTCCTCCAGGCCTGCCAGCGGCTGCAGGAAGACCCACAGGCCAGCGCCATCGTCGCAGTGCGCGAAGCAAGACCCAACACCATCTTTATACAGGACGAGACCCAATATATGGACGAGCTGGCGCAGCGCCTGGAGAACCGCGCAAAGATGGGCCGCCAGGCATTCAAACGCCAGATCACGCCGAGCGGCGGATTCTATATTACCCGCTGGGACGCCTTCCGCGAGAAAAAAACTTTTTATACCGCAGCCACCCTGCCCTATCTCCTGCCCGAACCCTGCACCCTCGAGATCGACGACCCGATCGACTGGCAGTTCGCCGAGTTCCTGCTGGAAAAAGAGATTGTTGACCCTAAAAAAATATTTTGAGTAACATGACTTACGCAGAACGCTTACACGCTGTCATCCCCGGTGGGGCGCATACCTATTCCCGCGGCGACGACCAGTTCCCCGCCAACGCCCCTTCGATCCTGGTAAAGGGCAAGGGAAGCCGCGTCTGGGACCCGAACGGTAAAGAATATATCGACTATGGAATGGGTCTTCGCTCCGTCAACATCGGATACGGCAACGAAGAAGTGGCGGCGGCCGTTTATGAAGAGGTGCTGAAAGGAAATAATCTCACCCGCGCTTCGATCACCGAGCTGGAAGCAGCGGAGTTGATCACGCAGTTGATCCCCTCTGCAGAGATGGTCAAGTTCGCCAAGCACGGTTCTACCGTGACGTCTGCTGCGGTCAAGCTTGCCCGGGCTTATACCGGCCGTAAATATATCATCGTCCCCTTCGAGCATCCCTTCTTCTCCTTCGACGACTGGTTCATCGGTTCGACCGTCGTAAATCGCGGCGTGCCCGAAGAGCACAGCAGCCTGACGCTGAAGTTTCATTATAACGACCTGGAATCTCTCAAAAAACTATTCGACGAGCATCCCGGCCAGATCGCCGGGGTGATGATGGAGGCCGCGACGACACAACCACCCGCCAAAGGTTTCTTGTCCGGCGTACGAGACCTCTGCCATGCCAACGGTGCGATCTTTATCATCGACGAGATGATCACCGGCTTCCGCTGGCATATGCAGGGCGCCCAAAATTATTTCGACATCGAACCCGACCTTTCGACATTTGGAAAAGCGATGGCCAACGGCTTTGCCGTCGCGGCGCTGACGGGCAAGAAGGAGATCATGGGCATCGGTGGTATCCTGCAGGAAGGCGCCGAACGCGTGTTCCTGACTTCTACCACCCACGGCGCGGAGATGAGCGCGCTTGGCGCTTTTATAAAGACGATGGAGATCCTGCAAAGAGACCGGGTGGTCGATCATTTCTGGAACTACGGCCGGGAGTTGATGGAAGGAATGAACGGCATCGCAAAGGACCTCGGAATCGGAGAAAACTTCTATACCGAAGGCTTCGCCTGCTCTCCCAACTATATCACCAAGGACAAGGATGGCCAGGCTTCGCTCGCCTTCCGCACGCTCTTTGCCCAGGAGATGGTCAGTCACGGAGTGCTGATGCCCTACCTCGCACTTTCGCAGGCGCACGGCCCGAAAGAGTTGGAACAGACGCTCGAAGCGGTAAAAAAATCCCTCGCAGTATATAAGAAGGCGCTCGGAGAAGGGATCGACAAATACCTGCATTCAAAACCCATCCGTCCGGTTTTCAGAAAATACAATTAATCGCATGCTGAGCCTGAAAGACAAGGTCATCGTTATCACAGGAGCAAAAGGATTGCTTGGACGTTCCATAGTCACCGCCCTGCAGTCGGCGTCGGCCGAGGTCGTATGCGTAGACATCGCCCCGGGCAATGAGGACAAATATTACCGCGTAGCCGATACGACCAGCGAAGAGCAGGTTCGGGCACTCGTCCAATCGATCGTAAAAGACTTCGGTCGCATCGACGGATGGGTGAACAACGCCTATCCCCGCACTTCCGACTGGGGGAACAAGCTCGAAGATATCAAGATGGATTCCTGGCGGAAGAACGTCGACATGCACCTCAACAGCTACTTTATGTGCTGCCAGATCGTGCTGGGACAAATGAAGGAACAGCGGCAGGGGGCGCTGGTCAATATGTCCTCGATCTATGGCCTTGTCGGTCCGGACTTCTCCATCTATGAAGGAACACCCATGACCATGCCGGCAGCCTATTCGGCGATCAAGGGCGGACTGGTAAACCTGACCCGCTATCTCGCGGCCTATTTTGGTCCCAGCCAGGTGCGGGTCAACTGCGTTTCGCCCGGCGGCATCTTCGACAACCAGCCCGAGCCCTTCGTTCAACAATACGAAAAGAAAGTACCTTTGCGCCGGCTGGGGAAGCCCGCTGATATCGCGCCGGGGGTTGCCTTCCTCCTGTCCGACGACGCCTCCTATATCAGCGGACACAACCTGGTCATCGACGGAGGATGGACCGCGATCTAATCTTGCGTCACCCCCGCCGAGGAGGATCATTATCACATGGAGAAAATATTCGAAATAGAAGAACGATTTCCGGAAACAAAGGACATAAAGGTCAACGGCCTGCTCATCTGGCCGGTGTACCGTATCGCGCTACGGTTTCTACTATTAAAGTCTTCGTCTCAGGCTTCGCCGGCACATTCTCCCATCAAGCGCATGCTCGGCAGACTATACAGACAGCTCCGCTGCCTGCTCGAAGCCGCCAATCAGCTGTTCTCCTCCAAATGGTCCGGCCGCTATGACTACGTGATTTTCTCCAATGAGCTGGAGCGAAAGAAATTAGGTGACAAGACGATCGACAAGCTCGCAACGGGCTTGATCGAAGGCCTCGAAGGCCAGCGCGTGCTCCTGGTCAACTATCCCGGAGCGATGATGAAAAAGGAGACGAGCCAGCTTTCGCATCCCTATGTAGTCGATGGCGGTCTCATCTGGCGGGTCGCCTATTTCCTGATGGGGGCAAGCCTCAAAACCTCAGAGGCAGACCGGCAGCTAATCGATAAAATCGTTACGACCTATAACCTCCCCGAAGACGGAATGAACGATCTTGCCTTTTTCTTCAAGAAGGTAAAGGTCCTCTCCTTCCTGATGAAACGCTGGAAGCCCAAGGCCGTATTTACCTGCTGCTATACCTATAGTGCTGAAATATACGTCGCAAGACAGCAGGGCATTCAGACGGTCGAGCTGCAGCACGGCATCATCAGCCCCCTGCACCCCGGCTACGAATCGAGGTTCAAAGCAGGCGATACCTTCACCGCCGACAGCCTGCTCAGCTTTGGCGAGAACAGTATCAAGGATCTCAGTGGAAACGTGGTCAATCTGAAAAACACGAGGCCGGTCGGAAACTTTTACCTGGAACAGGTCTTCGAAGAACCCCTGGACCCGGAAATCCTGGCAGCCGTCGATGGATACGAAAGCTCCGTATGTGTACCTACGGATTATTTTACCGAAGAGGAACTGGTCAGCTTCGTCGTCAAGCTGGCCCGCCGCAGAC
>JAFDYG010000095.1 GCA_018267545.1 Bacteroidota bacterium
ACCGCCGTGGTCACATCGGCGATGTTACGCACCTGGGCCGTCAGGTTACCCGCCATCAGGTTTACCGAATCGGTCAGGTCCTTCCATACGCCCGCAACCCCCTTGACCTTGGCCTGACCACCCAGCTTCCCTTCCGAACCCACCTCACGCGCCACACGCGTCACTTCCATACTAAAGAGGTTCAGCTGCTTCACCATGTCGTTCACTTCCCGCGCAATACGGGAGAACTCTCCCTGCAGCGTGTGCCCGCCGATCTCCAGGGGCATGTTCTGCGAAAGATTCCCCTTCGCCACCGAGCTGATGACGTGCGCGATCTCGATCGTCGGGTGCACCAGGTCGGAGATGAGGGAATTGAGCGAGTCGACACCCGTCGCCCAGGACCCCTTGGCATTGGGAACTTCGATACGCTGGGTCAGCTTACCCTGCTTCCCGATGGTATTCCCGGCCTTGGTAAACTGCCTGATCATCTCTTCATTCAGAGAAATGATTTCATTAAGTGTATCGAAGACACGTCCCTTGACACCGGTCTCGCCGATGGGCATGCGGACCGTAAAATTACCATTGCGTACCTGTAGCAGGATACGCAATAGGTCCTTGTCATCCAGAAGGGAATCATTTTCGTATGTAGCTTGTCTGAAATGACTGCCGTTCGATCCGTTTCTTCCATTGACCCGGCCGTTGGCAGTTGGTTTGGATGCTGCGGTCTTTGCAGGAGTAGGTTTCTTTTTCGCAACCTTAGTAATAGGCGCCATAGTGAACTTTTGCTTTATCAATAATTTTTTTAATAGGTATTGGCTCGCCGGCTACAGCCGGTTAGCACGCCGGGCAATTATAGCACAAGACCCGCGCCACATATTTGGCAAGGTTCTAGTATAATACTTGTAAATCCGAAAATCTTTATAAAAACTTGAATGAAAAGAGAATTGGAAGGTAATGATTTTGCCGTAAAATAATTACTTTAGAATACCCTTAAAAAGATAAAACAGCCTGGCCTTATCATCGTTTAGAACAACCATTATTTAATTATGAAAAGCAATTCTCATCTTATTTTCATTGTAGATGACGATCCTGATGACAGGCAGATCATTTTGGACGCTTTCCTTGAACGAAGCCCACAGATCGACTATGTTTTTATCGAGAACGCCGAAACTCTAATGGAGACGCTGTATTCCGCCGACTCTGAATTCCCCGCGCTGATCCTCCTGGACCTTAACATGCCCGGTATGCTGGGCCTTCAGGCGCTCAAGGAAATCAGGGGCAACAAGCAATTTAGCCAGATCCCGATCATCGTACTGACCACCTCCACCCTCCTGCAGGATCGCAAAACCTCCTATGAGCTGGGAGCGTCCTGTTTCCTCCGAAAACCGGACAGTTTTGGCGAGCTGGTAGAGCTAACCGATTCCATTGTAAAACTTTGGCTACACGAATACCAGCCTCAATCCCAGCAGGCAGCTTCCTGATAAATTAAAGTATTATTAAAAAAGTGTGGATTATTTTCCACACTTTTTTAATATAAATATGGTGTTAAAACGGGAACGGCTTTTGAAAAGAGAATAGAAAGGAAATAAACACTCGCACATCATCTAAAACAAGAAACATGAAAACAAGAAAATTCATTCTCTTTTTGCCGGTTCTCTTTTGCTTTATATCTCTTCGCGCACTGAGCGCCGACATTGCCACTCCCGGTCCCGTCGAACTCCCTTCTAAAGAAGTGCTATCGACCATGTCGAAGGAACAAAAGGAAACCCTTGTCCAGCAGATGAAGGACAGGACGGAAGCCATCAAGGCGATGGACAAATCCCAGCTGACCAAAGAAGAACGCAAGGCGCTTCGGGCCGAGCTGAAAGGCATGCGGAAAGAAGCCCGTGAAGTCACCGGAATATATATTTCCGTCGGCGCCCTGATTATCATAATCCTGCTCTTGATTATCATCATCTAATTGTATCTGAGCCACCATTCAAAACTGGGCCTCGCGAAAGCGGGGCTTCTCTTTTTATCCGGCTTTTCACCACCGCTCCCCGTCCATACGTCAAAGAAATTTGCCCCTCCCCCCTCCCCGGGATAGTTTTGTCGTACCTTGTTATGGTGAACATATTCAAAAAATATATCTTCCCGGCCTTATATGGACTCATCGTCTACTTCACGATCCGCCTCCTCCTGGACTCCGTCACCGGCATGCGCTTCTGGCGCGACCGCCCCTGGCAGCAGAATGCATTCGAAATCGGTTACTGTATCGTTACCAGCTATATTTTTATCGCCGCCCTCAACCGGCTCTTCCGTTTCTTCGACCGGCGCTGGCCAGTCAATGACCTGAGCTATAAACGCGTCATCCGAGAACTGCTCTGGCTTCTCGCGCTGAATCTCGTTTTTCAGAATGTCCTGATCCTGCCGATGGCCGCCCTCACCGACGACGGAGCCCAGTGGTACGACGTGGTCGATATCAATACGATCCCATTGCTCTATTCACTGATCTATTATGGCATCGCCCGCAGCAGCACCTTCCTGAAAGCCTATATCGACGGTAAGGTGCAGCTCGAAAAGATAACCAACGACCAGCTGCAGACCGAGCTGAAATTCCTCAAGGCCCAATACCACCCGCATTTTCTATTCAACGCGCTCAACACGATCTATTTCCAGATGGACGAGAACGTAGCCGACGCCAAAAAGAGCGTAGAGAAGTTCTCCGAGCTCCTGCGATACCAGCTCTACGACCAGCAGCAGACCGTTGCCGTCAGCCAGGAGCTCCACTACCTGCAGAACTTCATCCAGCTGCAGCAAACCCGGAGCTCGGAACGCCTGCAGCTCGACACCTGGTTCGACCCCGCCCTCAATGGCCAGCAGGTATACCCCCTGCTCTTTATGCCGCTCGTGGAAAACGCCTTCAAATACGTCGGCGGTGACTATAAGCTCCATATCTCCGCCGCCCTGCACGACCGGGATATCGAGTTCAAGGTCGTCAACAACATACCCAATACCATTCCTGTCAAAGAAGCAAGAGGCATCGGCCTGGAGAACCTGAAAAGACGGCTCGAGCTCCTCTATCCCAACCGGCACCAGCTGGCTGCTGCCCTTCAGGGAAATGAATTTACCGCTACCCTCATCCTTCAACACCACTGATATGTCACTGAAGATAAAATGCATCATTACCGACGACGAACCTTTCGCACGTAAAGGCCTGCAGGGCTATATCCAGCAGATCGACTTCCTCGAGCTGAAAGGCGTTTGCGAGAACGCGCTGGAGCTGAATTCCCTGATCAAACAAGAGCCCGTCGACCTCCTCTTCCTCGATATCGAGATGCCCTACATGACGGGTATCGACTTCCTGAAAAATCTCCCCATGCCACCGCGCGTCATCTTCACCACAGCCTACGAGAAATATGCGCTGCAAGGCTTCGAGCTGGAAGTCCTCGACTACCTCCTCAAACCCATCCCTTTCGAACGCTTTCTAAAAGCAGCCAACAAAGCCTATGACTATTTCAAACTGCAGCGGGAATCCGGGGCCATAGAAGACCACATCTTTGTAAAAGCGGACAACAAGCTCGAAAAGATTCTCTTCTCCGACATCCTCTTTGCCGAAGCCCTGGAGAATTATGTCGCCATTTACACCCGCGAAAAGAAGATCATCACCCATCTTACGCTAAAGATGCTCCAGGAGAAGCTACCGGCAGCCGCCTTTATACAGCCGCACAAATCCTATATCGCCGCCATCGACAAGATCAATTCCATCGAAGGCAATATCCTCCACATTTCCACCTACCAGGTCCCGATCAGTAAGTACCAGAAAGAAGAGATCATGGAGAAGATCGTAAACAGTAAACTATTGAAAAGGTAGACTGCCCGGGGTGGACGGAGTCCACCTTATCTCATTACCAAATCATTAACAAGAATCCCGATGTTAGATTCTTACATGCGCCGATTGAGGGCAAAACTAGTTTTGCCCTCAAATCGACCATATGCACCCCATTTTCGCAAGACTCCTTTTTCTGGCTACACTTCTCTTCTCTCTCCCGGGCGCCCTCTGGGCCCAAAGCACCGACGCCTCCATCAAAGGCTTTGTCCGTACGGCTAAAGGTGAGGCGGTTTACAACGCCACCGTCACCGTAAAAAACCTTTCCACCGGCTTTACCGCCTCCACCCTATCCGGCAAGGACGGTAAATATACTTTCTTACAGCTCCCTCTCGGTACCCCCTACTCGCTAAAAGTAGAGTATCAGGGATATACCACCGAAGTTCGGGAAAATATTTCCGTCAACCAGGGCGACCAATTGCTCTTCGACTTTGCCATGAACGTCAAGGTCACCCAGCTCGATGAAGTCGTCGTCAAGCCTGGCTTGTCCAATAGCCGTATCGATCGTCTTGGTTCCAGCACCGCCATTTCGGCCCAGACCATCCAGCAGATCCCCGCGCAAAATCGTAACTTCAATAACCTTGTAGCCCTTGCCCCTACCAGCAATGGCGGCAGTCTCAGCGGGCAGCGAGCTTCGTCCACCAACTATACGATCGATGGCCTAAGCGCCCGGAATAACCTTACCTCCGGCACCGTCGGCGGTGGTCCCTATTCCCTCTCCCTGGAAGCGATCCGCGAGTTCGAGGTCAGCACCAATATCTATGACGTGACCCAGGGCCGCTCCGGCGGCGGTAACGTCAGCGTCGTCACCAAATCGGGGACCAATACCTTCACCGGCTCCGTCTTCGATTACTACCGCGCCGACGAGCTTGCCAGCAAATACGATATCCGCGGCGTTCGTCGCAACCAGCAATTTCTGACTAATCAATATGGATTTAGTATCGGCGGCCCCATCATCAAGGACAAGCTGCATTTCTTCGCGGCCCTCGACCGGCAGAACGAGTCCACCCCCTTTACGATCGCCGACATCCGCTCCGACGACGACGCCAACAGCCTCAACATCAGCAAGGGCGCCCTCGACACCCTGATCAATATCGCCCGTACCAAATACGGCGTTGCCAAAACTCCTCAAACCGGCGAGTTCGGTCGCAAGACCCTGGCCAATACCTTCTTCATCCGCCTCGACTGGCAGCTGAACGCTAAAAACCGCCTTACCCTTCGCAACAACTATAGCGACTGGAACAACCCGCACAGCAACAGCGATAACTCCAGCATCAATCTCTACGAAGTATATGGCAGCTATCGCACCCGCGAGAACAGCTCCATCCTGTCTTTGCGTACCCAGGTATCCCGCACGGTCCTCAACGAGCTGAAAGTGCAATATCAGACTACCCTCCAGAAATACGATGCGAACGAGCAGCTGCCGGCCGGCAATATCCCCCGCGCAATCGTCTCCGTTTCGTCCCTTCTCCCCAACGGAAAAAGAGGCAGCACGACCGTACAGATCGGAGGCCAGCGCTTTACTCCCGAAAGCGACGTCGCCAACCAGGTCCAGCTCGTCAATAGCACCTATATTACAAAGGACAAGTATACGATCACGGTGGGTACCGATAATACGCTGACCTACCTGGACAATTATATCTCGAACGAACAAAACGGCAAGTTTTATTTCAACTCGCTCCAGGACTTCGACAACCTGAACCCCTATCGCTACGCCCGTGAAGTTCCCACGCACGGCCTGCCTACGGTGCAGCAATACATCCTCAACACCTCTCTTTTCGGTCAGATACAGTTTACCCCCTGGAAGAACGCCACCCTCGTCACCGGTCTTCGCTGGGACGTCACCGACTATCTGACCAGGGCGGATTACAATCCTGCAGTCGAGCAATACCTCGGTCTGCGAACCGACGCCCGGGCAAAAGATTTCGGGATGATACAACCCCGCGTACAGCTGACCTGGGACCTGCACGGCGACAAAACCGATATTATCCGTTTCGGCGCCGGCCTGTTCACCGTCAACCCGGTCAACTATGCCATGCTGAACAATATCCAGAACTCGGGAACCAAGATCGCCTCGATCGATATTTCTACGCCGGCTGGCGCAGGTCCGAACCTGGTGCCGAAGCCCGACTTCGTCGCCTATCGCAACGACCCATCCACGGCTCCCGGTCTGATTGCCGGCGCTCCCACTGTGTCGACGATCAATCTGAACGACCCCAACGTCAAGATGCCTCGCATCTACAAGACGAACTTCAGCTACAATAAATTCATCACACGCCGGCTTCGTCTGGGTGTCAACCTGCTTTATGCCTATACGACCAACAACTACGTGTATGTAGACAAGAACATGGTAGACCAGCCCTTCTTCACGCTCGCCAATGAAGGCAACCGCGGCGTCTTCGTTCCTGCCTCCAGCATCACGTCGAAAGGCATCACCAATAGCGTGCTGGGCCGCAAGACACAGAACGTAGGCCGTGTCCTGCAATTTACCGACGCCGGCAAGCTGAGCGAGGCTTCCATCGTCATCGACGGAAGCTTCAACTATTATAAGGATGGATACATCAATTTCAGCTATACTTGGAACAGCACAAAGGATAATTCTTCTTACAACGGCAACGTGGCCAACACATCTACCTTTCGTCCGGTCAAGTCCGACTCCCGCGACTTCTCACAGATGTACTATTCGGATAATCAGTTCCGAACCAAGATAGTGGTATATGGCTCTTTGCCGTCCTGGAAAGGCTTCGTGCTGAGCGGTAAGTTCTCCGGCATCGGCGGCACCCGCTATTCCCTGGTCGTGAATGCGGATATCAACGGCGACTTCCTTGGCGGTACCGGCAGCACAAACAACGACCTGGCATTCGTCTTCAATCCCAACGACCCGAAGACCGACCCAGCCGTCGCCAAAGCCATGCAGACCGTGCTCGACAACGGCCAGAACCGCGCACGCGATTATATCCAAAAGTCCATTGGAAAGATCGCCGATCGCAACGGCGGAGAGAATCCCTTCTATGGAACCATTGACCTGCGTCTCGCCAAGACTCTCCACATCTACAAGACCCAGGCGCTCACCCTCAGCGTCGACTGCTTCAATTTCGCCAACCTCCTGAACAAGAACTGGGGCGGTGCCTATCAGCTCGGCAACCAAAACCTGCTGAACGTGACGGGCTTCGACCAGACCAAGCAACAATACATCTACAGCGTCAATCAGAACGTCGGAGTCGCCACCAAGAGCGGCACTCCTTATCAGATCCAGCTGGGAGCCCGATACTCCTTCTAAAGAAAGAAGCCCCGACGTTCTGTCGGGGCTTCTTTATCCTTTCAGCGTATCCGCCACTAACTGTCGGGTCGTGGCCGTCAAATCCGCCAGGTCTTTAAAAGATAAACTGGTATTCAAAGGGATCTCCTTATTCAACGCAGTACGTATCCGGGTATTGAAGAGGCCATAAACATGCTTTATCCTCTCCCGCGGCTCCATCGCCCGGATCGAGATCAAAAGCGATTCCGTCTTGCACCATCGCGAAACGATCTTCGGATAGAACCATTCCGCCACATTGGGATCGTTGATCATTAATCTTTTGAAAAAGTCGGACTCATAGCAGCGTATCAAAGTAGGGGTAAGGGTCTTGCTGAATTCAGACCAGGGCTTGTGCAAGCCCTGCAAATTTCCGAAGAGACCCGCATGGTCATCCAGCAGCCGTAGGTTTCCAAAGATTTCACCCGGAGCGAGGATCTCGTGTATAATCTCCATACCTCTGACGGAAATGCTCCCCAATTTGATGGCCCCGCTCACGATCTCATAGATATAGGTATAGCGCTGGGAGGCGCCGTAGACAAGTTCGCCCTTCTTGTAGACTTTTAGAAAAGTCTTGTCTTCCAGTAAAGGTATTTTTTTCTCTATCAGGTAGTTATAGAGACCTTTCTCTTTGACCTGCATAGGTTGGTTAGCTTTCCCGTAAAATAACAGAATTAATTCTGGATTAAAGTTGAAGTTATTGTTACGAAAATGGGGCTCTCCCGCCCCATTGCATGCCCCTGCCCATCCAAGGGCATTGCATTTGCAAAATCATATTATAGTAAAATCAGGTATATGAAAAATTTATCACTTTACCTCCTGATCTTCAGTGGCGCCCTGCTGGCCGCAGCGCCAGCTCAAAGTCAGTCATTTCCGGACAATAGTTCTCCGGTCATTCTTTCTACAGCCGACCGATCAAAGCTTTTTGCATATCCCGAGAATACGGCTATCATCCTGCGCTGGTCCACAGGCAACGAAACCGGCGTTGATCGCTACGTCATCGAACGTTCTACCGATAGCGCCTATTTCAATCCCCTGCACGAGGTGATCTCGCGCGGCTCCATCGACCAGCAGGACAGCGTCTATCGCGATATCGACGCCTATCCATCGTCTTCTACCAATTATTACCGGCTAAAAACCGTTCTCAGCAATGGCGAAGCAATCTATTCCCCCGTCGTTCGTGTCGATATCGACAGCCGGAAGACACCCGTTCTGAAGCCCACCGTCCTGACGGTAGGCAGCACCATCCGGATGGACAACTACCACGAGCAGCCGCTGACCATCAACTTCTTTAGCGCAAACGGAAAGCTGATGGGCAGCTTCATCGTCAATAGCACTTCTTTCGACATTCCTACCACCGGATGGAATAAAGGAATCTTCTTTTATCGTATCTCAGACGCCACTCATCCATTGATCACCGCCGGAAAAATAATGATCATATAACGCATAGGCAGAGAATGTATCTTTGGGTCGCCAATACAGTAACACCATGAATACATTTGCCCAGGCCTCCGAGCTGCCCCTGCTCCACGGTCCCAATGTCTACCTTGCCTTCCTTACCGAAGCACATCGCGAACCCCTCCGCCAGCTGGCCAAAGACGAGCGCATCTGGGAATTTACCAAGACCATCCTGCTGACGGATACCTACAACGAACAATTCGATAAGTATTTCAACGAAGCGCTCGCCAATACCGGCCCCAACGGTCAAAGCTTCGTCAAGTGCTCCACCGCCGACAACAGCCTGATCGGCATGACCCGTATCTATGACGTGGAGCATAGAGTACAAAGAGCCACCATCGGTCACACCTGGTATATCCCCTCCGTATGGGGTAAGATCCACAATAAGGAATGCAAGCTCTTATTGCTGCAATATCTTTTCGAAACAAAAGGAATGCAACGCGTAGAGTTTCGCGTAGCCAGTCAAAACATCCGCTCTCAAAAAGCCGTAATGAAGATCGGAGGGATCAGGGAAGGAGTCCTGAGACGTTACGTTATTAGAAACGATGGCACTCCAACCGATACGCATATCTTTAGCATCCTCGCGGAAGAATGGCAGTCGGAGAAAAAATCCCGCCTGCAGCAGCTGGCAGAGGCATTATAATTTCTTCTTCATCCACCAATCGGTCTGCGCATCCAGCCCGACAAAAAAAACGTGTTCGCCAAAGCGTTCGAAACCCCATTTGCGGTAGAAGGCGATGGCGCGATGATTTTCTTCCCAAACCCCGAGCCAAACCCAATCCATCCCTTCGGCGCGTCCCACGTCCAGCGCTGCCTCCATCAGGGCCGCTCCTACCCCCTTGCCGATCATCTTCAGGTCGGCGTAGAGCTGTACGATCTCGATGGCCTTTTCATGCTGCAGCTCATTAGGAGGTTC
>JAFDYG010000096.1 GCA_018267545.1 Bacteroidota bacterium
CGTTCCGGAAGACGGGGGAGAATGAGAAACCCTTGTATTGTTTACAGTTTCACCCGGAGGTATACCATTCGATCGAGGGTAAAAAGATCATCCGGAACTTCCTGGTCAATATCTGCGGATGTTCGCAGGACTGGACGCCGGCGCACTTCGTGAGCGATACGGTTGCGGCGTTGTCCAAGCAAATCGGCTCGAGGAAGGTCATCATGGCGTTGAGCGGAGGTGTCGATTCGACGGTGGCGGCTACGCTGATCCACCGGGCGATCGGTGACCGGCTGCAGGGCATTTTTGTAGACAATGGTGTATTACGCAAGAATGAATACGAGCAGGTGCTCGAGAGCTATAAGAAGATCGGTCTGAATGTAAAGGGCATCGACGCCAAGCAGCTCTTTTATCGGGAGCTGGCGGGCAAGACGGACCCGGAAGCGAAACGGAAGACGATCGGAAAGCTATTTATCGATGTGTTCCAGGAGGAGGCCGCCAAGATCGAGGGTGTGGAATTGCTGGGACAGGGAACCATCTATCCGGACGTGATCGAAAGCGTTTCGGTTCATGGCCCTTCGGTGACGATCAAATCTCACCACAACGTGGGCGGGTTGCCGGAGAAGATGCACCTGGAGCTGGTGGAGCCTTTGCGTTTCCTGTTCAAGGACGAGGTTCGCCGGGTGGGTGCCGAGCTGGGGATACCGGAGGATCTTTTACAGCGTCATCCGTTCCCGGGACCGGGTCTGGCGATAAGGATTCTCGGCGAGGTGACGGAAGAGAAGGTTCGATTATTGCAGGAAGCAGATCATGTCTATATTAAAGGGCTGCGGGACCATCACCTTTACTCTACGATCTGGCAAGCGGGGGCGATCCTGTTGCCGGTGAAGAGTGTGGGCGTTATGGGTGACGAGCGGACCTATGAATTTACGGTGGCGCTGCGGGCGGTGACTTCGGTGGATGGGATGACGGCGGACTGGGCGCATTTGCCGTATACGTTCCTGGCGGATATTTCCAATGATATCATCAATAGCGTGAAGGGGATCAACCGGGTCGTGTATGATATCAGCAGTAAGCCGCCGGCGACGATCGAGTGGGAGTAAAGGCGCGGAACGCGTTTGGAAGGAGTGATCTTATGATGAACAATACTTTCCGATATTCTCTGATTTTTTTGTTTGCATTGGCCGGAGCATTGGCTGGGCATGGGCAGGTGATTGACACGAGTCGCCATCAGGTGGATTCGAATCGTCATCAGCTGGCGATCTTTGTGCCGCTGTACCTGGATTCGGCGTTCGATGCAACCGGGAATTACCGTTACGATAAGAATTTTCCAAAGTATATCAATCCGGGGCTGGAGTTTTTCGAGGGAGCGCAGATGGCGTTGGACTCGCTGGATAACGAAGGGATGTCACTGGATGTACATGTCTATGACACCCGTTCAACGACGACTTCTTTACAGCAGGTGCTGGCCGATTCCAATTTTTCAAAGACCGAGCTGATACTCGGTCAGGCGGCTAATGCGGCCGAGCTACAACAGCTGGCGGCGGCGGCGGGACGGCTGCATATCCCCTTTATCAATGTCAATTTCCCCAACGACGGAGGTGTTACCAATAATCCCAGCCTGGTTATCCTCAATTCCACGCTGAAGACGCACTGTGAGGGTATCTACCGTTATCTCCAGCGCAACTATCCCCTCAAGCCGATCGTCTTCTTCCGGCGGAAGGGTACGCAGGAAGACCGGCTGAAGAGTTATTTTACCGATATCGATAAGACGACCGCGTCGGTCGCTTTAAAAATAAAATATATCACGCTCGACGATAACTTCGATGCGAATGCGCTCACTCCCTACCTGGATAGTTCGTCCCAGACGATCTGTATCTCGGGCAGCCTGGACGATCTGTTTGCGACGAGGCTTTGCCAGCAGCTGTCGGTCCTGAGCAGGAGCTACCGGACGACTATTATCGGAATGCCGACCTGGGACAATATCGACTTCACTCAGCCGGCTTATGCGGGTGAGGAGATCGTTTATTCCACTCCTTTTTATATAAATCCCACGGACACGCTGGTCAAGACGATCGATCAGGCTTTCCGGACCAAGTTCTTTTCCAGGCCCAGTGATATGGTGTTTCGGGGGTATGAGACGACGCTCCGGTTCGGGAAGCTGTTGCTGCTGCATGGGAAGAATCTGAACGGAAGCATCGGTGAGAAAAAGTTTAAAGTATTTACGGATTTCGATATCATGCCAGTGTTTCTCAACCGGCAGACGATGACATTGGATTACTTTGAGAACAAGAAGCTGTACTTTATTAGAAAGATCGATGGGAATGTGACTGCGGTGAATTGATTCGATTATGCCATTATTAGAATTTACGGACAAGGGGATTTATTGCCCTGTTGGCGACTTCTATATTGACGCCTGGAGACCTGTGCCACGGGTAGTGATTACGCATGCGCATAGTGATCATGCGAGGCCGGGGAGCGGGCAGTATTTGTCTCATAAATTGACAGTCCCGTTGCTGGAGCTGCGGCTGGGGCCGGGGTCTTATCAGGCGGTCGAATGGGGCGAGGCTACCTTCATCAATGGGGTGCGGGTCAGTCTTCATCCGGCGGGGCATATCATCGGCTCGTCGCAGGTGAGGGTGGAGCATCAGGGAGAGGTTTGGGTCGTCAGCGGGGATTATAAAACCGAAGATGATGGATTGAGCGGGGTGTTCGAGCCGCTGAAGTGTCACGTGTTTATTACGGAGTCGACTTTTGGCCTGCCGATCTATAACTGGCGGCCGCAGCAGGAAATATTTACCGATATACAAGACTGGGTAGGCGGAAATCGTGCCGAGGGGAAGGCCTCGGTTTTGATTGCGTATAGTCTGGGGAAGGCGCAGCGGCTGCTATCCTGCCTGGCGCCGGAGACAGACAGGATTTTTGTGCATGGGGCGGTTTGGAATGTGCACCAGGCGCTGCTGAATGCGGGCGTGGTCCTGCCGGTGGTGGAACGGGTGATGCCGGACATGCCGAAAGACCTGTTCAAGGGGAAAGTGGTGATTGCGCCTTCGAGTGCGGAGGGTTCGCCCTGGATAAGGCGGTTTAATCCGTTCGAGGTTGGGGTTTGCAGCGGTTGGATGCAGGTGAGGGGGAATGTACGGCGAAGGAATGCGGATGCGGGGTTTGCGTTGAGTGATCATGCGGATTGGAAGGGTTTGCAGGAAGCGATAAAGGCGACGGGTGCGGAGAAGGTGTTTGTGACGCATGGGTTTCAGGCGACGCTGGCGAGGTATTTGAATGAGCTGGGGATCGAGGCGGCTGAAGTAAAAACCGAATATGGGGAGGATGAAGAGGGCGCGACAACGGATACGGCGGGCGATCTCGGGGAGGACAAGGCCGGGGAGGGGCCGACAGTATGAGTACAAGTGGAAATATGGCCAACGGGATGCGGCTTTTTGCGGATCTGGTCGTGAAGCTCGGGACGAGCACGAAGACCAATGACAAGCTGGAAGCGCTGACCTTTTATTTCGCGGAAGCGGAAGATGCGGATAAGGTGTGGGTGATCGCGTTGTTTAGCGGGAGGAGACCGAAGCGGACGGTGAATGCTACGCAGCTGTCTGAATGGTGTTTGGAGATGACGGGATGGCCGGGATGGCTTTTTGGGGAGTGCTATCATACGGTGGGGGATCTGGCGGAGACGATTGCGTTGTTGTTGCCGGAGCCGGCTCGGGTGGAGATTGTAGGGGGCGAGGGGCTTTCGTTTTACCTGCAGCGGTTGATCGAGCTGGGTAAAGAAGAGGAATCGGCGCGAAAAACATTTATACTTCAGTGTTGGGAGAAGATGAATAAAGAGGAGCGGTTTGTATTCAATAAACTTATTACGGGTGGTTTTCGGATCGGCGTATCGCAGAAGATGATTGTAAATGCGTTGGCGAAGACGGCAGGCGTATCGGCTTCGGTGATTGCGCATCGCATCAGCGGGGATTGGAATCCGGCGACGACGTCGTTTTCGGGTTTGTTGAATGAGGAGAGTGCGGACCTGTCACGCCCCTACCCTTTCTATCTGGCTTATGCGCTGGAGGGGGAATTGTCATCGCTGGGTGAGCCGGGGGAATGGCAGGCGGAGTGGAAGTGGGATGGGATAAGGGGGGAAATCATCAAGCGGGAGGGCGAGTTTTTTGTTTGGAGCCGTGGGGAGGAATTGATGACTGAGAGACTACCGGAGTATCAAATTTTTAAAGATAAGCTAGAAGACGGGACTGTGCTGGATGGGGAGATTATCGGGATGAAGGACGAGGTTTCGGTGATGCCGTTTGCGGCTTTGCAGACGCGGATTGGGCGGAAGAATGTGACGAAGAAGCATTTGAGTGAAGCGCCGGTGGGATTTATCGCTTATGATTTGTTGGAATATCGGGGGGAGGACTGGCGGGAGCGGCCGTTGGAGGAGCGGAGGAAGCAGCTGGAGAGCATCGTTTCGGCGGTGGGGCATCCGTTGATGCGGCTGTCGCCGGTGGTAGGTTTTGAGAGTTGGGAGGAGCTGGGGGCGGCGAGGTCGATGGCGAGGGAAAAGGGCAGTGAGGGGATTATGTTGAAGAAAAGGAGCTCGACGTACCAGGTGGGACGGAAGAGGGGGGATTGGTGGAAATGGAAGATCGACCCGCTGGTGATCGATGCGGTGCTGGTGTATGCGCAGAAGGGCCATGGGAGGCGGAGTAATTTATATACCGATTATACTTTTGCCGTGAGATCGGGGGAGCAGCTGGTGACGTTTACGAAGGCGTATTCGGGGCTTACCGACAAGGAGCTGGGGGAGGTGGATGCGTTTGTGAAACGGAACTCACTGGAGAAATTTGGTCCGGTGAGAACGGTGAAGCCGGAGCTGGTTTTCGAGATCGCGTTCGAGGGGATTGCGGCTTCGGCGCGGCATAAGTCGGGGGTGGCGTTGCGGTTTCCGAGGATCAATCGATGGAGGAAGGATAAGCGGATGGAGGAGATCGATACGATCGAGGATTTGAAGCGGTTGTTGGAGATGTATGGGAAGTGAGGGCGGCGCTTAGGGGGTGAGGGGCGCGGCGCTGGGGGTGATGAGAAAACCGCCCCGGGGAAGCGGGGCGGTTGGTGTTGATCATTGTTTTTGATACTTGACAAAGAACATATTTCCTTGCTGCTGATATCTTGGTGTAAATTGTTCCGGCGGAGACTTGCTGTCCAGCGCTTCACTGATATAAAAGTCATTGGTCTTGGCGAATTCGGGCGAGTTGTTCATTCCGAGGACAAAGGTGAGATAGCTTTTGAACTGGATGGGGGATTCGGTCTCGTCGAAAATGATCTGTCTGAATTTGGCGTAGCTGTAGGAGTTGATGTACTTCATGCTTTGCTGGCCGATGCTGTCGGGGATCATCGCAACCATGGGACCGGTATCGCCCAGGGTGGCGAGGCCTTTGGAGATGCTGGTGCCGGGTGGAATAAATTCAAGGCCTTCGGGCAGCTCGAAGGAGCCGTTGAAGGAAGTGCTGGCGGTAGAAAAGAGACGACTGCGGCTGGCGAAGGTGAAGCCATCGCCGGAGAAATAGACTCTCCGATCGAAGTAGCTGATAAAATGCTCATTGCGGATTAGCGCCGACTTCTTCCAGTTGACGTAGAGGGGCTGAGAAGTTTTGTTGTAAATGTTTACACTGACGGGACCATTTTTGCCATTGAAGTCATAGACCAAACGAAGGGTATCGTTTTCGTAGACGAGCTGCTTTCTATCGTTGGTGGTCGTTTGTGGAGAGCTGATGGTCAGGTACTGAAAGTGGCTGCAGGAGGCACAGCCAACGGTTAGCAGGATGAGGTAGATAAAAGAGCGCATAGGATTTTTTTTATTAAATTAAGAAGGATTCAAATTCGATTTTGTTAAAATATGATTAAGCTGAAATAATTAATACTCTTGTTAAAGCAGAATTAAATTGCAGGAGCAATGCAACGATTCGAGTGGAGGAAAACATGCAGCTAAAAGATACAAAAGGATATAAAATAATTTGGGACTGGATGGCCAAGGAAGGCCGTGTTCCTTTTGCGTTCCAGGAAGAGACCTGGCAGTATATATTGGAGGGGCGCGCGGGATTGGTCAATGCGCCGACGGGCTGCGGTAAAACTTACTCCGTGTTTCTGGGGGCGCTGATCGATTTCATCAACCGGCATCCGGATAATTATCAAAAGAAGGGGTCGAGTGGATTGCAGCTGCTGTGGGTTTCGCCGCTGCGGGCGCTGGCCAAGGATATCGGCCGGGCGATGGAGGAGGTGATTCGTGGATTGGGGATGCAGTGGCAGGTGGGGATACGGAATGGGGATACGGACCCTAGCGAGCGGCAGCGGCAGAAGCGGCGGATGCCGGAGGTGTTGATCATTACGCCGGAGAGCTTGCATTTGCTGCTCGCGCAGAAGGGGTATCCGGAGGTTTTTAAGTCGTTGAAGATCGTGGCGGTGGATGAGTGGCATGAGCTGCTGGGGAGTAAGCGGGGGGTGCAGGTGGAGCTGGCGTTGTCGAGGGTGGCGGGGGTGAAAGCGCGAGAGTTATCGATTATCGGGATTAGTGCGACGATAGGGAATTTGGAGCAGGCTAAGGAGGTTTTGCTGGCGTCGTTGGGAGATGGTGAAGGCTGGGCAGCTGGTGAAGTGCGGCATTTTATCGTGCGGGCGCAGATCGACAAGCCGATCGATGTAGAGTCGATTTTGCCGGATGAGATAGAAAAATATCCGTGGGCGGGGCATTTGGGGTTGAGGTTGATTCATAAGGTGATCCCGATTTTGGAGAAGAGCAGGACGACGTTAATCTTTATCAATACGCGGGGGATGAGCGAGACCTGGTATCAGTCTTTGCTGACCGCTTGTCCGGATCTGGCGGGAGCGATTGCCTTGCATCATGGCTCGATCGATATGGCGTTGCGCAATTGGGTGGAAGATGCCTTGCACGAGGGGAAGCTGAAGGCGGTGGTTTGTACGGCCAGTCTCGATCTGGGTGTGGACTTCCGGCCGGTGGAGACGGTGATACAGGTGGGCAGTCCGAAGGGGGTGGCGCGTTTTCTGCAGCGGGCGGGGCGCAGCGGGCACCAGCCGGGGCAGGTAAGCAAGATCTATTTCCTGCCGACGCATTCGCTGGAGCTGATGGAAGCGGCGGCGTTGAAGTCGGCGATGCAGGAGGGATTGATCGAAAATAGGGAGCCGATGCTATTGTGTTTCGACGTGTTGATTCAGTACCTGGGAACGCTGGCGATATCGGAGGGGTTCTATCCGGCGCAGCTGTTTCGGGAATTGAAGTCGACCTATTGCTATAGCGAGATGACGGAAGACGAGTGGATGGAAATTCTGCACTTTATCACGGAGGGTGGAGTGGCGCTGCAACAGTATGATGAATACCGGAAGGTGGAAGTGATGGAGGATGGCTTGTATAAGATCAATAGCCGGCGGGTGGCGATGCGGCACCGGCTGCATATCGGGACGATCGTGAGCGATTCGATGCTGAAGGTGCGGTTTGTTTCGGGTGGATACGTGGGGGTGATCGAGGAGTATTTTATCTCCCGGCTGTCGCCCGGGGATGTGTTTACCCTGGCGGGAAGGAATTTGGAGTTTGTGATGATCAAGGATATGACGGCGCTTGTGCGAAAGTCCAATGCAAAGAAGGCGATCGTACCGAGCTGGAATGGGGGGCGGATGCCGTTGTCGGCGAATTTGGGGATGATGTTGAGGAGGAAGCTGGATGAGGCTTCGAGGATGCTGGAGGGGAGTGGGCGAACGGGCGAGGGGCTGGCGATGGATGAGCAGGGTGTGAATGCCAAGCGAAAGACGGGAAGAGAGGGGGAGGTCGCGATCGTGGGGAGGAAAGGAATCGACGTCGAGCTGCGGGTGCTGCGGCCGTTGTTCGAGCTGCAGGCCGAGCTTTCGTATATGCCGAAGGAGAATGAGCTTTTGATCGAGCAGATCGAGACGAGGGATGGATTTCATCTCTTCGTTTATCCGTTCGAGGGGAGGTTGGTGCATGAGGCGATGGCGGCGTTGCTGGCCTATCGGATTAGCCGGACGGTGCCGATCAGCTTTACGTTTGCGATGAACGATTATGGGTTCGAGCTGTTGAGTGATCAGCCGATTCCGTTGGACGATTCGAATGCGTATGAGCTGTTTAGTCCGGACGATTTGACGGCGGACATTCAGCGAAGCGTCAATAGTGCGGAAATGGCCAGGCGGAAGTTTAGGGATGTTGCGGTGATCGGCGGACTGATCTTTCAGGGCTATCCGGGGGAGTATGCCAAGGCGAGGCATTTACAGTCTTCGGCCTCTTTATTGTTCAATGTATTTAGCGAGTATGATCCTCATAATTTGCTAATCCGGCAGGCTTATAACGAGGTGATGGACCAGCAGATGGAGGAGCGGAGACTGCGGAATATGCTGGAGAGGATTGCGGCGGGGAAGATCGTGCTGAGATGGCCGGGGAAGCTGACGCCGTTCTGCTTTCCGTTGAAGGTGGATAGCATGCGCGAGGACCTGTCCTCCGAAAAATTGGAAGACAGGATTAAGAAGATGCAGGCGCAGTTGCGATGAGTGGTGTGGACGCAGGTGCGATGAGTGGTGCGGGTGCGGTTGTGATGTGCGGGTGCACGGGTGGGCGGCGGAGCTAAGACATGTATTTCCGCTGGCTGGCGTAGAGGAAGATGAACAAGCCGGCGATGAGCAAGGAGAAACAAAGGGCGAAAATACTCATCTGGCCGATAAAAATATAATAGGCAAAGATCGGCAGCACCTCGCCAATGACATAGACGGGGAAGCCCTGTTTCTTTAGCTGCCGCATTTGCATGGCGCCATAGATACAAAGAACGGAGGCGACGATGGCTATGATGAGCATGGGTGTTTTTGCTTCGAGGGTTTTGCGGGCTGTGCCGACGGGGTCCGGGCCCATCATCTTTTTTACAAAATCTGGAGCCTGGTCCATCTTGTCCTGCATTTGTACGACTGTGTCGTAGGACTTTTGGGCGGTGAAGAAGCTGTAGAGCTGAGCAAGAATGGCTAAGCCGCTGCCGATGAACGTGAGGACGCTGATTACTTTCAAGGTCTCCGATGGCTTCCTGGGCTCTTCCAGCAGGTTGGGGTTGGCTGATTGTTGGTAGTCAGTCATGGTAATTGGTATTGTTGTCTCTAAGTAAATAAAATTTTCAGGAATGACAATGAAATCCATTAAATATAATTAATGTCCATGTGGGCTTCTGTTTCGATATAGTCAATATATTTACACCAATAGGTATTTACTTCTATGCAACCGGCATTTCCATATCGTATTAAGGGACAGCAGTTATGGCTTTCACCAGACCGTTGTATTTTTTGGGAGGAGGAGCGTTCGCTGATCCTTTCCGATCTTCATTTCGGCAAGACGGGGCATTTCCGGAAGGCGGGCATTGCGGTGCCGCAGTCCATCTATCGGGAGGATTTGCTCCGGCTCTTGTGTCAGATACAGTATTTTCAGCCGCGGCAGCTGCTGGTGGTGGGGGACCTTTTCCATAGCAAGGAGAATAAGGAGCTGGCTTTGTTCCTGAAGTGGCGGGAGGATTTCCCTGACCTGGGAATCCGGCTGATCGAAGGGAATCACGATATTTTGCACGAGGACTGGTATAAGAAGGCGGGTATCGAGGTCTGCAGCCCTGTGCTGGAGATCGGGCCTTTTGCTTTTATCCATGATATCACGGATGAGTCGGTGGAGAAGAGCGCGGATCCGGCGGCGGATGGAAGGGGTATCGTGGGTACGCCTTATTATTTCTCCGGGCATATTCATCCGGGGATACGGATAAGGGGGATGGGCAGACAGAGTCTGCAGTTTCCGTGTTTTTATTTCGGCGCAGACTATGCGATATTGCCGGCCTTTGGGCTGTTCACCGGGACGGTGTCGGTGGAGCCGGCGGCGGATGCGCAGGTATTTGCCATTTTGCCGCCGTCAGGGGAGAGGGGCTGGGCCGCGGGAGAGAGGGGAAGGACTCCGGGGGAAAGGGGGACGGCTCCGGGAGAGAGGGGAATGGTACACCGGCGTGAGGCGGTGGGTCCGGCGGTAAGTGGAAATATGGATAGAAGGCGGATGCCGATGGCGAGGCCCTGGTCTTCCGGGGTGAAGGGGCCGGGCAGCATCCTACAAATTCAATAAAGCGGATGACGGGTAAGAAGCTGTGGATTGCTTACGATGCGCTGTATTCTCATCCTCTACCAGAGGGCCATCGTTTTCCCATGTTAAAGTATGAGCTGATTCCGGAGCAGCTCCTGTATGAGGGCAGTATCCGACCGGAGAACTTGTTTCGTCCGGGGGCTTGTCCCGAGGAAGTGGTTTTGCTGACGCATACGCGGGAGTATTGGGACAAGCTGCTGCACCAGGGGTTGTCGGCTAGGGAGCAGCGGGTGATTGGCTTTCAGCAGTCGCCGGCGTTGACGCAGCGGGAGCTGGTGATCACGCAGGGGACCATCGATTGCTGCACCTATGCGTTGGAGAATGGGGTTTCGTTGAATGTTGCGGGAGGGACGCATCATGCGTTTGCGGACAGGGGGGAAGGTTTTTGTCTGCTGAATGATTTTGCGGTGGCGGCTAACTACCTGCTTCATACGGGGAGGGTTTCGCGGATGCTGGTGATCGATCTGGACGTGCACCAGGGGAATGGTACGGCGAGTCTGTTCGCTCACGAGCCGCGGGTCTTTACTTTTAGCATGCATGGACGGCATAATTATCCGTTTCATAAGGAGGTATCGGATTGGGATGTTCCGCTGGAGGATGGGATCGGGGATGAGGCCTACCTGGGTTTGCTGCGGGATGCGTTACCGGGTCTGCTGGACCGGGTGCGGCCGGAGCTGGTGTTTTTTCTTTCGGGGGTAGACATCCTGGCAACGGACCAGTTTGGAAAGCTACGGGTTACGCCGGAGGGGTGCAGACAGCGGGATGAAATTGTTTTCACGCAGCTGCGGATGCGGGGGATCCCCTGTGTGGTGGCGATGGGCGGGGGGTATTCGAAGGATATACGGGTTATTGTCGAGGCGCACTGTACGACGTTTCGGATGGCTGCTTCTGTATATGAGCTTTGAATTTGTATTTTGCGGTATGAAACAACTCCTATTCCTGGCCGCGGGAATTTTGCTTCTTTCCTCCTGCACTACTCCCACTGTCATCGTAAAGAATAAAAGAGAGGCAACGATGCCTTATACCAAGATACTGGCGATTTACCTGGAGGAAGGCTGTGATTTTTCCCTTTTCGATTCGACGGCTTATAATATCTGTTTGAGAAGCTGCTTCTCCAATGCGGAGACGTACGAGGCGAGGATACTGGTCGAGAGCAGGATTCGGAAGCATTTGGAGACGAAGGGGACGGAGGTGTTGCGGTCTGTCGATTTTTTTGATGCGTACAACTGTGATTATGCGTATTTCAAAAGGACGGTCGATAGTTTAAAGTGCGATGCGGTGCTGATTGTTGGGTTGCGTAGTCATTCGCATGATGAGCATGAACGGTGGGTGCCGGACTATGTACCGCCCTATAAGCCGGGGATGACCGAGGGTGGTCCTGGCGGTACAAAGCTGATAAAGTACAAGACGTTAAATGCCTTTTTCTTATGCGATCTGCTCAATCCTAAATCTCTGTATATGCCGGTATGGCGGGCGGAGATCAAGGAAAGGGGAAAGAGTTATGCGGCTGCAGATGGGCTGAATCGGAATATGACCAAAAAGTTGGCCGAGGCCTTGAAGGCCGCCCATTATATAGCGCATTGAGTGGGTGTAGGGGCGTGAGGTTGGGGCGCCTGCGCGGGATCGGAGCGCGAAGTGGGGCGCCTGCGCAGGGTTGGGGCGCGGGATCGGGGCGCCGGCACGGGGTTGGAGCTCCGACGTGAGGTAGGGGCTTGTGAGCGGGCGGGTTGGGGAAGGCGCCGGGGTACGGCGGCGCGGATGGCGGCGGCGGCTGCGGATGGACGGCGCGGACGGTTTGGCTGTGGCCTAGTTCATCTTCTTTTTTAGCGAGGTGACCTGGTTTTGGAGGTCGGAGACGACGTTGGCGAGCTGGTTGACGTCCCAACGGTGCTGGGTGTTGGCCTTGCTGATGACCATCTGCGCTTTCCAGACTTCGAGGACGTCGTCGGTATTGACATTATAGGGTTGATACGCCGTATTGTCACTTATGAGGGTGAGCTTGGTCTTGGCTTTGTTATTTTTCATGACCCTTTTGTAGACGATGCCTTCGTTACGGGATACCACTATATAAGTCTGGTTGCTTTTTACTTCTTCCATATCGTCCACTTTTTCTCCGACGATCACGGAGCCGCTGGGGGTGGGCAGCATGGAGTCACCGACGATTTCGAAGGCGCGGTAGTTGCCGGGAGCCAGCATGGGTAGAGTAAAGGTATTCAGTTCATCGAGGAATTCCGGGTCGGCGTATCCTGCCAGGTAGCCGGCGGCGGCTTTTACGGGGACCAGCTGGATGTCGTTGGAAGCGGCGACGAGCTTTTGGGCCCTGCGTTTGGAGAGGTAGCTATTACCTTTGGTGTCGGTAAGGTCTTTACGCAGAAGGTCGTCGAGGGTGAGCTTGAACATGTCTGAAATGGTTTCCAGGACTTCGAGCCGGGGTTCGGCGCGTTCTTCTTCGTAGGCGCCGAGCAGGGATCGTTTGATGCCAAGACGGGCGGCGAATTCTTCCTGGGTCCAGCCCCGCAGCTTGCGGAGGTATTTGAGGTTTTGACCAGCGATTGACATGGGCTAATATATTTAGCACTAAGATACTAACTTCTTTATCAATTCAAAAAAAATTTATTGGAGAAGTATTTCCGCAGGGAAGTTAAGGAAGTTGCATGGCCGGAGGTGGGGGGAAGGAAGGCCGGAAGTGGAGGGAGGCTTGAGGGGGAAGGCATGAGGTGGGGGGAGGAAGGCATGAGCTGGGATGAGAAGGTGGGGGGTGGAAGGCGTGGGACGGGGCGGAAGATGGGCGGGATGAAGGGAGGAAATGGCTTGGCGGGAAAGGGGGTGGATGGGAGCTTTTTTGTACATTTGCTTCCCTGTCAATTTGACCTTTTGGGAAGGGTAGCACCATATTTGACGGCAAATATTGAAGAAACAACGTAAAATCATTAATAATTAACGAATTATGTTAGGAATTCTTTCCAAGATATTCGGTGGAAATAAGTCGGAAAAGGACATCAAGCATATTCAACCGCTTGTAGAGCAGGTGAATAAGCATTTTTCCGCTTATGCGTCCCTGAGTAACGACCAATTGCGCGGCAAGACTCAGGAGTTTAGGGCCCGCATCAAGGACCATCTGAGCGATATCGACACGAAGATCGCCGACCTGAACAAACAGGCAGAAGAGCTGCCTTTTAGCGATATCAACGGCAAAGATGTCATCTACCAGGAAGTCGACAAGCTGAAGAAGGAGCGGGACGAGCAGATCGAGGAGGTTTTGGAGGCCCTGCTTCCCGAGGCTTTTGCGGTTGTGAAGGAGACGGGCCGCCGCTTCAAGGAGAATGCGGAGATGGTGTCTACGGCGACCGACCTGGACCGGAATCTGAGCGTTAGAAAAGAACATATCCGGATCGAAGGCGATCAGTCTATCTATAAGAACTCCTGGATGGCAGCGGGAAGCCCCATTACCTGGAACATGGTCCACTATGACGTACAGCTGATCGGTGGTACGGTATTGCACCAGGGGAAGATTTCGGAAATGGCTACGGGTGAAGGTAAGACGCTGGTCTCTACCCTACCCGCCTATCTGAACGCCCTGGCCGGTGAAGGGGTGCATATCGTTACGGTGAACGACTACCTCGCCCGTCGTGACTCCGAGTGGAATGGCCCCATCTTCGAATGGCTGGGCCTGACGGTCGACTGTATCGACAAGCACGAGCCGAATAGCGAGGCCCGCCGCAAGGCTTATATGTCCGACATCATCTACGGCACCAATAACGAGTTCGGTTTCGACTATCTCCGTGACAACATGGTGCATTCCCCCGACGAGATGGTACAGCGCAAGCATCACTATGCGATGGTGGATGAAGTGGATAGCGTCCTTATAGATGACGCGCGTACGCCCCTGATCATTTCCGGTCCGGTTCCAAAGGGAGACGACCAGCAATATCATATTTTAAAGAGCCGGGTGACGAATTTGTTCGAAGCCCAGCGAAAGGTGACCAACCAGTTCCTGGTCGAAGCCAAGAAGAAGATCGCCGAGGGCAATGACGATGCCAAGGACGGTGGGCTGGCGCTGATGCGTGCCTATCGCGGCCTTCCCAAGTCCGGTCCCCTGATCAAGTTCCTGAGCGAGCCGGGTATCAAGGTGAAGCTGCAGAAGACGGAGAACTACTACCTGGCCGATCAGCAGAAGGAGATGCCGAAGGTCGACGCCGAGCTGTTCTTCCACATCGACGAGAAGAATAATTCGGTAGATCTTACCGATAAAGGTATCCAGATGATCACGCGGGAAGGGGAAGACCCCGAGTTCTTCGTCCTCCCGGATATCGGCATCAAGCTGGCCGATATCGAGAAGGAAAATCTGACGACCAAAGAGAAGCTCCAGCGCAAAGAAGTATTGTTGAACGAGTATTCGGTCAAAGCCGATCGGATCCATACGGTGCAGCAATTATTAAAAGCATATACCTTATTCGATCGTGATGTCGAGTACGTCGTAATGGACGGCCAGGTGAAGATCGTCGACGAGCAGACGGGTCGTATCCTGGACGGCAGACGTTATAGCGACGGTCTGCACCAGGCGATCGAGGCGAAGGAAAATGTCAAGATCGAAGCCGCTACGCAGACCTATGCGACGGTAACGTTACAGAACTATTTCCGTATGTACCACAAGCTGGCCGGTATGACCGGTACGGCCGAAACGGAGGCTGCGGAATTTTGGGATATCTATAAGCTGGACGTGGTGACCATCCCTACGAACGTTCCGGCTATCCGTGTCGACCAGCAGGACCTGGTCTTCAAAACCAAGCGTGAGAAGTACAAGGCGGTCATCGACGAGATCGAGAGGCTGCGCACGGCCGGGAGGCCCTCGCTGGTAGGTACGACGAACGTAGAGGTGAGCGAGCTGCTGAGCAAGATGCTGAGCGCCAAAAAGATTCCTCACAACGTATTAAACGCCAAGCAGCACGCCAAGGAAGCGCAGATCGTCGCCGAAGCGGGTTTGGCGGGCGCCGTGACGATCGCCACGAATATGGCGGGTCGTGGTACGGATATCAAGCTGGGGCCTGGCGTCAAGGAAGCGGGTGGTCTGGCGATCATCGGTACGGAAAGACACGAAAGCCGTCGCGTAGACAGACAGCTCAGAGGCCGGTCCGCTCGTCAGGGCGACCCTGGTACCTCTCAGTTCTACGTGTCGCTGGAAGACGACCTGATGCGGATGTTCGGCAGTGACCGGATCGCTTCGCTGATGGACAAGATGGGCTATAAGGAAGGGGAAGTGATTCAGCACAGCATGGTCACGAAGAGTATCGAAAGGGCCCAGAAGAAAGTAGAAGAAAACAACTTCGGCATCCGTAAGCGGCTGCTGGAATATGACGACGTGATGAACAAGCAGCGTAATGTCGTCTATAAGAAGCGTAATCACGCGCTGTTCGGTGACCGTTTGGCACTGGACCTGGACAATGCGTTCTATATCGTTGCAGAGGGTCTCATCAGCTCGTTCCGCGAGCAGGACGACTATGAAGGTTTCAAGCTGTCTACGATCGTCAATTTCGGGATCGATACGACGATCGAGCAGGAAGAATTTGCGAAGGGTGATGCGACGCAGCTGGCGGACAAGCTCTACCAGGAAGCTGTAGAAAATTACGAGCACAAGCTCGTCGAGCTGCGCAAGCAGGCGCTGCCCGTCTTCCAGAATATCCGTCAGACACAGGGCGCTCACGTCGAGAATGTCGTAGTGCCATTTACCGACGGGAAGAAGCGGACCAATGTCGTGGCCAGTCTTCAGAAGACGCTAGACAGCGAAGGCCGCGAGCTGAGCAATGCGGTAGAAAGACAGATCACCCTGGCCATTATCGACGAAGCCTGGAAGGAGCACCTGCGGGGAATGGACGATCTGAAACAAAGCGTTCAGACGGCCTACCTGGAACAGAAGGACCCGCTGGTCATCTATAAGGTAGAAGCGTTCGAGCTGTTCCGGCGTATGGATAGCGACGTGAACAGGGATATCATCAGCTTCCTTTGCCACAGCAATATTCACTCCGGCAATCAGACCGATATTCGCGAAGGGCGCGAGCAGAAGACGGATATGAGCAAGCTCAAGGTAAGGAAGGACGAGATGGCTTCGGCGCAAGCGCCTGTAGGCCCCGGCGGCGGCGGCGTTCCCCAGGAAGGTCCCGGCGACTACTACGAGCCTTCCGAGCAGGTACGGCAGGAGCCCGTAAAGGTGGGTCCGAAGATCGGCCGGAATGACCCTTGTCCTTGCGGAAGCGGCAAGAAATACAAGGCTTGCCATGGCAAGGACGTGGCTGGTTAATGCATTAAAAAATCAGTAATATTTTGTCGGGAACCCGGTCCGGTTGGACCGGGTTCGTTATTTTTATACAAATCTTGCTTATGAGGAGAAGTTTACTACTGTCAATTTTGTCGTTACTCCTGGCCGGTGCGGCTTCGGCGCAAGCGCCCGTCGTCAACATGGTCGACTTCAATGCGATGGGCTGTGAAGGTGGATCATCGTATTTCGTCTATAGCTACAGCGGTACCGTTACTTCCTGGGTCTGGGAAGAGTCTTCGGACGGAGCGACGAGCTGGCATATCATCCCCAATAATACGCCTCCTTATAGAAGCAGCCTGGGGTACCTGGCCATCGACAATACCCCGCTGAGCATGAACCACTATTTGTACCGGGTTACGTTGTACAATGGCGGCGCTGCGTCCAATACCAGCAGGGCCATGGGTTTGCTCGTCGCTCAGACCGCGCCCGGCACTCCTACTTTTGTAAACCCGGCGACGGATGTTTGTGTGGGGGAATCGGTAGTTTTTACTATTCAGGGGGGGCTGGCCGGGGATTCGATCTACTGGAATATACCCTCTACCTATGGTCTCGAAGACACGGTTGCGGGAATACACTTCCCCAATACGGGCCCACAGAACATTTCCGCCACTGCGGCAAATGGCTGTGGCTCTGCCAGCACCACTCCTATTTCGGTCACGGTGCATCCTGTACAGGCAACGACAAGCGGGGACGCGTGTAACAATCTTTATACCGAAGCAGGAACAACGACTACTTTTTCGGATGCGAGCTGTAATCCCATGCTGGGGATTCTGCCGTCGGGTACGAAGCCGGTGTTTGGGACTATCCAGAGCTGTGTGACGGTGGATGGTTCGGTTCAGTCGTTTAACGGTGTGCCTTATGTGCCGCGGCATTATAGCCTGGTGCCGGCGCTGACGGACCCGACGCAGTCTACGGCGACGGTGACGCTGTATTTTACGCAGGGGGATTTCGACGCTTATAATCTCGCCCGGGGAAGTAATCCGGCGCTGCCTACGGGGTCTTCCGATGCGGCGGGGAAGGCGAATTTGAAGATCACGCAGTTTCATGGAACGGGTACGACGCCGGATACGTATGTGGGAGGAAGCGGGGATATCGACCCGGATGACAATAATATCGTTTGGAATTCGACCGCTTCGCGCTGGGAGGTAACCTTCGATATCGTGGGTTTTAGCGGGTTCTTTGTATCGAGCGGTTCGCTGGTTCCGCTACCGGTGACGCTGGCGGACTTCTCGGGTGTGGTGACGCCGGCAGGCAATGAGCTCCACTGGGCGACTGCGATGGAAGAGAATACGGCTTATTTCGAGGTGCAGAAGGCTGGGGCGGATGGTGTGTTCAAAGATCTGGCGAAGGTGGCTGCGGCTGGGGATAGTCATCAGCTGCTTCAATATAGCTATGTAGACGCAGCGACGGGCGCGGCTTCCTACCGGCTGCAGATGGTGGATATCGATGGGAAGACTACCTATAGCCGGGTGGTCGCGCTGGGCGGTGCGAGCGTGCTCGGTGTCCGGGTTTCTCCTAACCCCTCGCATCAGCCGCAGTCGCTGGTGGTGAGCTCGCCGTCGGTGGGAAGTGCGGTGCTGACGGTGACGGATATGGGAGGAAGAAAGCTGCTGGTGCAGAAGCTTAGCCTGCAGAAGGGAGACAATTTTCTCAACCCTTCGGTGCTGGGAGTGCTTCCGCAGGGTATTTATATGATCGGTGTGGCGACGGACCGGCAGCAGCAGACAATCAAATTCATTCGGGAATAGCATGCGTTATATATTTTTCTTTTTTGTTCTGGCGGCGGCGGCTCCGGTGCGTGCGCAGTATGTGGGTTTGAATGCGAAAGAGATCAAGCTACTAAAGCGGCTCATTAATAAGGATACGTCGGTTGGGAAGGCTTATGGCTCGATGGTCCGGACGGCGGAGCAGGCGCTGGGGGAAGCCCCCCACCCTATCGATACGATTCGGACCGAGGGGCTGCTGCAAGGCGACCCAAAAAAGACGGCGACACAGGCGTCTTTGAGGGATATGAATAAGATTTATGCGCTGGCGCTTGTGTACCGGGTACAGGGCGACAGAAGATACCTGGCGAAGGCGAAGGAATTTCTACTTGCCTGGGCCGGGACCAATCACCCCAAGGGAGACCCGATCGACGACACCAATCTCGACCGGGTAATCGAGGGCTATGATATGATCAAGGGGGAATTGGGGTCAGGGGAGAATACCCTTATTCAGGACTGGCTAAGGGTTACGGCGCAGACGGAGCTTCACTCGCGTTATTATCATCCCGACAGACCGAGCTTTTACAACAACTGGCATTCCCACCGGCTAAAGGTCGTGGGAGAGATTGCCTTTGCCATCGGTGATACGGCATTGCAGAACTATACGATAACTGCCCTGAAGGAGCAGCTGGCGAAGAACCTGAACCCGGATGGGTCGAGCATCGATTTTACCTCCAGGGATGCGTTGCACTATCATGTGTATGACCTCGAGCCGCTGCTAAAGCTTATTTATGTATTGAAAAGGGCGACTGGTGTAGATTATTATGCCTTCCAGGCGTCCAATGGGGCTTCGATCCGGCAGTCGGTGGACTGGCTGCTACCCTATCTGAACGGGCAGAAGACGCACGCGGAGTTCGTCAACAGTACGGTGGACTTTGACCGGAAAAGGGCACAAAACAACGAGGCGGCGTATAAGGCCGGGACCTTGTTCGAGACTAAGAACGGGATTGGGACGCTGGTGCTGGCGGTATATTTCGACGAAGGCCTGAAACCGCTGGCGGGGCAGCTGATGGCTGCCGAGGGTGCGGCTCCCTGGCAGGAGGTCGTGATAAGACTGGGGCAAGGGAGAGGATGAGCGGTCGGCCCGATATAAAATAAATCGCTATTTTCAGCCCCATTTTAAATCCTCAATTAACCAGTTATTAGTCAATTATGAGAAAGTTTATTACGGCCCTGACGCTGGCTGCCGTTGCATCGACGGCGCTTGCTCAGCAAAGACCGGGCAACCCCTCCCAGACCCCTCCTACCGGCGCACCAGCGGCAAATGGTCCAGCGCGTGGAGCAGCCTCCACCTCACAGCCCAAGCCTTATAAAGAAGTAATCACCGACAAGGCGGTCAGCCATGCCGGTCTTTTCACCGTGCATAAAATCGAAGACAAGTGGTATTTCGAGATCCCGGATTCGATCATGGGACGGGATATCCTGGTGAGCACCCGCTATGGCAGGACCTCTCCGGGGGGCAACTATGGCGGCGAGCAGGTTAATGTACAGACGATCAACTGGACAAAGGGGCCTTCGCATACCGTATTTATGAAAGTGAACCTGATCGTCAATGTGGCGACGGATAGCAGCCAGCCGATTGCGCAGGCCGTATCGAATTCGAATATGAATCCGATCGCGGCGGCTTTCGACGTAAAGGCTTATGGCAAGAGCCCGGACTCTTCTTCGTCTACGACCGTTATCGACGTGACGGACTTCTTCAAGGGCGACAACCAGACGGTGAGCCTGACGCCGGGTATCAAGCGCAGGTTCAACCTGGCGGCGCTGGCGGCCGATCGCAGCTATATCGAGAGCATCCATACCTATCCGATGAATACGGAAATCAGGACGGTCAAGACATTTACCGCTTCACCGGTTCCTGCTGCGCCAGCTGCCGGCGGACGGGCGCCTTCGGGTTCTCTTCCTGCCGCCGATGCGACCGGCGCCGTTACGGTCGAGCTGAACAACTCGTTCCTGCTGCTGCCGAAGACGCCGATGCGGAAGAGGCTTTTCGACCCTCGCGTGGGTTTCTTTGCGAGCGAGTTTACGGTTTATGGAGACGATCAGCAGCGGGTGGACGAGGATAGATTTATCCACCACTGGCGTCTCGAGCCCAAGGACGAGGACGTCGAGAAGTTCAAGCGCGGCGAGCTCGTCGAACCCAAGAAACAAATCATCTATTATATCGACCCGGCTACGCCGAAGAAATGGCGTCCCTACCTGATCGCTGGTATCAACGACTGGCAGGTCGCCTTCGAGAAAGCCGGTTTCAAGAATGCCATCGTAGGCAAGGAATGGCCGGAGAACGACAAGACTATGAGCCTGGAAGACGCGCGGTTTTCGGTGATCCGGTATTTTGCTTCGGATATCGAGAACGCGTATGGTCCGAATGTGGCGGACCCTCGCAGCGGCGAAATCCTGGAGAGCCATATCGGATGGTATCACAACGTAATGAAGCTCGTTCATGACTGGTATATGATCCAGACTGCGGCTGTGGACCCCAGGGCCCGGAAGATGAAGTTCGATGACGAGCTGATGGGCGACCTGATCCGTTTCGTCTCCTCGCATGAGGTAGGGCATACGCTGGGTCTTCGTCACAACATGGGCAGTAGCAGCAAGACGCCGGTGGAGAAGCTCCGCGACAAGGCTTGGGTAGAAGCGAACGGGCATACGGCATCGATCATGGACTATGCGCGTTTCAACTACGTAGCGCAGCCCGAAGACAATATCACCTCCAAGGGTCTCTATCCCCGGATTGGCGACTATGACAAGTGGGCTATCCAGTGGGGCTATCGTCCTATTTATGGTACGAAGGACCAGGAAGACGACAAGAAGCTGCTGAACAAATTAGTGATCGACAGCCTGAAGTCCAATCCTCGTCTGTGGTTTGGCGGGGAAGGTCAGAACTTCGACCCCCGCGCACAGACGGAAGATCTGAGCGACAACAGCGTCAAGGCCAGCGAGTATGGTATCAAGAACCTGAAGCGCATCCTGCCCAATCTGCCCGAGTGGACGAGGGAGGAAGCCGACCAGTACGATAACCTCGAAGAGATGTATACGCAACTCGTAGGTCAGCTCGGCCGTTATATGGGACACGTGGTAAAGAATGTCGGCGGGGTTCAGGAGACGTTCAAGAGCATCGAGCAGCCGGGTGATACGTACGAGGTAACGCCGAAGGCTATGCAGAAGGAAGCCGTCGACTTTTTGAATAAGCAATTGTTTGCGACGCCAACCTGGCTTTTGAATAAAGAGATTCTCAACAAGTTCGGCAATCCCGCTTCGAACGAGCTGATTTCGACCACACAGGCGAACGTGCTGAAGAGCCTGCTGTCGCCGGCCAGGACGTTCAGGCTGGCTACCTGTACGGGCCGTTATGGTTCGGCCGCGTATAGCGTGGATGAAATGCTGAGCGATGCGAAGAAGGGTGTTTGGGGTGAGCTGGCTGCTGCGGGTCCGATCGACATCTACCGCAGGAATCTGCAGAAGGTCTATGTGGATGCGCTGGTTAGCCTGATGAATCCCACGCCTCCGGTGCTGCCGGCGGGTATTCCGGCGCAGCTGGCTTATTTGGTGGGAGGTGATATCAAGAACACCGACGTTCCCTCCATCGCCCGTGCGCAGCTCGTCGAGCTGAGGACAGAGGCTGCGGGTGCTGCGGCTCGTGAAACGGATAAAATTAGTAAGTATCATTTGCTGGATGTTGTAGAGCGAATTAAGCTGGCGCTTAATCCGAAGCAATAAGTTTTACCTTTTAGTTTTAAAACCCCGGCTGACGCCGGGGTTTTTTTAATTGTTTGAAAAGCCCCCGCCGGAGGAATTGGCTCGTTTGGATTCTTCTTCGGTTCCTGTTTTGCGCTGGCGTGCGGCTTTCACCTGCGAGCTCCCGAATTTATAGCTGAAGTAGAGCCTGAGCTGGCGGCTTTCGTAGCCGCCGGTCGAACGGAGGTACTGGCCGGCGAAGTCGCTGGTGGCGGTCCAGTGGATGGTGTTGAAGATATCGCTGACGGAGGCTTTGATGATGCCTTTGTTTTTCAGTACGGTTTTTTGGAAGCCTGTCTCGATGGTGCCGAGGGACTGGGTCTTAAAGGTTCCCTGCCAGATGGAGGGGGAGGTGAAGAAGCCGGAGATCTGGGCGGTCCAGCCTTTGCCGAGGGAGGCGCTTTGCTGCGCGTAGATATTGGTCGAGAAAACGTTGACGTCGACGGTGCGGCCTGCACCAAAGTTCGCCTTATAAATCGAATAATACGTGTTGACGTTTAGGAAGAGGCTATACCATCCTATCTGCAGGGGGTAGCTGATGTTGAGGCTGGTGATGTCCTGGGTGGCCAAATTCTTTTTGCCGATGAAGGCCTTCGAGCGGTCCGCGGTGTCTACCAGCTGGGTGAAGACATCTTTTACATGGCTGTAGTTTAGAGTTGTAGTTAGTTTGTATTTATAGACGTAAGTAAGGCCCACGCTGTTGGTGTATTGGGGGCGGAGGCCCGTATTTCCTTTCTGATAAGTGTATTCGTCGAGCTTGAACTCGAAGGGGTTCAGGTCCTGGTAAGCCGGTCGGTCGATGCGGCGGCTATAGGTCAGGGTCCATTGTTTCATTGGGTTTTTGTTGTAGGTAATGGCGCCGCTGGGGAAGAGGCCGGTATAGTTGCGGGTGAAAGACGAATCATAGACGGTGTAGCCGGAGCCGCCGGCGTTGCTGCCGGAGCTGCGGAAGCCGGTGGATACGCCTTTTGCGTTGGTGTTTTCTATTCTTAGTCCCGCCTGGATCACGAAGCC
>JAFDYG010000097.1 GCA_018267545.1 Bacteroidota bacterium
AAGGTCTGTTAGTGACGGTCCGGGAGAAGAAAGAGGTCCTGCAGGACCTGATCCGTCCCAAGCTGAAGAACTGGGACCCCGAGCGTATCGCCACCCTGGATATGATCCTGATGCAGATGGGGGTAGCCGAATTCCTTTATTTCGAGACCATTCCTCCCAAGGTGACCATCAATGAATATATCGACCTGGCAAAGGAATACAGCACCCCTCAAAGCGGCCAGTTCGTCAACGGGATCCTGGACAATATTCATAAAGACCTGGTCAGGGACGAGAAAATGCATAAAATCAATTTCAAGGCAAATCAGTAGGTTTGCGAAAAATCAGGCTCATGCGCTACTTCTTCTTCGTCACACTCGTTGCTTTCTGCGCCGTCGCCGGGTGTGCCAGCGACTCCGGCCGTGAGAAGGCCGTCGATGCCGCCCTGAAGGATTCGGCCCGGTTTACGACGATCGAGTGGCTGGATTCGGCCCGGGACTATGGGAAGATCCCAGAAGGACAGAAGCTGGACGTATCGTTCCGTTTCCGCAATAGCGGCACCACTCCGCTGGTGATCGGTCAGGTGCGGGTCAGCTGTGGCTGCACGGTCGCCGAACAACCCGTGGCGCCGATTGCGCCCGGAGAAGAGGGGTGGATAAAGGCCTCCTTCGATAGCCAGGGACATCCCGGCACCAATCACAAGTCCTTATTCGTAACCGCCAATACCAAAGGAGAGCAGGCCTTTACGCTGCATTTCTCGGTGGAGGTGGAAAAGAAGGCTTCTTAGTCAATATCAATTCAAACAATACGACAATGATTCAGTCCTTATTATTCGTTCTTTTACAAGCACCTGCCGGCGGGGGTACTATGCAATTGGTCCTGCTGGGCGGTATGATCCTGGTATTCTGGTTGTTCATGATCCGGCCCCAGGCTAAGAAAGCCAAGATGGCCAAGAAATTCCAGGACGAGATGCAAAAAGGCGACAGGATCGTAACGATCGCCGGTATCCATGGCAAGGTCAATAAGGTAAACGACGACAATACCATCGATATCGAAACCAGCCCCGGCCGCTAGCTGAAGATCGAAAAGAGCGTCATTTC
>JAFDYG010000098.1 GCA_018267545.1 Bacteroidota bacterium
CCTCCTGATTGGACGGAGTCCAATCGTGCGAAGCACAGACGTCGAACAGAAAGGGCCCGCCGTCAGGCGGGTCTTTTTATTTGGAAGCAGATTCCTTAGATTTGCCCCTCAACTCCATATTATGCCATCCTTTGATATCGTCAGCAAGGTGGACCCGCAGGTCCTGGACAATGCCGTCAACGTGACAAAAAAAGAGATCACCAACCGGTTCGACTTCAAGGACTCACCGGTCAAGATCGACCTCAACAAGAAAGACATGAAGCTCGACCTCGAGGCCGAAAGCGAGATGAAGCTCAAACAGATCATCGACGTGCTGATCAGCCGTTCCATGAAACAAGGCCTCGACCCCCTCGTCTATGACATGGGCAAGGAAGCCTACCAGAGCGGAAAGGTCACCCGTCAGGAAATCCCCGTCCGCAACGGCCTCAAACAGGAAGACGCCAAGAAGGTGGTCAAGCTGATCAAAGACTCCGGCCTCAAAGTCCAGTCCCAGATCATGGACGACCTGGTACGGGTCACGGGCAAGAAGATCGACGACCTCCAGGCCGTCATCAAGCTCTGCAGCGGCGCCGATCTGGGGATGGCGCTCCAGTATATCAATATGCGGAGCTAGGCCGGCAGCCAGTCGCGGCGCGGTGGTCTCGGGCAAATGCTGAAATAATTTGGTTCAACCGGTTGAAATGCCTAAATTTGCAACCTTATTCAAAAAACTGTACGGCCAAATCCGTACAACCTTTAAAAAGAACAAGTTATGAAAAAAGGTCTCCATCCGGCAAGCTACCGGTTCGTTGTCTTCAAGGATATGAGCAACAACACTACCTTCCTGAGCAAATCAGCTGCTCAGTCAAGGGAAACGATCAAATGGGAAGATGGCAACGAATACCCCCTGATCAAATTGGAAATTTCAAATACTTCTCACCCCTTCTTCACCGGTAAGAACGTCCTCGTGGATACCGCAGGTCGTATCGACAAGTTCAAGAAGCGTTACGAGAAGAAGAAATAATTTTCGATCGCAAGTCGAATCATCCCCTCAGACGAGGGGATTTTTTTTGCCCGTATTCCCGTAGTTTTATCGAATGGATAAGCTATTACTGGAAGAACAGTCCTGCTCTGCCGACCTCCTGCCTTTTACCGCGACCCGCAGCGTGCTTGATATGCGCATGGGAATTCTCACCTTCCGGGAAAAGTGGGAACGGCTGTTGGGAGCAAGAGGATTCGAGGGGGTGAAAGGTGCGGCGCTTCCCGCCAACCTCCTGCCCACACCAAAGATTGCGGCGATGATCATCAATGGAGAAACGGTCGA
>JAFDYG010000099.1 GCA_018267545.1 Bacteroidota bacterium
GGCAATGGACAAGAAATTCGCCCGGTTATTTTTTATACTATCGGACATCCTCATAAGGAGCGCCGGCTGTTGATACAAGTCGAGATAAAGACTACCGATATTGGCAATATTCGCGATCGAATACATCGAAGCTGGGCCTATCTTATCCCAGATAGCCTGCGCCTTCTGCAAATACCCCAACCTTTCCTCCGGCTCATTCGAATATTCCGAATAAGTTACCAGCTGGGTGTAGATCTTTGCCCGCACCAGGTCGTTATGAACGCTGTCGGCCAGCCGCAGCGCCTCCAAAAAATAAGGTCTCGATTCTTTCAGCTTATTGCCCATCATATAACCATACCCTATCATCTCCAGACATTCGAGCACTCCATCGATCTGGCCCGCCTTCCTGAACATATCGAGCGCCCTTAACGAATACTGCCTCGCCTTTTCAAAATCCTTTTGCTGGACCAGGACCGTAGCCGCAAGACTATTGCCCTTTGCCACCATGACGCCGTTCCCCGACTTATCGGCCAGATCGATGCCCTTGAAAAACGACTCCATTGCTTCGGAGTAATGACTCGTATGTTGTTGAAATACGCCCTCGTTGTAAATGCTTGCGATCATCCCCTCCGTATCGCCCAGGCCCTTGTACAGGTCGTACGACCTTTTGAGATAGAATAACGCAGAATCCTCGCTCGCCGCGTCCACCATGATAGCGGCAATATACCGGGTAGCCTCCGCCATCCCCCTTTTCCAGCCAAGCTTCTCCGAAAGCGCATATGCCGTATGGCCATACATACGAGCGGCTCCCGGGTCGCTATAGCTTAGCTGCAAGCAAATCCTGTTCAGCTGCTTTACCCTATTGGTATCCTCAGCCACGGTCTGAGCCCTCGAAAAAAGGCAGATACCCAACACCCATATCGTTACGCCAATCCTTCTATACTCCATACGCTCAAAGATACATCTCCCTTCCCTCATCCAAACACCACTCTCGCTCATTTGCCTCCAAAACACCTCAAAGGCTATTTATTTTCACAAAAAAACAAACCATGAAAACTTTATTGTATTACGGCCTCGCCGCCATCGCCCTCACCGCCTGCAGCAAAAAAAATGACTCACCCGGTCAGCAAAACAAAAACGTCACTATCCAGGACATAAAGAACTATTATATCACGGCGATCATCACGGACGTGAACACGACAAGGCTGGCAACGATCTATTTCTACAAAGACAGCGCCGTCCTTGACGAGCTCGGCCTCCGCAGACAGCTCCCCATCAGCCTGACAAACAACCAGCTGACCTACGACATCAATTCCAACGGCGTTGCCGTCTTTACCTTCACGCTCAAAAAGGACTCCGCCGGCAGCCTTACCCTCGAGACCTCCGACTATAAGCGCTCCGATGCTTCCCAAAGCAAGCTGAACTCCGCACAAATCGTAAAAGTCTCCGACGCGCCCGCATTTATAAATATCGAATACGCTTATACCATCCCCGGAGCAGACGATGATACCTACCTCCATTTTGGAACAGGAGACAAGTGGTCCTACGAAGATTATGGTGGAAAGTCCGGCCAGTATTCCTACTATTTATTGGGAAACGGCCAAGGATGGAAATGCGAAGACGCAGCCAGCGGCGGCTCCTCCATGGGCATTATGGTCCCCAAATGGGACGGAAACGGCCCCGTAATGCTGCTGCAAACCACCGTAAAAAGACTCGACCCCTCCCGCATTCACGTCGCCACCCACAACTGATAATTGGCGAAAAAGCGCGAACTTCACCCCGCAATACCCAACACTATGATAAGAGCAGCCATACTTGACGACGAGGTCCGCGGCAGCAAGCTGCTCGGTCAGAAGCTACAGCACTTCAAAGAAGAGCTGCAAATACTATCGGTATTCGACCATCCCCGCGAAGCGCTCAAAAAGATCGCATCGATGTCCATCGACGTGCTCTTCCTCGACATCGAAATGCCCGAAATGAACGCCTTCCAATTTCTCGAACACCTGGGAGAATTCGACTTCGAAATCATCTTCACAACCGCCTACGACACCTATACGATCGAAGCCCTGCGCCTCAGCGCCGTAGACTACCTGCTCAAACCCGTCAACGAGGACGAGCTTCGCCAGGCCATCGAACGCCTGAAAAAAAAGCTCGCAACAAAAGCAGCCCACCATCCCTCAACACCAGTGTCCCCACTCCCCGACAAACCATCCCCCCGCAACCGCATCTCCCTCCCCACCGCCGAAGGCGTCCACCTCATCACAAAGACCCACATTCTCCGGATAGAAGCCATGAGCAACTATAGCGCATTCATCCTGATCGACGGCAAGAAAATCGTCGTCAGCAAAACCCTCAAAGAATACGACGCCATCCTCGAAAACGACGTCTTCATGCGCGTCAACCGCTCCGTCATCGTCAACCTCGACCACGTCGTCAAATACAAACGAGGGGACGGCGGCTCCCTCGAGCTCGCCGACGGCTTCGAAGTCGAAGTATCCCCCCAAAAAAAGGAAGAGCTGATGACAAGACTCCTCTAATCTTACTTAACCTGCCCAACCGCTTCCAAAATCACTTCCAGCACCTTCTTCGGCTGAGACAGCATAACCACATGACTGGAGGCGACAACCGTAGTCTTCGCCTTCGCCCTTTCCGCCATCATTCGCTCCAGATCAGGATTAATCGTATGATCCCCCGAAGCCACGATATACCATGACGGCTTTACCTTCCAGGCAGTATTACTCGACACTGCCTTAAAAACATTCGGAGAACAGGGCACCTGCACGGCATATACCATCTCCTGCTCCTTTGCAGAAAGATCGTCGGCAAATACCTTAGTAACTCCATCCTTCGACAACGACACAAACCCATCCACAGATTGTAAATAGGACCCCAGCTGCGTAGCCGCCGCCTTCTCCGACAACGAAGGAACCGTCTCCCCCTTCTCAGGCGCATACGCAGCCACATACACCAACGCCTTTACCCGGGGATCGATTCCCGCTTCCGAAATCACCCATCCCCCCCAGGAATGCCCTACCAGTATAACATCGCCGCCCGCGACATCGATAGCCCTTTTAGTAGCCGCCACATCGTCTTCGATCGAAGTCGTAGGATTCTGTACCGAAATAACCTTATACCCCTGCTCCACCAGCTCCGGTATAACCTTGCTCCAGCACGAACCATCCGCCCACAGCCCGTGGACAAAAACAATCGTAGGCTTCACCGGCGCCGGCTCACCGACAGCCCCATAAGAACCCGAGGCAGACGTAAAGGCTGCCGAAAATAAAAGAAACGTAAATTTTTTCATTTGCTGCGTTTTGACAAAATTGAACCGCAACAAATTGCCAAACAAATAACCCTCCTTATAGCTCCTCCTATAATTCTGATAATCCTTCGACTGACTATCGCCGTAACTTTGCAAAATGAAATTGAAACACATGAAAAGGCTCTCGCTCTTCCTCGCCACAGCAACCTTATTCGCCTGTAACTCCCCCCAAACCCAGCCCATCACATCCGTCACGACAAAAAATGACTCCATCAAAACCGGAGGGAACCGGCTAATAACGATCGACGGTTTATATAAAGTCTGGACCAAAAAGACCGGCGACGGAGCCATCAAAGTCCTGCTCCTCCACGGCGGCCCCGGCTTCTCCCACGACTACATGGAATGCTATGAAGACTTCCTCCCCAAAGAAGGCATGGAAATCTACTACTACGACCAGCTCGGCAGCGGCAACTCCGACGCACCCACCGACACCACCCTCTGGAACATCCCCCGCTTCGTCGAAGAAGTAGAACAAGTCAGAAAAGGCCTCGGCCTCGAACAATTCTACATCGTCGGTCATTCCTGGGGAGGCCTCCTCGCCATGGAATACCTGAGCAAGTACCAATCCAACGTCAAAGGCGCCGTCTTCTCCAACATGACCGCCGGCATGAACGACTTCACCACTTACGCAAAGCTGCTAAAGGAACGAATCTTTACCGAACGCGACATGGCCGTCTACGATTCCCTCGACCGTCTCCACGCCTATCAATCGCCTCAATACACCGACCTGCTCATGAACAAGCTCTATACCCAGGTACTCTGCCGCATCCCCATCGACCAGTGGCCCGAACCCCTCCTGCGCGCCTTCAAAAAAGTAAATGCAGCCATCTATACCCAAATGCAGGGCGTCGACGAGTTCCACGTAACCGGCAGCTTCAGAAACTGGGAATTCTGGGACAGACTACCCCAGATCAAAATTCCCATCCTCGTCCTGGGCGGTATGCATGACGAAATGAACCCCGAAGGCCTCAAAAGAGAAGGCCGCCTCCTTCCCAATAGCCACACCTATCTCTGCCCCAACGGCAGCCACATGTCCATGTACGACGACCAGGCCAACTACTTCAACGCCCTCACCACCTTCCTCCACCAGGTCGACCAAAACACCTTCAAACCCGACCCCAAGTAAACGGCCTTCTGAACAAACCAAAAACGGCCTTTTAAACAAACCACCTCACCCCGTCCCCGTCGTAGCTTTGCTCTATAAAATCAAAACAAATGGAGCAGACCACAATAACAACCAATGCCAATGGCGCCTTGCAAAGGCCCATTGGCTCTGGCTTTGACGCCGCTTCCACCGCAAAAGAAGTAATAAGCAACACAAGCCTCTCAAACAAAACAGCCATCGTAACCGGCGGCTACGCCGGCATCGGCCTCGAAACCACTCGAACCTTCGCCGAAGCCGGTGCCACCGTCATCGTCCCCGCCCGAGACCTCGAAAAAGCAAAGAAAAACCTCCAGGGCATCCCCAACATAGAGCTGGAACCCATGAACCTCATGGACCCCGCCTCCATCGACGCCTTCGCAAAGAAATTCATTGCCTCCAACCGCCCCCTGCACCTCCTCATCAACAACGCCGGCATCATGTGGGTGCCCCTAAGCAGAGACGCCCGCGGCAACGAATCACAGCTCGCCACAAACCACCTCGGACACTTCCACCTCACCGCCCGCCTCTGGCCCGCCCTGAAACAAGCCAAAGGCGCAAGAGTCGTAAACGTCTCCTCCTGGGGACACCATTTTTCACCCATCCTTTTCGACGACCCCAACTTCGATCGAAGAGAATACGAAACCCGGCAGGGATACGGACAATCTAAAACCGCCAATATCCTCTTCTCCCTCGAGCTGGACCTCCGCGGCGCACCCCACGGCGTCCGCTCCTATTCCCTCCACCCCGGCGCCATCGTCGAAACCGACCTGGGCCGTTTCCTTTCAAAGGAGGAACTCCAAAAGCTGGGCGTGTACGACAGTGACGGCAATCCCATCCGCGACCCCTCCTCCGGCCGAAAAACCATTCCCCAGGGCGCTTCCACCACCGTCTGGTGCGCGACCAGCCCACAGCTCAACGAAATCGGCGGCGTATACTGCGAAAACACCGACGTCGCCGAGCTCGACCTTACCGACACCGACCCAACCAAACGCGTACACGGAAAAACAAAAATCTTCGGCGTTATGCCCTACGCCGTAGGCGCTTCCAACGCCGAAAAACTCTGGAACCTCAGCGAACAGCTGACAGGCATAAACTTCACCATATAACACAAAAAACCACACAAGATGTCACTACTATCATACAAAACACTGGGAAAATCAGGACTGAAAGTAAGCCCCCTCTGCCTCGGCGCCATGACCTTCGGCGAAGACTGGGGATGGGGCGCCAGCGTCGATGAAACCACCCGCATGATCAATACCTACATCGAAAAAGGCGGCAACTTCATCGACACAGCTAACATATACACCAACAACCACTCGGAGAAAATCATCGGCGACGTCGTCGGAAAGAATTCATCGCTTCGCACCCAAATGGTAATCGCCACAAAATTCGCCAACAACGTCTTCCCGGGTAACCCCAATACAGGCGGCACCGGCAACAAATCCTTGCAGACAAACCTTGAACATTCTCTCAGAAGACTCCAAACCGACTATATCGACCTCTTCTGGATCCACTCCTGGGACTTCCTGACGCCGATGGAAGAAACCATGCGCTCCCTCGACAACGCCGTAAAAGCAGGTAAAATCCGCTACATCGGCGTCAGCGACGCCCCAGCCTGGAAGATCGCACAAGCCCAAACAGCAGCCTGTTTCAAAGACTGGGCACCCTTCATCGGTTTGCAAATCGAATATTCATTATTACAACGGACAGTAGAAGACGAGCTCGTTCCGATGGCGCTTGAGCTGGGTCTCGGCATCACCCCCTGGAGCCCTCTAAAAGGCGGACTGTTATCCGGTAAATATACCCGCGAAAACGCAGGAAGAGCATCCGGCCGCCTCCAAACCCGCAACGGCGACGTACAGCTCACCGAACAGCAGCTCAACATCATCGACCAGCTCCAAAAAATCGCTAAAACCCACAACACCACACCCGCCGCCGTCGCCCTGAGCTGGGTCAACAACAAGCCCGGCGTTACCTCGACGATCATCGGCGTAAGAAACGTAAAACAGCTCGAAGACAACATCGCCGCAACAGACATCCACCTGACGACGGAAGAAGTAGCTTCTCTGGACGCCCTCTCCACGCCGCCCAAAACCTTCCTCGCAGAATACAAAGACATGATTCCTATGCTACAGCACGGAGGTATCACAATCAATGGCTTTAAACCCACAGCCCCGCAGCTGGTGGCGGAGATGCAGCCCGGTCGATATTAATCCGTAACTTTGGGCCATGATAACCAGCAGGACAAAATCCGTTTCCAAAGCTAATATCTTCCTTACCTGTACGGAAGAAAAATACTATAGCAATGACCTGGTTGTCGACAAGAATACACTGATCAGAATGATATCGGGCGAGATGAAAATCATCTTGCCCGATATTACTTATATCCTGGGCGCAGGCGATACCATCTTCTTCCCGCGCAACGAGCTGGCACGAGTGATGAAATCATCGAAGGACGGCCATCCGTATAAATCGGTAGCCATCTATCTGACCCCCGAAGCCGTACAACATTACTTCCTGAAGCATCAGCTCAAGCCTTCTCTCTCGAAAGAAAAACCAGGCATCAAAGTAATGGACCCTCACCCACTGCTCGACAGCCTGTTTGTTTCCTTACTGCCTTATTTCGACATGAAAAACGAGCTGCCCGACAGCCTCGCAGAAGCAAAAGTAGACGAGGCGATTTCCATCCTGAAACTAACCAACCCGAACCTGTTCGATACCCTCAGCCACTTCGAAGAACCCGGCAAAATCAACCTGACCGAATTCATGGAAAAGAACTTCATGTTCAATATGCCCATGGACAAGTTCAGCTACCTGACCGGCCGCAGCCTCACCACCTTTAAACGCGATTTCAAAAAGTCATTCAACGTCACCCCGCAAAAATGGCTGACCCAAAAGCGCCTGGAGCTGGCGCACTATCAAATCAAACAAAAAAGACGCAAACCCGTAGACGTATACCTCGAAGTCGGTTTCGAAAACCTCTCCCACTTCTCTTACGCCTTTAAAAAACAATTCGGCTACGCCCCCAGCACCATTGCCGAACCAGCCTAACCGACCCGCCTATCCGACCTCATACGTCAACCACATCACCCCATCCTCGATCTGCTTAAACTCTTTCAATTTAAACAAAAACGAATCGGCCTTCATCTCCCCCTCCTCTATCTCGAACACCGTAGCCGTATCCTTCCTCCCATCCACCAACGGCAGCACCAGCTGATGATACTCGTCTATCAACCCCTCATTTAAAAAACTCCCATTTATCCGTCCCCCCCCCTCCAGCATCAGCTTCCCAATCCCAAACAACGACTTCAGCTTTTCCAGCGCCACCACCAAATCGACCGACTCCTTCCCCGCAAAAATATACGATACCCCCACCTCGCGCAAATGATGCAAATACGCATCCTCCACACCCTCCGTCAGAATTGTAATAACATGATCCTCCTGCATCTCCCCACTCTTCCATCCCAGCTTCCCATGCCCATCTATCCCTATAGCAAAAGCCTCCGCATCCGTCCTCGCCACGAAATCACTCCGGTCCAGCTTCTCCTTATTCGAAGAAAAAATAGGCTTCTCATAATCCGTAAAATTCATCTCCATCGTCGTCCGCCCAACAATCCAGGCCCGAATCCCTATCTTCTCATGCGCTTCTTCAAACTTACCGACAAGCTTCTCCACCCTGGGATCGCTACCCCACCCGTGACTCAAAATCTTCCCATCCAGGCTCGTCATCATCAAGCATACAATGTATGGTCTATTCATACCCCTCCCAACGCTTCATCCTCCTTCCTGGTTCACTTATACGCACAAAAAAGCCGCGAGACAATACCCCGCGGCCCAACTATCTTAAATCAACGCTTACGCTTCCGCCTTTACCTCACGTACAAACTTGAGCGTCACCCCGACAATCTCAGCAATCTCCTTCACAGAAAAGACATTCCTTTCCAAAAGGTTTTTAATCGTCTTACGATTAGCCTTTTCAAGGCCGATCTTTTGCCCCTCTTCCAGAGCAATCTCTCTCGCCTCTGCGGCCCTGATTTCTGCAATTGCTTCAATAATACCCATAGTATTCTTTTTACCGGTCGCTTTATCGACCATCTCCTCAAAATTACAATTTTTTTCCTCGTTTTCAAATGGCTCATAATTAACCAAAAAACCAAAAATCGCCTTCAATTTAGACTTCTCCATCAATCCATGCTCAAGCAAAATCATCCAATGAAGCCAAATAAAGCGTCTTATAATCCAGCCTCATCTTAGTCACCAACGCCGCCTGTTCACAGTGCTCCGGCATCCTCAGCCCCTCCTTGTGAGTAAAGATCGCCACGGCCTCTACCGGCCGCTTAAAACGCACATACAACCGACAGTAATACTCGAACATCCGCCGGGCAAAATTCTCGTCGTATTCACCCTGTACCTCGACATGTATGATCAAATATTCTTCGGTCCCATCCTTCCGGAACACCTTCACCAGCTTATCTACATACCTGACCTCCAATCGCCGGCCCGGAGCAGGAAACAGCTCTCCCAATTCCTTATCCAGAAACTCGACACCTCTGTCCAAATCCAGCATATCGACATGATCAGGGAAAACAAACTCCAGCAATTCGCTAAAAACCTCCTCCACGACACCCTTCCATAGAGCATCATACTTTTTCCGCTTTTTTTTCATAAAAAATCAATTAAGCTTTACAGAACTCATTTCCGTAAAAGCCCTCGAAAAAAGCCGCGTATAAATTGGGGAATAGTAAGGCGAAATAAAAACGTCTATAAAGATAAAACTGAAAATAAAACTCACCCCCTCAAATCGACCACCCCTCCCGAAACACTCCCCAAAACCTCCCCTCCCCAAAAAAAATTCCCAAAAACATTTGCTTTAAACGTTTAAAGAACTATTTTTGACCAACAAGTACGATAATTGCCTACGAAAAAATGAAAAAAATCGGCCTCAAAGACATAGCTAACCACGTCGGCGTCTCCGTCGCCCTCGTCTCCTACGTCCTCAACGGCCAGGCCGAAGAAAAACAAGTCGGCAAAGAAATCGCCGAAAAAATCCGCAAGACCGCCGAAGAACTCAACTACCGCCCCAACCAGCTGGCCAAAAGCCTAAAGACAAATAAATCCAACACCATCGGCCTCGTCGTCGCCGACATCAACTACCGCTTCAGCTCCGGCATCACCCGCGCCATCGAATCCGAAGCCAAACGCAGCAACTACACCGTCATCTTCGGCAGCAGCAACGAAAGCAAAGAAAAATTCCACGAGCTCGTCAACGTCCTCATCAACCACCAGGTTGACGGCCTCATCCTCGTCCCCGTCGAAAACTCCGAGCCCTCCATCAAAGCCCTGCAAAAATCCGAAATACCCTTCGTCCTCATCGACCGTAACTTCCCCAGCATCCTGGCCAATACCATCCTGCTGGATAATTATAAAGCAGCCTACGATTCCACCGTCCACCTTATCCGCCACGGTCACAAAAGAATCGCCTTCGTCAACTACCAAAGCAAGCTCACCAACCTGCTCGAACGTACCCGGGGCTACACCGCTGCACTAAAAGAACACGGCATCGACCACCACCACGAATGGTCCCCCCTCATCCGCTCGGGCCACGTCGAGAGCGACATGAAAAAGGCCATCCACGACCTTACCGCCGTCCAAAAATGCGACGCCATCTTCTTCGCCACCGACCGTCTCTCCATCGCCGGCCTAAAGGAGATCATGAAACAAAAAATCAGAATCCCCGAAGACCTGTCCGTCTTCAGCTTCGACGAGTCCGAAGCATTCGAGCTCTTCAGCTGCCCCGTATCCCACGCCCGGCAACCACTCGAAAAGATGGGAAAAATAGCAGTCACCACCCTGCTCGATCTAATCAATAAAGACAAAGTCATCAACCAAATTTTCCTGCCGACCGAATTCGTCCCCGGAAAAAGCTGCCGCGAACCCTAGCGCGCCGCCCACAAACCAGCAATAAAATTTTTTTACCAACCACTTTAAACGTTTAAAACAAAATGTCAACCTTCTTCCAAGCCCATCACTTCCCCTAGTTCTTTAAACGTTTAAAGAACACCCAAACCAACTTATTTATGAGAATTTAAAACCATTGCCACATATGAAACTCTTCTTCTTTCTTCTGGCATTCACCGCAACCGCTCTGCAAATAACTGCGCAGCAGCTGCAACCCATAACGGGCACAGTCACCGGAAAAGACGCCGGCCCCCTCGCCGGTGTAACCGTCAAAACAAACAATCAAACCACCACCACCGACAGCCTCGGCCATTTCACCATCACCGCAGCCGTCAACCAAACCATTACCTTCTCCTCCATCGGCATGCAATCCTTCATCTACGTCTACAAAGGCGGCACCGCCCCAATCAACGTAACGATGGAGTATACCCCCGGCAACCTCAACGAAGTAGTCGTCCTCGGCTACCAAACCCAGAAAAAGGCCGACCTCACCGGCGCCGTATCCGTCGTCGAAATGAAAGAGGTAAAGGACATCCCCCTCGGCAGCCCCACCAAAGCGCTGCAAGGCCGCATACCCGGTGTATACATCACCACCAACGGCGCACCCGAAGGCGGAGCCACCGTCCGCATCAGAGGCATCGGTACTCTCAACAACAACGACCCCCTCTACGTAATCGACGGGATCCCCACCACCCGCGGCCTCGAAGAGATCAACCAAAACGACATCGAGTCCTTCCAGGTTCTCAAAGACGCCGCCTCCGCCAGCATCTACGGTTCGAGAGCAGCCAACGGCGTCATCATCATCACCACCAAAAAGGGAAGAAAAGGCGTCAGCCGCGTCGACATCAGCAGCAACGGCTCGCTGCAGTATTACAATAGCAAGCAGTCCATGCTCAATACCCAGCAGCGCGGTGAAGCCTACTGGCGCGCTTCCGTCAACGACGGCTCCAATCCCAACAACAACCAGATCTATCAGTACGACTGGAACAACAATTTCACTTCCCCTACCCTCAACAAGGTCATCCTCCCCGAATTCATCGACGCCGCCAAGACCATGCGCTCCGCCGACACAAAATGGTTCGACGAGATCGCCCAAACTTCGCTTATCCAAAATTATAACGTCGCCTTCTCCACCGGCAGCGAAAAAGGAAATACCTATTTCGGCCTAAGCTATTACGACAACAAAGGGATCGTCAGACAGACCAATATCAAAAAAGCTATCCTTCGCCTCAATACCGACTACAGCTTCTTCGACGGCCGCCTAAAAGTCGGTGAAAACCTCGGCGCAACCTTTGTAAAGGACGCCCTGATCCCCATCAACGACGTCCTGTTCACCGCCCTCGTCCAGCAGCCCATCGTCCCCGTCCACACCGTCACCGGCGGCTGGGGCGGCCCCGCACCCGGCATGACCGACCGGCACAACCCCGTCCGGCTCATCATGGACAACCAACAAAACAAAAGCTACTTCGGCCGCATCGTAGGCTCCGCATACGCCGACCTCACGATCATTCCAAAACTCCACTTCCGGACCAACTTCGGCATCGACTACGACGGAACCTACCAGCGTACCCTCCGCAAGTCCTATACTTCCGGCTTCCTCTCCGACCCCTCCAACCTCGTCAACAATTCTCAGAATTACGACGGCAACCTCATCTGGCAGAACACCCTTACGTATAACTTCACGACCGGCAAGCACAAATTCGACTTCCTCGCCGGCCAGGAATGGGTGAAGTTCATCAACCAGAATTTCTTCGCCAGCCGGCAAGGCTACGCCCTCGAAACCATTGATTATTCCTACCTCGACGCAGGTTCGAGCAATATCCTCAACGGAGGTAACGGCGGCGCCTATTCACTCCAATCTTTCTTCGGAAAAGTAAACTACGTCTACAACAACAAGTACCTCGCAGCCGTCACGATCAGAAGAGACGGTTCTTCTAGATTCGGCGCGAACAACCGCTACGGAGTCTTCCCCTCCGGCCAGCTCGGCTGGCGCATCAGCGAGGAAGACTTCATGAAGAACATTCCCATCATCTCCGACCTCAAGCTCCGCTACGACTACGGCGTAACCGGTAACCAGTCGATCAGCAACTACGCCACTTATTCGCTCTATAGCGCAATCTACGGCACCAACAACACCTTCGACGCCGACCGCGGCACCGCCTATGATATCTCCGGCGGCGGCACCGGCACCCTGCCCTCCGGCTTCGTCAAGATCCTACAGGGCAACCCCAACCTGAAATGGGAAGAAACCCACGAGCACAACATCGGCGTCGACTTCGGCTTCCTCGAACAGAAAATCACCGGCTCGATCGATTATTTCATAAAGAAAACCTCGGGCATCCTGATCACTCCCGGCTACCTCGCCATCATCGGCGAAGGCGGTACAAAGACCTTCAATGGAGCCAGCATGCAGAACAAAGGGATCGAAATCGCCGCCAACTACCAAAACACCATCGGCAAAGACTGGCAGCTCCAGATCGGCGCCAACTTCGCGACCTTCAGAAACAAAGTCACAGAACTTCCGGCCGAAGTCCTCACAGCCTACGCCGGTAACGGTTCCACCCAAACCATCCTCGGTCATTCCATCAACGCCACCTTCGGCTACGTAGCCCAGGGTCTCTTCACCTCACAGAGCGACGTCGACCACTCCCCCGACCAGCCCGGCAAAGGCATCGGCCGTATCCGCTTCGCCGACCTCACCGGCGACAACAAGGTCGACGCCAACGACCGCCGCTTCCTCACCGAAGGCAACCCCGACTTTACCTACGGGGTGAACGTCAGCCTGAAATACAAGAACTGGGACCTCGCCGCCTTCCTCCAGGGCGTACAAGGAATACAGGTGTATAACACGTACAAGACCTACACCGACTTCTCCTCCCTCTGGCCCGGCACCAACTGGGGCACCCGCGTGCTAAAAGCATGGTCCCCCACCAACACCGGCGCCAGCGTACCCGCTCTCACTCTCGTCGACCGCAACAACGAAGGCAGGACCTCGACTTACTTCATGGAGAATGGCTCTTACCTGAAGATGAGAAATCTCCAGATCGGCTACAACCTCAAAAGCGCACTACGCGGGATGAAGATAAACACCGCCCGGATATACGCCCAGGCGACCAATCTCTTCACGATCAAGTCCGGCAACTACACCGCCGCCGACCCGGAAATCCCCGGAGGAGCCTATCCCATACCCGTCATCACTTCCCTTGGTCTCGATCTTTCATTCTAAACGATTACTACAATGAAAAAGCATATCATACCCATCATATTAGCGATCAGCGTGCTTGGCGCCTGTAAAAAAACACTCGACCAGCAACCCCAGGGTTCTATCGACGGCGACCAGCTCAACACACCCGAAAACATCGAAAAGATGGTCATCGCTGCCTACTCGTCTCTCGGCAACGAAAACCTCCATACCTCCAACAGCCTCTGGCCCTGGGGCAGCATGCGCAGCGGCGACGCCTACAAAGGCGGCGACGGCGTCGGCGACAACAGCGAATGGAACGACTACGAAACCTTCGTGACCAACCAGAACACGAACGGTCTTACCGACCAGATGTGGGCCCAGCTCTACAACGGCATCGCCCGCGTAAATAACGCCCTGCTGAGAATTGAAAACGTAGCCTCCGCCTCCTATCCGCAAAAAACCCAGCGCATCGGCGAAATGCAATTCCTGAGAGCCAACTATTATTTCATGCTCAAGATCCTCTGGAACCGCATCCCCTACATCGACGAGAAGCTGCCCGAGGACCAATATATCACCGTATCCAACGACAAGCTCTCCAGCGACCAGCTCTGGGACCTCATCGCCGCAGACTTCCGCTCCGCCGCCAACTCACTCCCGGCAACACAATCGGACAAGGGCCGCCCGACTAAATACTCCGCGCTGGCCTATCTCGCCAAGACCCTCCTCTACCAGGCCTATAAACAAAACGACCAGCACGCCGTAACGAGCATCGACCAGGCCAAGCTCAGCCAGATCGTCACACTCTGCGACAGCGTCATCAATTTTAGCAGCTATAAGCTCGCCACCGACTTCGGCGATAACTTCCTAACAGCAACCGAAAACGGACCCGAATCGGTCTTCGCCATCCAATATTCCAAAAACGACGGAACCCAGTTCGGCCGCATCGACATGGGCCACTCCCTCATCTACCCGATGAACCAGGAGTTCGGCTGCTGCTGGCAGCATATCCCCAGCCAGGACCTCGTCAACTCCTTCAAGACCGAAACGACAACCGGCCTGCCCATGTTCACCGGCTATAACAATACCGACGCACTCGAAGGCTCCGACTTCCTTACCCAAACCTTCGACCCACGGCTCGACCATAGCGTAGCCATCCCCGGTCACCCCTATAAATACGAGCCGAACTTCGTCTATCTAAAGACCTGGGCCCGCGCCCCCGCCATCTATGGCTATTATTCCGAGCTGAAAGGCGCCGTAGCAGCCGACGACCCGTCCTTCCAAAAGATTCCGCCCTTTATGTCCAGCTCCAAAAACTGGGAGCTGATCAGGTTCTCCGACGTCCTGCTCTGGGAAGCCGAAGCCCTGATCGAGCTGAACAGACCCAACGACGCCCTGCCCCTGATCAACCAGGTCCGCCAGCGCGCCGGCTCCAGCACCAGCCGACTCAAACAGGCCAATGGCTCCGCGACTTCCAACTACAAAGTCGACACCTATAAACCCGGCGTCAACTGCACCTGGACCCAGGACTTCGCCCGGCAAGCCCTCCGTACTGAACGACGCCTGGAATTCGCCCTCGAAGGCAACCGCTTCTTCGACCTCGTCAGATGGGGCATCGCCGATACATATCTCAATAACTACTTCGCATCCGAATCGTCGAAACGCAGCTATCTAAAAACGGCCAAATTCACAAAAGGACGCGACGAATACTTGCCGATACCTTTGAATCAAATAAATTACAGCAAGGGACTATATAAGCAAAATCCCGGTTTCTAAACAAAAAACTATGCGCTTAAAATCTAGTGTACTGATGACGGCCGTAATCGCAGCTACCGGCGGCCTTCTCTTCGGCTTCGACACCGGCGTCATCTCCGGCGCCCTACCCTTCCTGAAACAATTCTGGAACCTGCCCGACAGCAGCGTCGAGCTCATAACCACAACCGTGCTCATCGGCGCGGTGCTCGGCGCTGTCGTCAGCGGCAAACTCTCCGACCTGACCGGCCGCAAACGCATGATCATCATCAACGCTGCCATTTTCACCATCGGCGCCTTCGGATGCGCCTATGCACCCGACATCAACGTGCTGATCGCCATGCGCATCGTCATCGGCTTCGCCATCGGCATCACGTCCTACGTCGTACCCATGTATATCTCTGAAATCTCACCAACAAGAATAAGAGGGGCCCTCGTGACGCTCAACCAGCTCATGATCACGATCGGCATCCTCTTATCCTACATCACCGACTACTGGCTGTCCAACGACACAAAACCCGAGTCCTGGCGCCTCATGTTCCTCGTCGGCTTCATCCCCGCCCTGGTCCTGCTCATCGGTATGTTCTTCCTCCCCGAAACACCCCGCTGGCTCATCAGCAAGGGCCGCGTCGAAGAAGGAAAGAAGATCCTGGAAAAAATAGAAGACCCCGACAAGATCGCACAAACCCTGACCGACCTGCAAGCCGACATCCGCCTCTCCGCCCA
>JAFDYG010000009.1 GCA_018267545.1 Bacteroidota bacterium
CATCCGCTTGAATGGGATGAACGTTGAACCTTACCGGACGTGCCATAGTGTAATGTTTTAAATCCTATACCTTAAACAACAAACGGCTAGCAATATTGTTAGTCTTCCCCAGGTAGGCTCTTAATCTTAGTCTTCCCAGGTCAGGGCTCCTTTCTTGATGATATATATAAAACCTGCTAAAAAGAAGCCAACAAATAGCAAAACCTCGAGGAATCCCGACCATCCCAGAAAGCGGAAGTTAACCGCATAGGGGTAGAAGAAGATCACCTCCACGTCGAACAGCACAAAAAGGATTGCTACCAGAAAATATTTTATCGCCATGGGATGACGGGCATTCCCGACCCCCTCGATGCCGCTTTCGAAGTTCTGCAATTTTTCGGCCGTCTTACGCTTGGGGCCGAGAATATGGGTAACACCGAGGACCAAGCCGACAAATCCTAAAGCGAACAGTAATTGGACACCGATGGGGAAATAACTGAAGGAATTATTTAGATTAGAATCGGTCGCAAGGGTATTGGCCTGAAGTAAAAAGATGTCCATACTTTAAAGTATTACAACGGCAAAAATAAGCCAGGTATGCGAAATTCCAACATTTTATATGTTGGAAATGCGGCTTTTAAAGAAAAATAAAAGCGGCCCGGTAACGTTCCGGGCCGCTCATTCAGTTATATTAGGCTTATTACACTACTTCGCTCCGCCCGGCTTCGGCTTCGTAGCCCCAGCGGGTCTTGCAGGCTGGCGCTGAGGTGGCGGCGCTGTCAAGGCCTTGACGAATTTGTCCGCCGTGGTGTTAGTAGGGTCCACTTCAAGGACTTTTTGCAGCCAGCTTACGGCCGCACCCTTATCTTTTTTAATGTCATTATAATACTGAGCAAGGGCGAAATAAGAGCCGATGATCGTGTTTTTGTACTTGATGGAGTCGGGCGAGTTAGCGGCCTTTGCCGTGGAATCCAGGGCACGGGCTACTTCAGCCAGCTTCATGTGGGCGTCAACGGCCAGACCTTGGGAGCCGGTGGAATCATCCATGGCGACCTTGGACTTCATACACCAGAGGTAACCGAAGATTTCGGCCGGATATTTCGACTCATAGATGCCGCAGAAGATGCTGTCGGAAGTCTTGTAGTTACCTGCGGAGTAGTGCGCAAAGCCCCAGTTGTACAGGTCATTCTGGTTGGGGTTCTTATTCATCGTATAAGCTACACCCAGCCAGTTGGCATAGCCGGCCTTGTCACCCCGCGCCTTGGCCGTAGCAGAGGCTTCCTTGATGATGTCCAGCTTGTCGGCCAGGACGGTGTCCTTGTCGATAGCCAGCTGATAGTTCTTGGCTACGTCGGCTTCGTTACCGGGGAACTTAGCCAGCAGAGAAGCGTAGAAGGAGTAGTCCTTCGGAACAAAGCCTTCGGGCTTCTGCTTGGAGAAGTACTGGGTCATGAAGTCCTTTGCGTTAACGGAGTCACCCTTGCTGTCGTAAGAGTAGGCGATCAGCTTGTAGTAGCGGGGATCGGCCTTGTCAGCCAGCGTAGAGATATAGTTTTTGGAAGCGGCAATCGCTTCGTCGTATTTCTTGGAGATCCACAGAATCGAGGTACGGTCATAGTCTACCGCGGGGCTGGGGTCAGCTACGGCGATATACTTGTCCAGGTTCTCGGTAGCCTTCTGTACGTTACCGTGGTTGAAGTAGTAGATGTACATTTCGTAGAAAGCAGGAGCATAGTTGGGGTCCATAGTGACCGCCTGCTCATAAGCCGGAAGGAAGAATTCCGGGTTGTTCTGCGTTTCGTAGATACGGCCGATCTTGTATTTCGCCTCTGCATTCTTCGGGTCGAGGGTCAGCGCCTTTTGATAGGACTGAACCGCATTACCACCGTCGATCTGCTTGCGATAGGCGTCACCCATCAGCACATAGGTTTCGGCAACGTTGAAGTTCTTGATCTGGGTGGCCAGGTTGAGCTTCTCGATTGCATAGGCGGCGTCTCCGTCGCGTGCGTCGATGTTGGCATCGGCAACCGCGTTGAGAACATTGATATCTTTGGCTTTCGAAAGGCTGATAGCCGTTTCGAAGCGTTGTTTGGCGTCGGCGGTTTTGTGGTTCCGCAGCTCTACACCACCCATGCCGGCAAGCAGCATCGGGGCGTTTCCATTGGTAGTAAGCGCCTTGGAGTACAGGTCTCCCGCGCCTACGGAATCTTTCATAGCCAGCAACGTCTGCCCTTTCCAGTACACAGCATCTATATTGTTAGGATTAGAAGCCAGAACTTTGTCAAAAACATCGTTTGCGCTCTTATACCGCTGGTAGTACAGGAATTTCTTCCCCTGATCCACCGTTTGAGCAAAAGCCACATTGCAGAGACTTGCAACGCCTGCCACCAGTAAGCTTAATCGCATTTTGTTCATTACTTAGACTTGTTTAGAAGTGTGTAAATTTATTGAAATCTGGTTTAACATTATGTGAAATATATGATCCCCGATTAGGCGGAGCCTAATTTAAAATCTTTAAATTTTAAGGCGTTTTTTGATCTATTTCCGAATTTCTGATGATAAAACTCATTTTTGCCGGCCATAAATAGGCTTTACTGAAAATAAGCTGTCCGCGCTCGTACTGCAGGAAATTGGCGAAATTACTCCCCACTCCTCTGAAGTTTTCTTTTAGGATATAATACAAACTCCGCACCAGCGGGTACCTTTTGAGTGCAATATTTGCCTGGTAGGGGCGAACATATGTCGGACCACCGCAGCTCGTACACCGTATCGCCGCAATTTTGACGTTCTTCAGAAAGCTGGTATCACCGGGTACGGTCTTATCGGCCACCCAGCTTACACCGATAAAACCGATCGCGCGGGGATTATTCGCCACATAATTGACCACCTCTTCGCTAGACTTTGCCGCGGTGACGTTCTTCCCGAGGGGCTGCCCCTTCAGGATCGAGTCGATCGCGTAGCGGACGGTGCTCGTAGCAGAAAGACCATCCATCACGGGTTGGTGCTGCGTGTTCTTCCCGCTTAACAGGTTTTGCAGGTCGGCGATTTCGAAAACCGAGTCCTTCGAAGCAGGGTTGGTCAGCACCGCAATGGCGTCGTATGCCAGCGGGGCCACCGAAGGCGTTACGTGAAAGGAGTCGATGTAGAACTTTTCCTCATCGGGCGATAGGGGCCGGGTCACCAGGATCATCCGGGTACTGTCGGTGGTCAGGTCACGCAGGCATTGCGCCTCGGGCTTATAGTGAGGAATGATGTGGACGTCGGGGAAAGAAGACTCGAAGACCTTGATCTGGGAGTCGATGACGGGTTTGAAAGACTCGTCGACGCTGATGTTGATGGTCCCGAAGTTAGGCGTCTCCTGTTTGACGTCCGGCTTGCTCGCGCAGCCGGCCAACAGAAAACAAAATGCAAATCCAGTCAGAATACCTTTACCTTTCATACATTACTTATGTTTCTCCGGGGACTAACTTATTATTTATAGTAATCCTTTCTTCTTCCGCGGTAGATGCGGAAGGCTCCATATAGCAGAAAGAGACCCGATAGCATATAGCGGTTCAAATCGTCGACGTTGACCGCAACGCGCAGTTTTGGCGCTAGCAGTAAGAAAACCCCGATGCCCATTATGATAACTCCGATGCCATAATCCATGATCGCACGTCGCAGGGAATACTCCTGTCTTCGGCGATTCTGATCCTCATTTTCCATTTAAACCGTCCTGTTTTAATTTAATGGTCGGGCAAATTAACAAATTTGCCTTAAAAATGACAACCTGCATCGGGTAGATTACTTATTAATTTCCTATTAATGTGTGACCAGTCCCCGGGTTTTGGTCACATATTATAAGATGCTTAGGGGGCTCATTTCCATAATCGCAGGTCGGCTGCCCGGAATTTGCCCGCCCCATCGTACCTTTGCGCCCATGAAAATCCTGATGGTTTGTTTGGGCAATATCTGCCGGAGCCCGCTCGCAGAGGGCATCCTCCAGCATAAAGCCGACGCGGCCGGTCTCGACTGGCAGGTGGATAGCGCCGGCACCAACGGCTTCCACATCGGAGAGGCCCCCCATCATTTGTCCCAAAAAGTAAGCCGGCTGAACGGAATCGATATCAGCGCCCAGCGCGCCCGCCGGTTCACCGCCGCTGATTTTCAACAGTATGACAAGATTTACGCGCTGGCGGGTGACGTTTTGGACAATATCCGCCGCGTCGCAGGAAAGGCCTACGACCCGTCAAAGGCCGGGCTGCTGATGAACGAGCTGAATCCGGGCCGGAACGAAGACGTCCCCGACCCCTATTATGGTCCCGAAACGGGCTATCACGAAGTATATAAGATGATTGATGAGGCGGCCGACCGCATCATCGCCAAGTACAAATAATGAGCAATAAACCATCCCTTCCCCAAGGCACCCGGGACTTCGGCCCCGCCGTCGTCCGCAAGCGTAAATATATCCTCGATACGATCCGGGGCGTTTTTGAATTGTATGGCTTTCAACCCCTCGAGACTCCTGCAATGGAGCAGCTGGATACCCTGATGGGGAAGTATGGCGAGGAAGGCGATAAATTGATTTTTAAGATCCTGAATAATGGCCTCGGCGACCCCAAGAATATCGACAAGTCCCGAACAGCCTTCGAAAAGGTCCTCCAGGGCAGGAACGATAAAGACCTGACGGAGCGGGCTTTGCGATATGATCTGA